>CAZMXY010000007.1:43718-58284 GCA_964570345.1 uncultured Rhodothermales bacterium | reverse complement strand
ACAACTAGCAGCGAATGCTAAGCCTAGATAATCAAAAATATAGACGCAAATTCCTCCCCAGTCAACCGGCGTATGATACTCAGAGGAAATATAGGCTCCAGATTATTAAGCGCGCCTAAAACAGGAGCTAGCCTGATCTATCATTTTCCACTTTCGGCTGCACTCGCCGGTGCTACGAGCCCGTTGGCGCGGCACCGTCCTGCATCGCGTTCTCATAGAGTCGCCGGAAGTCCTCCGGACTCTGTCGATACGTCGAATCCTCCAACACGTCGGCAATGCGGTAACTGAATTCGGAAGCCTCGTCAAAGGCTCCTAGATCGAGATATGATGCACGAAGTATCTGTATGAATTGTGAGGCATACCTGAGATCCTGGTCGGACTGCACGTTAGCGAGCCGATGCAAAATGACGGGCTCGGCTTGTTTCATCAACGCAATGGCGCGTTCCGGCGCGCCACTGGCTTCGAAGGCGCGCGAGAGAAGAAGATAGGACCGCTCGTCACCTGGAATCGTGTCAAACGGGACGTTCGTCATCAGGGTGTCGAGCAGCGCCAGGGCGCGTTCCGACTGTCCTTGTTGAGCAATGGACTGCGCCGTATGACCGAACACGTTGCGATAGTTGTCTATCATCCGGCGAACGTTCTCGTCATAATAGACGTTCGGATTCGCCAGATTGGTGAAGCGAAAGTTCATCAGGCGTTCGGGCGTGATCTCCGGTACGACGCGGCCCAGACGTTCCTCGTGTTTGATCGGCACGATTCGAAAGGCCTGCCCCTCGATCTGGAAAAAATTCTGTAGGCCGAGCTGTCCGTCCGGACTCACGGTTACGGCGAAATAAATCGGCCGCTCCCAAGCCCGACGAGCATTCGTGGCAATAATGTCCAATGCCGCCTGGTCTGCCGCATAGAGGATGTTGAACTGCTCGTTGTACGGTCGACCCTCTAGACGCCACCGCATGGGGCTCATGATGATGGACGAGTCTTCCATGGGAAGAAACAGCTCCGACTGCTGTTGAATCCGGTCGAGTTCTACCGGTAGCTCCACTTCGCGCGGATCCCACCGAACGACCGTAAGATTGTCGATCTGGCTGTCCGACATCGAGATCGGCAAGGGCGCGGACTCTCTCGACGCTTGATTCTTGAGCTGGCGTACGTACCAGGACGTATTGAGAAGCGAGAGGTTCACGACGCGGACGTCCCGTCGAATTTCCTCGACCTCCTGAAGGTACCAGAGCGGGAAAGTATCGTTGTCACCGTTCGTAAAAATGATGGCGTCGTCCTCCAGACTCATCAGCATGTTGTACGCGTAGTCGGGGGCGACGTAATTCCCTGAACGGTCGTGATCGTCGTAATTCTCGATCGTCATCCAGATGGGAACGGCGAGGAGGACGAGACCGGCCAACCCCAGGAGCATGCCATGCACGGCGTGCGGCTTCAGCCGGTCGTGGATCGATTCCAGGGTGAGCTGGAGTAGCCCCGTCGCCCCGATTCCCACCCACAGGCTGAATGCGAAGAAGCTGGCCACGTAGGAATAATCTCGTTCTCGTGGCTGCAACGGCGTCTGATTGAGGTACAGAATGATGCCGATGCCGGTCATCAAAAACAGCGTCAGGACGCTGAATGCCCGCTTCCAGTCACGATTGAAGTGATAGCCGGCCCCGATCAAGCCGAGCAGAAGCGGGAGAACGAAGTACGTGTTTCGAGCCGCCTCTTCGCTCGGAGTTTGGACTAGATACTCGTTGGCTCCGGCGCGATCGTCGATGAACCTGAAACCGGTCGCAGGCGGTGCGTCCTGAACGTCGCTTGCCCGCCCGGCGAACTGCCAGAGGAAGTACCGGACGTACATATGACCAACCTGGTACTTCCAGAAGAATTGCCAATCCGAATCGTATTGGGAGTAAACGCGAATGTGACTTGGATCGGTTGAATACCGGCGAGGGAACAAGGCTTCCGCCTCGTAATCGACGGTCCCTGTACGATCGTTGTACGTCGGTCCTTTTAGCAGGGGCGTCGCTCCGTACTGCTCACGTTTCAAGTACGAAACGATGGCTTCGAGCGTCTCCGGGTCGTTCTCGTCGATGGGGGGATCGGCCGCACTCCTGATAAAGATGACAGCGTACGAGGAGTAGCCGATCAATACGGCGGTGATCGCGACCATGACGAGATTGGCAGCCACCATGTGGCGTGTATGCGTATAGTAGATGCCGAATACGATCACCCCGACGACGATCGACAAGAATAGAGGAAGCGATCGCATCATCCCCGCAATCGTCGGCAAGTATTGCACGATCCCCGGGTAGATGATCAGGAAGGCTGCGGCAGAGACGAGCCCCGCGATGACGATGCCCCGCCAACGTCGAAAGTGATCCCACTCCGGCCTGTCGATCTCCGTGAAGAAAAAGATCAGCGCGATGAAAAAGATGGCGAGCAGATTCAGCAGATGAACGCCGATCGCAATTCCGAAAAGGTAGGCGATGACGACGAGGTAGCGGTTCGATCGAAGTCCGAACGGATGTTGTCCGCCCGCCCAAAGTGCCTCCTCGATTCGCGCTTCCTCACTCCATTTCAGAATCATCCAAACGACGACGGCCGTGAAGAGCATCGACATCGCGTAGACTTCGGCTTCGACGGCATTGAACCAGAACGAGTCCGTCGCTCCGAACGTCAACGCGCCAATCGCACCGCCTCCAAGCGCCGTGATACGTTCCGAGGTGGTCCACGTGTCGGGCGTACCCTGCCACTCCCGAACGAGCCGAACGATGATGAGATGCGTCAAGAGCACCGTGACGGCACTCGCGAGGACCGAGACGAGGTTGATCGACAGTGCCACATACTCGAGGGGAACGAACATCGAAAACAGGCGCCCGACGAGCATGTAAAACGGCGCGCCCGGAGGGTGCGAGACCTCAAGCTTGTTCGCGATCGCGATGAACTCACCGGCGTCCCAGAACGACGCCGTCGGAGCGACCGTCAGCGCGTACAGGACCAAAGCCCACACGAAGACGGCGCCCGCTATGATGCGATCAACCGGTTTCCAATTCATCAATCTCTGCGTTCCCTTACGAATCTCAAACCACTGCAACGCTTACGTTACGAGCGCGTTTCAAGGACGGGACCGGCCTAATCGGCGGGAGACGGGACCGGCCTAATCGGCGGGATCTGGATGGCAAAGTAACCGGCGTCGAGTGGCTGACGTCGGGTCTCCCATTCGCACGCTTGGATACCGGCATCCCCTGCGACCGGCATCCCCTGCGACCGGCATCCCCTGCGAAGCGTCGTGCGGGCGGTCACCGTAGCGGGTACGCACCGGAAGCCGGGATGCGATCGGAACGACTTGCTATTCTTTCCAAAGAGTGGACGTTACGCCGGCACCGGCTACCACGACGACGAGCTCGCCTCGGATCTTCGTCTGTTCGGCAAAATACGAGTGCAAGTCCCGAAGCGTTCCATGTCGGATCTCCTCAAATCGTTTCGTGAGTTCACGCGATACCGACGCGGGACGATCCTCTCCCAGCGTCTCAGCTAATTGCGTCAGCGTCTTTACGAGGCGGTGGGGCGATTCGTAGAAAATCATGGTCCGGGACTCGGTCTTGATTTCCTCGAGCCTCGTTCGACGGCCCTTCTTGACGGGGAGAAAGCCCTCGAAGGCGAATCGATCGACCGGGAGGGCCGAAGCTACGAGGGCAGGTACGAAAGCCGTGGCGCCGGGGAGCGGAACGACCTGAATCTCGCTGCGAACACATTCGCGAACGAGGTAAAAGCCGGGATCGGAAATGCCCGGCGATCCGGCGTCGCTGATCAGCGCAATCGACTGGCCGGCTCGCATCCGATCGATGAGAATAGGCGCTTTCGTGGCCTCGTTATGTTCATGGTAACTCGTACGTGGCGTTTCAATCTCGTAGTGGGAAAGAAGAATGCCGGACGTTCGGGTGTCCTCGCACGCAATGAGGTCGACTTCGCGCAGGACGCGCAGCGCGCGGAGGGTCATGTCCTCAAGATTGCCGATCGGCGTGGGGACCAGATAGAGCATCAGGCGGGTCCACGGAACTTCTTCAGGAGACGCTGCCGGAGAGGGAGCGTCGCGCGAAGATCCGCCGTGACGTACGCCATCAACCAGAGTCCCAGCACCAGCATGACAATGTTCGCGCCCCACATGCCGATCCATGGGGTAAGAAATCCGCGGTCGGCCAGCTTCTCGCCCTGAACGAGCGTGATCCAGTAGAACAGAAAAATGGCCGTGGCGAGTGCGCCGACGGTTCCAAGTCCACCTCGGCGTATGCTGAGGCCCAGCGGCGCACCGATGAGGACGAAGATGAGGCAGGCCACGGCGATCGAGAACTTCTTGTGGATCTCCACTCGAAACCGATCGGCCCGCTGGATCTCCCACTCGATGTTGCGTCGCGCATCGTCAACGAGGGCTCGAGATGACCGTGCATGATTGACCGCGGCGTCGTAGATGGCCCGGTGCCGGGTGCTGTCGGCCGTTCGAAGCACGGCGCGCGTCGACGTCAATGACGGGCGAGCGGCGCCCTGAGCACCAAGAAGTCCGTCCGTGCCTAGCCCGCCCCGTCGCGCAACCAGGGCCAAACCGCTCCGTGCCAGTTTTGTCTTCGACTGCTCTACGCTGCGCATGAGCGAGTCGACGAGTTGAACCATGTCACGCGTCCGCATCGTGCGATCCGATCGATAGCCTTCTCGTGGATCAGTTCGCTCGAATGCGAAATCGGAGACGTCCAGCCGCATTTCATACCGCGCGAAGGCCATGCGTTCGTACCGCTCGTCAAATCCCGGCTTTTGATTGCGGAGCAAGCGATGCATCTCGCCGTCGTAGAGAGTCAGGACGAGCTCCGAGCGACCTTCAGGGGCTCGAATCCTGCCCTCGCGCGCCTTGATCGCCGTTTGGGATCGATTTTCAGCCGTGTAGTCGTAGATGAGCACGTCGTCGAGAACGTCCGTGTTCTCGGACACGTTCTGAACGAGGATGCTGTACTTGCTGAGTCCGTCGTAAAACATGCCGGCGCGCAACGCAAAGCCGGGCCGTTTCTGGCGGATGTCCTGCCATAAGTTTCGCGCGCGAAAGTTGGCTTCCGGCAGCACGACGTTATTGAAGTAGGTCATCCCCACCGTGAGTAGAAGACCGACTACGATCGACGGCCAGATCAGCTGGAGCGGCGATATCCCCGCCGACTTGATCACGGCATACGACCTGGTCTCGGCAAGGCGGCCGAACACCATCATCGTTCCGATCAGGATCGACATGGGCACGGCCAGCACGACCATGTACGCGAGGTTGTACGCGATGAGCTCGGCGATGACGAAGAAGGGCAGACCCTTCCCTGCAATGTCGGGCAGGTACTTGATCAAGAACTGCATCAGCAACAGAAACGTCAGCGTGCAGAGCCAGCCCAAAAGGGGACCGGGCAGCATTCTGAGGGTCATGCCGTGAAGTCGTTTCATACGCGATCGAGCCGAGCGTTCGGCGCGCATTCGGGCGCAGTGATTGCGGGTGCGCCGTAAACGTTAGTCCGACGGGCTTGTTCAGGACCTTGGCGAATCCGGGGCCCGTATACCGCGAATGAACGTTCGGCGATTCACGTTTAATCCGTTCCAGACGAACTGCTTCATCTGCGAAAGCGACGGCGAAGCCGTGCTGATCGATCCGAGCTGCTCCACCGCGGAGGAGATGCAGGTCGTCGACGCTTACGTGGCTGAGAACGAGCTCGACGTGCGGCACCTTCTCCTCACGCACGCGCACATCGATCACGTCTTCGGATGCGCTCACTTCGCCGACTTTTTCGGGATGAGCTTTCAGATGCATCGGGAAGACCTCCCCCTGTTGGCCCGTGCGGAAGAACAGGCCAGTCTTTTTGGGGTGGACGTCGACCGACCTCCGGAGACGACGCTTTTTCTTGCCGACGGCGACGTGATCGAATTTGGCAGCGATCGGCTGGAAGTGGTGTACACCCCCGGCCACTCACCTGGCTCTATCTCGTACTTTCATCCAGCGTCCCGATCGATCGTATCGGGTGACGTGCTGTTCCAGGGTTCGATCGGACGGACCGACCTATGGCGCGGTTCACTGCCGGAATTGATGCGCACGATCTTCGAGAAGCTCATACCGCTTGGAGACGACGTCCGCGTCCATCCCGGGCATGGGCCGGACACGACGATTGGGCGTGAGCGACGCTCGAACCCGTTCCTTACGCATGGATTTACGGCCCTGTGACGCGCGAGAGGTCGCTACTTGATTCGCTTAAGTCTAGCTTTCTGCTCGGGCTTCACTAAGACGACGAGAAGTCGAGTACCTTCGGTTTCCACGATCCGTGGTACGGCACTGCTGATCGTCCACCCATCGTTTAGAAATGACGCCAGTTCAGGATGCTTGTTCACCGCCTCACCGTTTCGAAAAGGGAGGAGAAGGATTTTGGTGAGTGTCTTGCTTGGGCGCGAAGTGAGATTTTCGATCCGGGGCGACAGCCGCGGAGCGGGGGCCTCCTTAATTACCTTCTGCATCGTTCCTCGTTTCGAACAACTGGATGGGAGTACGTGGCATAGATGCCCATCTGCGTATCAAGATTGATACTTAAGCGGAGCGTCCGAGTGCCGCCGCTATCGCACCGTCACATCAGAGTTACGATTCTGGCGCACGCTCGGTAACGGCGTTACATCGTGACCTCGGCGCCTTGAAACGAGCTCTCCAAAATGCGCTCGTAGTACGACGCGTACATGGGTACGATGCGATCTTGATCGAACTCAATCACGGCACGGCTACGAGCCGCTTGACCCATCTTTGCTTGAAGCTCCTCGTTTTCCAGGATCCGCCGCGTGCGGTCCGTCATCATGTCGATGTCCCCGAGACGACAAAGAAAGCCCGTCTCGCCGTCGATGTTGAGCTCGGGCAGCCCTCCGATATCGCTGGAGACCACCGGAACGGAGCACGCCATGGCCTCGAGGGCAGCGAGGCCGAACGTCTCGGATCCGCTCGGCATGATGAAGACGTCGGCAATCGAGAGGATCTCCTCAATGGGCTCCTGTTTGCCCAGAAAGCGAATGTCGTCGTAGACACCCAATTCGCGGGCAAGACGCTGGGTCGGCATTCGGTCGGGCCCGTCGCCTACGAGTAAGAGCTTAACCGGGAGGCCTTCGGTGCGCAGCCGATGAAAGACGTGGACGACGTCGCCCGGTCGTTTGACGGGGCGGAAGTTGGAGACGTGCACGAGCACTTTCTCGCCGTCCGGACAGAGGGCCTGCTTGAAGTGGCTCTTGTTCATTCGCACGAACCGCTCGGTATCGATGAAGTTCGGAATGACCTCGATGTCTCGATCGACGTTGAAGTGCTGAAACGTCTCCTGCTGAAGATACTTCGACACGGACGTTACTCCGTTCGATTCGTTGATCGAATAATTCACGACGGGGGCGAAGGAGGGGTCCTGGCCCACGATCGTGATGTCCGTTCCGTGCAGCGTCGTCACGACGGGCACGTGAATGCGCTGCTTGGCCAAGATGTCTCTGGCGAGTACGGCGCTCGTCGCGTGCGGGATGGCATAATGCACGTGGAGAATGTCGAGCTGTTCAAATTTGGCAACGTCCACCATTTTGCTCGTAAGAGCCAGCGAGTATGGGGGGTACTCGAAGAGCGGGTAGACGTTGACGTTCACTTCATGGAAGAAAATGTTCTCGGTGACGTGTCCCAGCCGAAAGGGCATGGAATACGCGATAAAGTGAATTTCGTGGCCCAGATCGGCCAGGGCTTTGCCGAGCTCCGTGGCGACGACGCCACTACCGCCATATACCGGATAGCACGTGATTCCTATTTTCATGTATCAGTCCGTCGATCTCGAATGCCTTTTCTCTAAGACAGGCGCGCTCATCAAATGTTACGGCTTTGTTCGGGCCGGCAGCAGCGAGAAACTCGCATAATGGGTGCATGTTGCACTGACATCTTCGCCCTACCTTGGGGGATCTACGAACCTTCTCGACGATGACTCATGTTCAGACGCCTTGCGATATCGACGTTTGCCGCTCTCCTTTTCGTCTCGGCCGGCCTCACGTACTCCGCGCGCGCGCAGGGCCTGGGGATATCGGTGGGCGCAAATTTCAACTCTCTCAGCGACGTTGATACAGGCGACCGCCAGGCCACGTTTGAGAATGCGACAGGCTGGCACCTGCACCTCTGGTTTGATCTTCCCGTCGGACCCGTTGCGATTCGGCCGGGATTGCGCTACACGGACGTGGGGGAGGTCTTCGACGACGCCCGAATCGGCGTGGATCCATTTCGGGTAGAACAGGTCGTGACGATGCTGGAGATTCCCGTCGATCTGCGGATCAGGCTGGGAGTACCGATTGTCACTCCGTACGTCATGGCTGGTCCCGTGTTGCGGTTCCCGGCCGGCACGGACGACGAGGACCGACTGAAGTCATTCAGCCTGGCGGGTGGAGCGGGTATCGGCGTAGAGCTCGGTCTCGTGGGAATCAAACTATTTCCCGAGCTGAAGTACACGTTTGGGATCACGCGCTTTACGCAGGACTCCTACGAAATCGGCGGTGTGACGATCTCGCCTGACGGAAGTCAGAGGCTCAACGCCGTGATGCTGTCGCTCGGGGTCGGATTGTAGCCTTCCGTAGTGGGGCGTTCCCATTGACCATGCGCGGAAATTCGTCTGAGATGGGCCGAACGCCGCGATGGTCCCAGGCGTCGAACGACGTTCCCGACGATCTCTTCCGGCGTGAAGTCGTCGACGTGCAAGAGAGGCCGCGCCTGAGCCGTCGTCACGAAAAGGATTTCACGAGACGTCGTCGTAGAACCTGAAGCGCCGCTCGTCCAGCGCGAAATCGCGCAGCGGCATGACGGGTGTCTTCCCGAGTGCCCACTCAGGATGCTGACGTCCGACCATCGAACGCTCGCTGTAGAAGTGGCGCGTCTTGATCGAGAAGGGGCGGTACGTCGGTGCGGCCTGACGTACCGTATAGGCGATCGCAAGCGCCTTTTGCCAGCTGCGAATCTCGGTCGCCGGATCCAAATCGGAGTAGAACCAGCGTTTACGGCTGCTTGGATTGAAGGCACTGAATTGGTAAGGATCCAGGACGACGTCGCGATAAGAATTCCGCCCGCGATATTCGGTCTCTACGCGATTGCGGACGACCCACGCTACCAATTCCATTTCGTCGGGGCGCTTGGTCTCGGAATAGATGCATCGCGCGAGCCAAAGCGTTTCGACGTCTATCCTGTCGGGCGGAAGCGGCCTGATTTTCTGAGGATCGTTTCGGATCGAGTAATACAGATCCTCGTACTCAAAATTTCGTACTTCGGATTCCTCGATTTCCTTGAGCGTGATCTTCGGTCCGGTCTCCTCGGCGACGGGTATGAATGCGCTAGAGAGCGTCTGACCTTTGAGGCTGCCATGGATGGCAAAAGAGCCGACGAATAGCAGCAGCATCGCGACGAGGAGGTATCCCGGCAAGTGCTTTTTGCTCATAAAGTCCGCGGGGTGGGTGATAGGGTTGTCGCAGTCTGAGTTTCGCTTTCGAGAGCGAAGGCATGCTCCCGACGCGCCCATGATCGGCACCAACATGGTTGATACGCATCCGGAGCGCGTTCGCGATACAACGACGTGTACATCTTCAGGTTTCCAGAATTGAGACAGTTGTTAATTTCTGTAAACACAAGATGTTATGAGGATCGATAAACGCCTTCATTCGACCTTCATGCCGTGCCAAACCATTCGAGATTCGTCTTTCATCCAGATATTTATCGTCGAATGACCTCGCCGTTCTCGAATGTACGGCGGATTATCGGAATTTTTACGCGTCCGACTGACGTCCACCTTCGAAGTCACGCTTCGCAACTCCTATGCCGGAAATGATGATCGTTGCGGACGCGAACATTCCGTGCGTGCAGGAACTCTTCGGGGAGTTCGGTGACATCAGGCGTGTAGGCGGACGGGAAATAAGCCCTAAAGACGTGCAGAACGCGGACGTCGTACTCGTTCGTAGCGTTACGCGCGTCGATGCCAAACTGCTGGCAAACAGCACAGTTCGATTCGTCGGTTCGGCGACGATCGGGACCGACCACGTCGACCTCGAGTATCTGCACAAGGAGCGTATCGCATTCGCGTACGCGCCGGGATCCAACGCGGACTCCGTCTCCGATTACGTGATGGCCGCGCTCCTTCGCCTTGCGATCCGAAAAGGCGAGCGTCTCCGGGGAAAAAAAGTGGGGATCGTTGGTGTAGGAGAGATCGGAGGGCGACTCGCGGAGCGTCTCCCAAGCTTCGGCTCCGACGTGCTGCTCAATGATCCGCCTCGTCAGGAATCGGAGAATGCAGGGGACTGCAGCCGAGATTTCCGGCCCCTGGGCGACGTGCTTCAATCGGCGGACGTCGTTACGCTGCACGTGCCCCTGGTTCTCGAGGGATTGCATCCCACGTACCACCTGATCGATGAGTCGCGTTTGAAGCAGTTCAAGCCCGGTGCGTGGCTCATAAACACGTCTCGAGGAGCCGTCGTCGACAACGATGCACTGGCTCGCAGCCTCCGTGATCGCCGTGGTCCCGCCGGCGTAGTTCTCGACGTGTGGGAGAACGAGCCTGAGCCGAATGCGGAGCTAGTAAGCCGCGCTGATCTCGCCACGCCGCATGTCGCAGGGTATGCGTATGACGCGAAAATTCGCGGCGCACGCATGCTCTACCGTGCACTCCGTGATTTTCTCCGCCATCCATTCGATCAATTTGAGACCGAAAATACGTACGAGATTCCTCAGAATGAGACGTTTTTCGATCCCTGCTTGGGAAATTCGGGCCGACGTGTTCGCATCGCTGCGCCCGATCCGCTACTCCCGGAAACGGAGTGGCACGACATGTTCGTTCGAAGCATGTACGACATCGAACGCGATCATACGGCATTGCGGGCGATCGTGCGTCCGGAGGCCGTTGACGGCAGCCGTTTCGCTGCATTACGCCGGGACTATCCGCTGCGACGGGAGTTCGCCTCTCACTTCGTAGCCGAAGCGATGGTGCCGGCGGAACGACGCCTCGTGGTCGAACAAGCGTTTCGCGTCAACCTGGGTTAGTCAGGCGTCTGCGGGGTGGGCCGACTCACGCCGATCGAGCGAGGTGATTCGGCTTGCGCAGTCGCGCGGCATCAAGCTCGGAAGCCGTAGGATCGAAGGAAGGAGGACCGGTTGCGCCAGTCCTCTCGGACTTTTACGTGCAGCTCAAGATAGACTGCTCGCTCGAGAAACCCTTCGACGTCCGCCCTCGCAGCGACGCCGACTTTTTTCAGAGCCGAACCGCCCTTTCCGATGATGATGCCTTTCTGCGTG
Organism: uncultured Rhodothermales bacterium; assembly: GCA_964570345.1. Taxonomy (GTDB): domain Bacteria; phylum Bacteroidota; class Rhodothermia; order Rhodothermales; family VXPQ01; genus CAZMXY01. Next base: position 46,967 of record CAZMXY010000007.1, on the reverse strand, counting down.
TCGCGCTCGACGACGATTTCAGCCGAAATAAGGTCCTTTTCCCCGGTGCGCTCTTCGAAACGGACGATGTTTACCTGTGTCGAATACGGAATTTCGTCCCGGTATATTTCAAAAATCTTCTCTCGGATTATTTCCGCTACGAAAAAACGCTCGGGATGCTCACTTATCATCTCTTTCGGATAAAAGGGCGGGCCCGGCGGGAGTCGATTGACGATTTCCTCCATCAGCACGTCGAGTTGGAACCCAGTCTTGGCGGAGACGGGGACGATCTCATCGAATCCGCGGATCTTCGTGTAGGCATCCACGAGCGGCAGGGCCTCCTCCTGACGAATGAGATCCATTTTGTTCAGAACGAGTAGGGCGCCTTTTCCGCGAATGAAGTCGAGGCCGAATTCGTCGGGTCTGCTCTGCACGGCGTCCGCCATGAAGAGCAGCAGGTCGGCGTCCGCGATGGCGTCTTCCACCTCGTGCATCATCGATTCGTGGAGGCGGTAGCGCGGCTTGACGATACCCGGCGTGTCGAGAAAGATGATCTGGTGCTTCTCGTCGGAGAGAATCCCGAGTACGCGATGACGGGTCGTCTGCGGCTTGCGCGTGACGATGGACAATTTTCGACCGACGAGTGCGTTCATCAGCGTACTCTTGCCGACGTTCGGTTCGCCGATCAAGGCGACGTATCCGCTACGGTGATCCTCAGGTATCGGGTCGGAACGAGTCGGTTCGACGTCCATGCTCTGTTTCCCGTTTTAGTATCCCTTTACAAGGAGACGCATGTCGCGAACGGCCCGTTCGATCCCGACCAAAACGGCCCGCGCAACGACAGCGAATCCGATGGACACCTCCGCGACGTACGGCACGACCTCTTTGAAGACGTGGTAATTGCGATAATCCAAACCATGCCCGGCGTGGACGGCGAGACCGAGTTGGTGCGCTCTTTTCGATGCGTCCGCCAGGACGCGAGCGAGACGAAGCTGCTCCTGCGGCGATTCGGCATTCGCGAAATCTCCCGTATGGAGTTCGACGCAAGTGCCCCCTACGTCGGCGGCCGCTTCGACCTGACCAATCACCGGGTCGACGAATAGGGCAATCTCGGGTACGCCGGCCTCAAGGAGTCGAGCGATGACCTTCGTCAAGTTCGCTTGATTTCCTACCACGTCGAGGCCACCTTCCGTCGTGACCTCTTGGCGACGCTCCGGTACGAGCGTAGCCAGGTCAGGCTTCACGTCACAGCAGATGGACACGACCCCGTCATCCGTCGACAGCTCAAAATCGAGCTTGCCCTTTACCGACTCTTTCAGCAGCCTGACGTCGCGTTCCGTAATGTGACGGCGATCCTCACGAAGATGAAAGACGATTCCATCGGCGCCGGCCGTCTCGCACAAGGCCGCGGCATGTATCGGATCGGGGAAGGTTTCCCGCCGTGCATTGCGCAACGTCGCGACGTGGTCGACATTGATGAGGAGATTGGTCATTATCTGGAGATGTTGCCTTACGGGGGTTGGCTGCGGACCTAAGTTAAGAACGCCGCGGGTGATCCGGCGATGCGGGACCGAAGACGATTTACTCACGCTGCGGAGCGCCGTTCGACGTGGGTCGGTTTGGTTGCTTTTAGGAGGGGCTTCCTGTATTTTCGACCGGCAGAATTGGGGCCGCGTGTCCCGGAATCTTGATTTGCGATAATCAAAAACTTCACGGGAGCAAAGACGCACTATGGCTTCGAGCAGCCAAGGCATTCGAGTCGGCATCCAAGTCGCGCTGGCGATCGTCATAATCGGCTTGGGATACTGGCTCTATCTCTCGATCACGGAGCCCTGGAAAGTCGTCGAGCGGCAGCAAGAACTCACCGAGAGGACACGAGCACGAATGAGCGACGTCCGCACGGCTTTGATCCGATACGACGAGCGAGAGGGAAGATTTCCCCACACGCTCGACACGCTTCATACCTGGGTGCGGACGGACTCCACCATCGTAGCGCTCTCCGACACCTTGTTTGGGCCGACGTTCGTCGTCGATTCGCTCATCTTTTCGCCACGTACGGGTAAACAATTCGAATACGCAGTCAACGACACGGCTCGTATCATGATGTACGAGCTGCGAGACCCCGATTCCAACGACAGGATCGGAACGCTTGAGCCCGATCCCACCGAGCTGAATGCCGCGAGTTGGGAATAGTCAGGACTCTTTCACGTCCCATCGCGTACTGCGCGCTCGCAAGCCCATTCTATGGAAGCACATGCTCGAGCAGCCATCGACGTCTACGATCGCATTCTGCGCTACGCCGAGGTAGAGCAGTACGGCTCACGTTATCGTCTGCTTCGCCTAGGCAGTTGCGATTTCGACTTCAACGTGGCGGAAGAGCTCGTATCGACGTCGGACGGCGGAAATCTCGCGACCGTGACCGACGCCCTCCTCGACGTGTACTCGGGTTCGGTTGCAACCACGCTCAGTGTGACCGTCCATCCTCCCCAGTGCTACTCGTTCTTCAGCCCTCATCCGGCTCAGTCCGACGCTCAAGCACGACGTGCAGGGCTACAAAAAGAGGCGGTCCTGCTGACCGGTACGGAGGCGCCCGTTCACATCACGGTCGATACCGTCCGCTCACAGACGCTCGGGTCCGGCGACGAGGTGGATTGGATGCACGTTCTCGCCGTTGACGAGCGAACGCAGCAGCGCATTGACGAGGTTGCGCAAAGCCTACCTCAGCCCGAACTACGGCTCATGGTCGGGATGCATGCGGCGGCCTCGACCATGGGACGGCTCCAACGGTGGACGTCCGGCGACGCCGTTCGCGGCCCATTCGCGCTCGCGATCGGATGGTACGCCCGCCACGTCGAATACACGCTTTGTCGCGAGGGGCAGTGGTTCTTCAGCAAACACACGGATGCGGCTCCGCCGATCGACGTCGCGTACTTCTCAGCTGCGATGCTCGAGTATCTGCGTCTCACGCCGCCGCAGGTTCGGCGTCTGTACGTCTACGGGAACGACGTGGACCTCTCTCTCTTTTCAGATCTGGAAACGGTCTTCGACCTTGAGGTGCATCGGCTGAATCCGCTCGCCGTACTCGATTTGGATCCAGGAAGTCTGGCCTCGGATTTCGAGGTGGAGGCGTACGTAGGATGCGTCGGCGCTGCGCTGTAGTTTGGGACCGACGACGCCCCGAACGCACCACGTTTCCCGTCCCAACGCCCGTTTGACGTCCCAACGTCCCAACGTCCCAACGTCCCAACGTTAATGCGTATCATAGCCGGA
>CAZMXY010000007.1:18778-43618 GCA_964570345.1 uncultured Rhodothermales bacterium | reverse complement strand
CGTCCCAACGTCCCAACGTCCCAACGTCCCAACGTTAATGCGTATCATAGCCGGAAGATTTGCACGGCGGAAGCTCTTTTCGCCGAAAGGGCACCTGACTCGGCCGACGATGAGCCAGACGCGCGAATCGTTGTTTCACCTGGTCGAGAGTCGCATGTCGCTCGAAGGTGCGGACGTGCTCGATCTTTTTGCAGGAACGGGATCGATCGGGTTCGAGGCGTTTAGCCGCGGCGCCGGCTCGGTGACGTTCGTCGAGTCGGAGGGAAAGGTGATGAAATTCGCTCGGCGAAATGCCGAGGAGCTCGGGGTCACGGATCGATCGGCGTTCTTGCGCGCCGACGCGGTAGCCTATCTGCAGCGGTACGGCGGTCCCCCGTTCGATCTCATCGTCGCCGATCCGCCCTACGACCTCGACGCCCTCGGCCGCCTGCCGGACCTCGCGCTGCCGCACGTAAAGCCGAGCGGCCTGTTCATCCTCGAGCATGACAAGCGTATCTTCTTCGACGACCACCCCGATCTCCTCACCAGCCGTCCGTACGGACGGACGCACGTCTCCGTATTTCGCCGATACTTCGAAGAGCCCGCGACCGGGATCGACCAAGAGACGGATCGCGCCGGGGCAGGAGAGCACAACGAAACGCAGGTAGAACCATGAGGCGCGCGCTCTATCCCGGAACGTTCGATCCGTTCACCCTAGGTCATCTGGACGTTCTCGAGCGATCGCTGAAGTTGTTCGACGAAGTGGAGGTCACCGTAGCCGTCAATTCGGCCAAGGCCTCGCTGTTCGACATGGACGAACGCTGTGAGCTCATACGAACGTGCGTCAGCCATCTTGAAGGCGTCATTGTCGCGCCGCATGAAGGCCTGATCATCGAGCGCGCTCGTCAGCGACGTGCGGTGGCCCTGATCCGCGGCCTTCGGCAGGTCAGCGACTTCGATTACGAGATGCGGATGGCGATGGCGAATCGAGAGATGCACGGCGACCTCGAGACGGTATTCCTTCCGGCCACGGGGCGCCACGCGTTTATCAGTGCTACGATCGTGCGTGACGTCTATCGGTGGAACGGGGACGTCTCGCCGTTCGTACCGGCTCCCGTCGCAGCGGCTCTGAGGCGAAAGGCGTCTCCGAAGCGGAGGCAGGCGTAGTAAAATCGATCTCGTCGCGCACCCTTCCGGTGCCACTCGCACTTCGGTCTGCGATCCAGTACCGCATTAAAGCACATACACCATCGATGACCTCCAGCATCATCTTCAATCCCCTGGTCGAGTCGGTTCAGCCGTCGGCCACGTTGGCCATGACGGGCCGTGCGAAGGAACTCATGCGACAGGGTCTTCCCATCATAGGTCTGAGCGCGGGCGAGCCGGACTTCGACACGCCCGAGCCGATTGCCGAAGCCGGCATCCAGGCAATTCGTGACGGTTACACGCATTATACCGAGAACATGGGCATGCCCGAGCTGCGCGAAGCCATCAGCCGGAAGCTCGAGCTGGAGAATGGGCTTTCGTATGCCGCCGATCAGATCCTCTGTTCCAATGGTGCAAAACAATCCGTCGCGCTGGCGCTCCTGGCACTCTGCCGCCCCGGCGATCAGGTGCTCATCCCGGCGCCGTACTGGGTCAGCTATCCGGAGATGGTGCGGCTGGCCGGTGGAGAGCCGATCGGCATGCCGACGACGGCCGAGCAGGAATACCGCGTGAGCGCGACTGCACTCGCGGAGGCCATCACCGAGAAGACGCGGCTCCTCATCCTCTGCTCCCCCTCGAACCCCACGGGCTCGGTTTATCCGCGTGAAGAGCTTGAGATGCTGGCCGACGTGCTCCGCTCGCACGATCAGATCTTCGTGATTTCCGACGAGATCTACGAGAAAGTGATCTACGACGCCGATCACGTATCGATTGCCTCCCTCCCTGGAATGCAAGAGCGGACGATCACCGTCAACGGGTTCTCGAAAGCGTACGCAATGACGGGATGGCGACTAGGATATCTCGCTGCCGAGACCCCCATCGCCAAGGCGGCGTCCAAGATCCAGAGCCAGTTCACGTCGGCGCCGTCCACGATTACACAGATGGCGGGCATCGCCGCGCTTCACTTGAACGGCTCGTACGTCACAGAGATGGTTCGGGCGTTCAGGGAGCGGCGAGATTTCATGCTGGATCGTCTTCATGCCATCCCCGGCGTGCGCTGCCCGCGTCCGGAAGGCGCGTTTTATCTCTTTCCCGACGTTTCACATTACCTAGGTACCGAATCACCGGAGGGCGAAGCCATACGGACGAGTGAAGATTTGTGCTTCTATCTGTTGGAAGAGCATTACGTCGCTCTCGTACATGGTGAAGCATTTGGAGCGCCGAGTGGACTGCGGATATCCTACGCCGCTGCCATGAAGGATCTCGCCGAAGCCATGGATCGATTCGAGAACGGCCTTGCATTACTTCGCTGAGCCTGATTCGTGAATCCCCAAGCATGGAAGCATAGGTAGTAACCGTGGAACCCGTCACGTCTATCGACTCGAGCGAATCGCCTCGACGTCAGTCCTTTCCGAACGGGCGACGAGCCGTTAAGCCCCGGGACCGGTATTGGCTCCATGGCCTGCTCTTCCTGCTCACTCTCGCCTCGACGGTTTACATGGGCGGCGAGCTCGTCGGTCGCTGGGCCGTCTATATGGAAGAGGGCGTCTGGGCGTACGTACTCGACGGCATCAAATTCGGATTCTCCCTTCTGCTCTTTCTGACGGTTCACGAGTTCGGTCATTATTTCGCAGCACGCTACCATTCGGTCGACACCTCGCTACCTTACTACATCCCCCTGCCTTTCGTGGGCGTGGGTACGTTGGGAGCCGTCATTCGTATCCGCGAGCCCGTGCCCAGTATGCGAAAACTCTTCGATATCGGTGCGGCAGGACCTCTCGCGGGTTTCGTCGTGGCTGTCGGCATTCTCCTCTATGCTCTGGCGACGCTGCCTCCGCCGACCTACATCTTCGACATGGGGCCGGGACACGAATCCATTCAGCATTACGTCCTCCAGTTCGGGGAATATCCGTCGGAAATGCTCGAACGACGAGAGGACGCAATAACCCTCGTGGTGGGAGACACGCTCCTCTACTCGATCCTGACGTCGTTCTTCAGCGGCGTCCCTCCCATGTATGAAATGTATCATTATCCGGTGCTCTTTGCCGGATGGCTCAGCCTCTTTTTCACGGCGTTGAATCTCCTCCCTATCGGTCAGCTGGACGGGGGGCACATTCTATATGCATTATTCGGTCGGAAGTGGCACGGGCGGCTGGCGCGCGGATTTTTCGTGATCCTGCTCACGTCCGGATCGCTGGGTTTCGTCATCGACGCCGTACCGATGCTTAACGAATGGCATCCGTGGTTCGGTGAGGGTTCGTGGTTCATTCTCGCGGCGATTCTCTTTTTCTATCTGAATAAGGTTTTCGACGGGGATCTGAAGCTCGTTGCTCCTGCGATTGCAGGAATTATTCTCTTCGTCGCGCTAACGCGGACCGTCGGCCCGTCACTCGAAGACTTCGCGTACAGCGGATGGCTCGTGTGGTGCCTTCTTCTCGTATTCCTCGTAAAAGTCGACCATCCGCCGGTACTCTACGAGCGTCCACTGACGCCGGGACGTCGAGTAGTCGGCATACTCAGCATTGTCGCGTTCGTCTTGTGTTTCAGCCTCAAACCGCTTTATGTCCTGAACGGGCCGATGTAGGGTCGAAGGGCGGTTTCGAATGCCGTCTTCGGTGCGACACCGGTGAGACCTGAAGGGGCTGGAGGCGAAAAGTGATCCTCAGGGATCCTCGTCGAAGAAACCGTCGTAAGGGCTCCGCCTCAAACCATTTCAAGCCCCTCCTCACAAGACCGACAGTGCATGAGCGAAGACGGCTACGATTTCCCTTTCTAACCGAAATCTTCCTATTTCGCTCGTTTTGCAGTTCGTCTCGTGCTTAATCGCCACGCCGCGCCGGGTCGTCGCGGTCGCTCCCGTTTTTATGGCAGCGGCGTTCGCGGTCGTCCTTCTCCCGGGATGCGATCAGGCCCCGGGGATAGATTCTTCCGGTGGTGGGGCTCCCGTGCTATCGGAGTTCCATTTCGATCCGCATTCGGTCTCGATAGGCGATCCGATCGTCGATGAGGTCGGCGACGCCGTTCGCTTTCCCCTGAATATAAGCGTGACCGCTACCGATCCCGACGACGATCTCGAGAACGTATCCTATCTGGTTCAGTCACCGATCGGAGGACGGCCGCCCGTAGTTCAGGGTACGCTGACGTCGGCGGACGGCGTGCTCTTTCTGCGAGAGGTCACCGTTTCCATACCGAAGGGCGAAACCGGCGTCTACACCATTCTAGTCTATGCGGTCGACGAGACCGGTTCGATCTCGGACGACGTTCGTGGCATGCTTACGTTCGGCGGAACGGGTGATCCACCCGTCCTCGTCGACGTCGTCGTGCCTGATACCGTACGACGCCCGGCGTCCGGAGACCCCCCGGTCCTCGTTCGCCTGTCAGCGACGGTCACGGATCCCGACGGCCTGACTAACGTCAATGAGGTCGTTTTTTGGAACGTCACGAATCCGAACGCGAGATTTCCGATGTACGACGACGGGCGTTTCGAGGAGTCGGGAGACGAGACGCAGGGTGACGGGATTTACACGGCGATCGTTCGCATAGAGAGCAACAACCAGCCGGGCGCCAATACATTGGCTTTCCAGGCGAGCGACCGGTCGGGGCTGACGAGCAACGTCATCGAGAGGACGATCGTGGTCGAATGAAGCAGCTACTCCGCCTACTCATGCTCGGCTGTCTCGCTCTTCTACCGGCTCCGCCGATCAACGCGCAGGAATTCTCGGTCGCCGACGTGCAAGAGCTCTTACCGGCTCCGGGCATCCTTCGGAATAGCGTCACGAACCTTCATGCCGAGGGTGATTCGCTGTGGGTGGGGCCGTTTCTCAATCTTACGGTCGACGGTGGGGAAACGTGGCAGGTCGCCGACGTGGATTCCCTCTTCGGCACGCGGAACAGTACGTTTTCGATAGACGGCAACGGGATGACCCTCTGGGCCGGTCTCGGCTACTCCAGCGCCGGCGATGGAAGCGGCTCAGTTCAGGCCGCCGGGGGCTACGTTTATTCGAACGACGGTGGTGCCTCTTTTACGTACCGCGGGCCGCATCTTGACGATGCGGACGACACCGAGGTGGCGTACGGAGAAAATCGCCTCGAGGCGCTCGCGATCATCGTTCCGGAGCAGAGCCCGCCGTTCGACGTCAGTTACGATCCCAACACGGGGACCGTTTGGATTGCAGCCTGGGCGAGCGGAATCCGCCGATCCTCGGACGAAGGTCGAACGTGGCAGCGCGTCGTGCTTCCGCCGGACTCGCTGGATTACATCCATCCCGATTCGACCTACCGGTTTACGGTCGCGCCGCAACGCGGCGGAAGCGGGCATTTGAATCACATGGGATTCAGCGTTCTCGTCGACGAGACCGGAACGATCTGGGCCGGCACGCCGAGAGGCGTAAATCGGTCTGACGACGGGCTCTCGTGGCACCGCTTCAGCGCCGACGGCACCCCCTCATCGCTTACCGGAAGCTGGGTCATCTCCATCGAGGAACAGCCCGTTGAAGGGCGCAATCCAATCTGGATGGCTTCCTGGAATGCCGGAGAAGCAGGCGAGAGCGGGCGATTTGGCGTGACGGTGACGCGAGACGGGGGGGAGACATTCGAGCAAATGCTCATCGGAGAGCGGGTCTACGATTTCGCGTTCGCAGGTGAAAGGACCATTTACGTCGCAGGGGAGAGCGGCCTCTTTATCTCTAGCGACGACGGAACGACCTGGCGGACCGTTCGGCAGTTTCAAGACGCCGTCGATCTGTCCCGCTTCGTACGACCTGACGTGAACGTGTTTTCCGTGGCGACCACCACGGACGCGGTGTGGGTGGGCACGTCCGACGGACTAATGAAGAGCTCGGACGGCGGTCTGACCTGGCAAATCTTTCGGACGAACGTACCGCTTCATCCGGATGAGCCCACCGATGCGATTCCCAATGTCGACACGTACGCCTATCCGAACCCGTTCTCGCCCCGATCCGACCGCTTCGTTCGAATTCGCTTCGAATCGCCGAGCGGGGCCGCCGACGAGATTCGGATCTTCGACTTTCGAATGAGTCTGGTGCGCACCTTGAAGACGGAGGCAGGCCCGGCCGGCCTACGCGAGATTACGTGGGATGGTATGGACTCCAACGGCTTCCGCGTGGCGAACGGCGTCTATTTCTATGCCGTCGATGCGGACGATGCATGGGGCAAAATTCACGTCCTCGAGTGAGAAGGTATGATGTCCGTCCGATCCCTTAGCACCGTCCTCGCGCTCGGCCTCGTCTCAATGGCGACAGGTCATCTCGCCGCTACCGAACTGCGGGCTCAGAGTGCAGGTGCCTTCACCCGTATGGGGTTCGGCGCCCGCGGCATCGCCATGAGCAACGCCCTTGCGGCCGATGCCTTCTCGGACGGCGCCCCGTACTACAATCCGGCGCTCTCACCGTTCGCAACCGGACAAAGTTTCGAGGCTTCGGCGGCCCTCATGACGCTCGATCGGGAGCTTCAATTCTTGCAGTTCGCGACCGAACTCGACCCCGGTGCAGGTCTCGCGGCCGGGCTCATCCATGCAGGCGTTTCCAACATCGACGGCCGCGACAACAGCGGGTATCACACGCAGGATTATTCTACGGACGAATTCGCCTTCTTCTTGGCGTTCGGTACCCATTTAACGAGGCGCCTGACGGCGGGAATGGGCCTGCAACTGTTTCACGCGGACTTTTTCGAGTCGCTCGAACCGATCAACAGCATCGGGATCGACGTGGGCCTGACGTATCTAGTCCTCGACGACCTTCGCCTCGGATTGGTGGTTGACGATCTGCTCGCCCGCTACTCCTGGGACACTTCGGACCTTTACGGCTCACAGGGAACGACCACGTCGGACCGTTTCCCCGTTCGCGTTCGTCTCGGCGGGGCGTACCGAATATTCGCCGGTCGAGGTCAGATAACGGGCGAGTATGAATCGCAGATCGCCTCGTCGGAATACCGAATCCGGTCCGTAGAACTCGTCGGCGATCGCCCTCAGGAAGTGATCACTCACGAGCGCTCTCAAATTCACGAAAGCCGATTCCGCCTCGGTGGCGAGTACCGGCTCGCGGATGTTTTTACTCTGCGTGGCGGCGTGGATCGGATAGGGGCGGATGCCCTCGAGGGGATAACGCCGACCGGAGGCTTCATGGTGGAGCATCCCGTCGGACCATTGACAGCGCGCGCCGAGTACGCATTCATGCTCGAGCCGTATGGCGTCGGAGCGATGCACCTGATTACACTGCGTATTTTCCTCTGACTTGGCGGGAGCCGGCGCGCCCCATAGGGCGCTTGCATCGCGCCCTGACTCGTCCACTCCTGCACATATGCTCGCTTATCGGCTACAAGCCTATTCCGTGCTCTGCGTGCTGCTAGGTTGCCCGTCGGCGCTCGCGCAAGAGAGTGGGCTCTCGTTTTTGCGAAATGGGACGAACGCGGAGGCGGCGGCCATGGGAGACTCGCAGGTTGCGAGTAGCCGAGATGCCTTTAGTACGTATTGGAATCCGGCAGGGCTGGCCGCCGCGACCCGCAATTCGGCTTCCGGTTCGTACCATGCATGGGTCGGCTCGACTCAGATATACGCCGGTGCGGTGAGGCTTCGGGCAGGCACGAACGGCGGCTTCGGGTTCTACGTTACCGCAAATGGAACGGACGATCTCGAGGCGCGCGACGAACCCGGAGCGCCCGCTGGAACCTTCAGCGTCCAGTTCGTGAATGCAGGCGCTGCGTACGGGCGGGCATTCGGCCCAGTCCGAGCCGGCCTGACAGCGAAGTTCCTGACCGAGCGAATTTACACGCAGAGTTCGTCGGGCTACGGCTTCGACGTTGGAATTCAAGCCGATCTTTTATCGAACGGTCTCCATGTAGGAGCGGCGCTTCAAAACGTCGGAGAGATGGGCGAACTCATCGACGACGCCACGGAGCTGCCGACGATGGTTCGGGCCGGTGCCGCATTCTTCCCCTTGCGTCTGCTTACGTCGGATGACGATGCCACACTACTTCGAACGGTAATTACCACTGAAGTCGTTCACGTCTTCCCGAACGAAACGACTCAATTTCATGCGGGAGTCGGTGTCGAGGTTCTTGATGTAATTGACATGCGAGCCGGATTTATCTCGAACGATGCGTTGCGGCGGTATTCCTTCGGTCTCGGATTCGGCTACGAAAGCTTCGCGTTCGACTATGCGTTTCTACCCTTCGAAAGCGGTTTCGAAGGGCCGGGACACGTCTTGACGCTGACGTATTCATGGTGACGTTCCGGCGTCTGTCGCGCGAGCCGTTAACCTCCCAGTAGAGTCCGGAGTGCGTCAAGTCCGATGCCGTTGACGCCCGTACGGCTCCGCATCGTACACCAGAAATCGAGTACCATCATCTGAGCGGCGTGGATCGGGACGGCAATCCAGAAACTTCGACAACGCCAGACCAGGGCGCCCAATGCAATGCCTCCGATCAAGCTAAGTACCGCCTCCTCGATCGGTTTGTTGAGATGGAGGACCGCGAAGGGTAAGGCCTGAACAAATATGGCGTAGAGTCCGAGCGTGTGCGCCGTTCCGAATAGCACGAATCCGCGCCACAGATACTCCCAACCGATCCAATACATGAGGAAGAAGAGCTCGTAGAGGGCGAAGACGCCCCAGTCGGTCGCCGCCGGCTGAAAATGCGGATACTGCACCTGGAACGACGCACTATTCGAAAGGAACCACGTCCCGGCCACGACGATCGGAAAATATATTGCGGTTACGACCAGCGCGAAGCGCCAGTCGCCGAGCCCGAGCCCGATCGCTGTTGGGGGGCGTCGGAAAAAAATCACGAGAGCGGCCACGGGAAGCACGAAGCCGGTGACGCCCTGCATGCCGAACCACCATGCCCACGACGTCAATCCCCGCCACGACTCGGGGAAGAGATAGGCGAGGTAATTGTTGAAAAGACGGCGAGTGCCGACAGCATCCTGAAGCATGACCAACGCAGCGGCCGCGATCAAGACGAACGCCGTCTGCCGATCGATACGGGCAAGAGCTGCCCGCAGCCGTCCGGCTTCGCGTGTGAGAATGGGGGGAAGGACCACTCAGTTCAATTGTAATCGGCGGGTAACACGGACCATCGGGCCGGAACGGCTCGATCGAGTCCATTGATTATAATAATCCTACCGCTGACACACTTCCGGACGCGCATGCGACGTAGACGACACGCGACTTGGGTCGGATGGATATGTATGATGCTCGCGCTTGGGTGCTCCGAGTCCGACGTTTCGTCGAATGATCGGCTCGCCGGTACGATCTTCTACGATAGCCTGCTGAGCCGGCTGCCCGACTCCCTGCTGCACGCGATGCCCGCCATTGATAGCCTTTTTCTGGCGCATGGCGCCACGGACGAGCATCTGTTGCCCGCAGACAGTGCTTCGGTTTCGGCGTGGGTCGACTCCCTCATGGCGTCGCTTACACTAAGTGAAAAGATCGGACAGCTGTTTATCGTGCACCTGGATGCCCGGCAGTTCGGCGGCCTCATCGACAACGCCGCGTCCTCGGTCCGTGACTTTAACGTGGGTGGGTTCCTCGTTCCCCGTCTCCTTGATCCGCGCGACGTGTTCGAGGCGACGCAACGTCTTCAGCGCATCGCCAAGGTCCCACTCTTTTTTGCCGCCGATTACGAGCGCGGCGTTGGCCGCTTCAACAATGCGTTGACGGAATTGCCCTCCAACATGGCCATCGGAGCTACGCGAGACACGTTGTTCGCGGCCGCCGCGGGTCGTCTAACCGCGATTGAAGCACGCGCACTCGGGATCAACCTGCTCTTCGCCCCGGTCGTCGACGTCAACAATAACCCCGACAATCCCATCATCAATATTCGCTCTTTCGGAGAAGATCCCGATCTCGTGGGTCGGATGGCGGCTGCCTTCGTCCACGAGGCACAGGGACGGGGCTTGCTGACGACCCTCAAGCACTTTCCCGGTCATGGCGATACGTCGGTCGACAGTCACACACGGATGGGCACCGTACGCGGCGACAGCGTGACGCTCGAGCAGGTCGAACTGAGACCGTACCGGATTATCCTGAGTCGCCCGCCCCAACCCGCCGCCGTCATGAGCGCCCATTTGTGGATCGAGGCCCTCGAGCCGAATCCTCTCCCTGCAACGTTTAGCTCCGACATTCTGGAGGGCTTATTGCGGCGAGACATGTCCTTCGAAGGGATCGTAATCACGGACGACATACGGATGGGCGCCCTCCGGCAAGGATACGAGGATTCGGAGCGCATGCTGCGCCCTCTGCTGGCAGGAGCTAACGTCATCCTTACGCCCGCCAACCTGTCGCAGGCCGTCAAGACCGTACGAGACGCGGTGGAGGACGGCCGTCTCGAACGCGATAGATTGGATGCTTCCGTCCGCCGCATCCTGCGGGCGAAAACCGATGCCGGACTCGATCGAAATCGCTTCGCGTCGGAGGAACGATTGAACGAGCTCTCCGCCCAGCCTCTCGGCTCTCACATCGCGCAGGCCATCGCCGATCGATCGATCACGCTTCTGAAAACGCACGACTCACTTCCGCTGCGACCCCGCCTCCAACGAATCGAGACGGTCCACGTTACCAACTATCGCTCTTCGGAGAGTATTCAAGCCGCGATGGACCTCTTCGATCGAGCGGTTGGGGAGACGACGGAAAGCGTGCGATTCGACGACGAGCCGTCCGAACGAGAAACGGCGGACGCGGTCGCACGGGCGGAGGAATCGGACGTCGTCGTACTCGCACTCTATCTTCGATTGCAGGCCGGCAGAGGAGAGGCGGGACTGTTTCCACGGCAGACGGATCTGGTCAACCGGCTTTTAGAACTAGACAAGCCGATCGTTCTTCTGACGTTCGGCAATCCGTACGCGGCGTCGGCGTTCCGCGAAGCGGATGGGATCGTCGTGGCATACGACCAGGCTTTGGAAACCGTCCGCGCGGCCGTTCGAGTATTGTTGGGTGAACAGGGCGCTCCAGGCCGCCTGCCAATTACGGTCGATCCTTACGCGTACGGGAGCGGCATGGAATCGGTCACGAATAGATAAGAGCCTCCGGTCTTTGATCGAGGGTAACAAGACCGGTGTTCACCGGGCCGCGTCAGTGAACGAATCGTTCCATGAACTCATAGATGCGGAGGATGCGATCCATCCGCTGCCTCGGATCACCTGAACGTGACAACTCGTGTCCGCTGTTCGGATATCGAACGTATTCGACGGGCCGCTCCAGAATCTTCAAACTTTTGTACAATGTCTCGCTCTGGGCGACTCCGGTTCGCAGATCCTGGTCGGCGTGGATGATGAGCAGGGGCGTGCGAATCTGATCGACGTAGGCAAGGGGGGAGCTGTGTTCCAGGATTTCCGACACCGACGTCGGCAAGTCGATCGCTTCGCCGAAGCTGATCGCATCGATCTGCTCGAGAGAATCCGAGTCGGGCCAGAGCTCCACGAGAGTCGTGTCGGCGATGTGTTCGAAACGTGGAAGCGAACGGGCCGGCAGATCGGTAAATGAAGTCGAGTCCACGTCCCGATCCCACGGGAATCCGCCGAAGTGGCTCGGGACCAGGCGCCACGCGTTTCCTTCACCGAGAAACGTCGCGAGGTCGTACACGCCACGCTGGGCAACGGCAGCCTTGAAACGATCATCGCGGCCGACGATCCAGGCGGTCAGGTAGCCGGCGTAAGAGCCTCCGGTCACGACCTGACGCTCCGTATCCACCCACGGCAGCGAGGCCGCCTCGGCAGCGACCTGCAGCACGTCTCCCGCCGGTCCTTCGCCCCAATCCTGGAAGTTGGATCGTCTGAAATCATAACCGTAGCCGCCGGAACCGCGCGGGTTGCTGAAGACGATGCCGTATCCGTTCGAGGCGAAGAACTGAAATTCGTGCCACATACTCGCCTCGCCGGGACCCCACATCGCCGACGGGCCGCCGTGGATTTGGTGAAGCAGCGCGTAGGTTTTCGACGGATCGAAAAAAGACGGTTTCATGATCCAATATTGGATGTCCAGGCCGTCTCGCTCAATCACGAACGACTCCGGAAAGCTTAGCCGCTTTCCGGAAATCCATCCGGTATTATGATCGCTGAGCGCGTGAACAGACGTATAGGGAGAATTCGACGCGTAAAGCTCATATGGATTTCCGACCTCCGTCGCAACGTAAAAGATCGCGGCCGGTCCAACGTCGAAGCTGCGAATGCCCCGTTCGTAAGACGTAAGCCGTTCGACTGGCGGGCCCCCTGCGGTCGCTTCCGTCAGCGCCGAATCGGAGCGAAGGGTATCTGAGAGCGACCCGATCTCGTCGTCCGCGTCGTCCGCCGCCCCGCTCACCGAGTCCGAAGGCTCCCCGGCAATCAGTTCCGACTCGAGCACGTCCATGAACGAGTCCGCCGAACTCGGTGGACCGACAGCCCCGAAAAGCGTCGTATCCGCCGCTTCCCCGGCTTCAAAGCCGGGAACGCGGTAGAGCGGAAATCCGCCGTTCGATGCGGCCGTGAAATAGAGATACCAGCCGTCCGGTGACCATTGAGGGTCAGATGCGGAGCGATCGAAGTCGGAGGTCAAAAGCCGAGCGGAACTCGCGTCGTCAAGTGCAAACACGCCAATTTCCCTTTGTGCGTAGCCGATGTCGTCGGTCCGCCACGCCGAAAACGCCACGGCCCGCCCGTCGGGCGAGACGGCGGGCGAGGACAATGCGTATCCGTCCATCGAAAGAAGCGGCTCAATTCCACTTCCGTCTGCCCGCGCCAAATACAAATCACTGTCTATCACGCGGTCTGGGTGTCTATCCGTAGCCATCAGGCCGGAGAGAACGACGGCCGCTCCATCCGAAAGCCATTCCCCGCCGCCGAAGTCAAAGTAGCCGGACGTAATCATGACGGGCGCTATGGCCTCCGAGTCCGGCACCACGACGAACCAATGCCTGTACGACAAATCATCCTCGAGATCCGTCTCGCCCTGGATGTTCAGCCGATGAAAGACCCGAGGGTTGCCGTCCGCCTCGTTCCTCGCGAGCCACGCCCGTATCTCCCGTATGGACCCCTCCGGATCCGCCCTTACGCCGTTCGTATCGTCGACCGTTCGACCGGGGCGCTCCACGGGCCATTCGGGCCCACGACCGGTTCGATCGCGAAGCTCTTTGGCCGTGAGGCTGGACGAAAATAACAGCCGCGAGCCGTCCGGCGACCAACGCGGCGAAGAGGCGCCGAATTCGATGTCCGTTAGTTGATATGCTTCACCACCAAGTAGCGGAAGGACAAAGATCTGCGGCTTGTCGTCTACGTTGCGAACGAAGGCTATGCGGTCGCCGTCCGGATGCCAATCCGGGTCGCTCGCGCTCGATTCTCCACGCGTCAGGGGCCGCGGCGCTTCGCGCCTCGTAGCGTCCACGACGTATAGGTGCGTCCGGTACGCGTACCGATCCTGGTCGTCCTTCTCGGTCTTCTCGCGTTCAGGCACGACCGTGCGAACCGTGTAGACGACTTGGCGGCCGTCCGGCGAGAGCGTTACGTCGCCGAGCTCGCTGATCTTGAGCAAGTCGGTCACCCGAACCGGCTCATCCCCGTATTGGGCCCGAGCCGCAAGAGGGATGGCGAGAAACGCGAGCAGAAGTACGGATTCTAGCAGTACGGTCGAAGAATGAGAAGGCAGGAGGCGACGAAATCGCATTTCCATGAACACGAAGGAGCGGACGGATAGAGGTTCGGTTAGCGGGCTACGTACCGACCCTGGCAGCAAGTCAGATCAACACGGACGTCCGGAGGCGCGTTCCGGTGCTCCAAATCGTTACAGGGAAATTGAAGCCCGCTGGGTAACATGATGAGGTAGGGCCCGTACCTCGAACGGAGGCACGGACGAACCATTTGAGGATGATCGCTCGAAACGATGCGCCCGACGTCGTCGGCGAACGATCCGGCGTTTCGACGGATTTACTCACGCAGTCTGATTTCTTGCCGTATGGTCCACAAGGCGCTGTGGCGGGTCTTCTATACGTTTCCTCGTGCAGAAAAAAAATGCGAAGACCGCCTCATCAATAAACGAATTGAAGTCTTTCTCCCCACCTACACCGCTCTTCGGCAGTGGAGCGATCGTAAGAAGAAAGTCGTCGAGCCGCTCTTCAAGAACTACATCTTTGCGAAAGTGGACGAGCGAGATCGATTGCGCGTGCTTCAGACGGACGGAATCGTACGCTGCGTCACGTTCGATGGCAAACCGGCGATCGTCAGCGAAGAGGAGATCGAATCGATCCGCCGCGCCATTAGCTTCGAGGGTGAATTCGCAGTCGTGGATTACGTGCCACGCCCGAACGTGGGCACGAAAGTCGTCGTGACGGAGGGTCCCATGCGCGGCCTGCGCGGAGAGGTCCGCGAGCACCGAGGCCAAACCCACTTGCTGGTTTCGATCTCCGCCATCCGCCAGGCGCTTCGGATCAATGTCCCGGCGCAATGGGTTGAGGCGGCGTGAATATGCCTGACGAAACCCCTGATGATACCCTGAGACTCGCATACAAAGAATACGGCGAGGGCGACCCCTTAATCATCCTGCATGGACTACTGGGCGCCGGCAGCAACTGGCACACGCTGGCCCGATCCGTATTCTGTCGATATTATTCCGTCTATACGCTCGATCAGCGGAATCATGGCCGGTCTCCTCATGCCGATCGGATCGACTATCCGAGCATGGCCGCCGACCTCCTGCGCTTCCTCAATGACCACGACGTCGAGAAGAGTCATTTGATCGGACACTCGATGGGAGGCAAGACCGCGATGGAATTCGCGTTGGAATATCCCGAACGGGTGGCGAAACTCGTGATCGTCGACATCGCCCCCAAACGGTATCCCCCGCACTATGCGGACGTTCTCGATGCGCTGCTCGCGGTCGATCTTTCCGTGATGACGTCGCGAGCCGACATCGATCACGCGCTCGCGGATCGAATCCCGGATCCGGCGGTTCGTCGTTTTCTGTTGAAAAATCTGTCATTCGACTCCCAGGCGGGTCGGTATGAGTGGGAACTCAACCTCGAAGCGATCCAAAAGCATTACGAACGGCTCAATGAGCCTATAGCGAACGGGCGTAAATTCGAGGGGCCCACGCTCGTGGTTCGCGGCGCCGATTCCGACTACGTCGAGGATCGGGACGAGGAGGCGATCAAGGAATTATTTCCGGTGGCTGAATGCGTCACGATCGAAAACGCGGGACACTGGGTTCACGCCGATCAACCCGAGACGTTCGCCGATCGAGTCCGAAGCTTTCTTGGTTAGAACTATCTCGCCTGCGATTCGTATCCGCGCGACGTCCCGGACGTACGGATCCGAACTCTTTCGCCTGCCAACACTGACTTTCTCATGGGGGCGCTTTTCGACACGCTGGACCGCATTTTGAAGGAGCGTATTTTGGTGCTCGACGGCGCCATGGGTACGATGATCCAGCAGTACGGCCTTCGCGAGTCCGACTTCCGTGGCGATCGATTCGACGATCATCCAGCCGAGCTGAAGGGTAACGGAGACCTGCTTTCCATTACGCGGCCGGACGTGATTTCGGAGATTCACGCCGCCTTTCTGGAGGCCGGCGCCGACGTCATCGAGACCAACACGTTTACGGCGACTTCGATCGCGCAAGCCGATTATCAGCTTGAGGGGGTCGTCCGAGACGTGAACCTGGCTGCCGCTCGCATCGCTCGGAACGTGGCGGATCGTTTCACCCGTGCAACGCCGTCGAAGCCGAGGTTCGTCGCCGGCGCCCTGGGACCGATGAACAAGGCTCTCTCGCTCTCCCCGAACGTGAACGATCCCGCCTACCGGGCCGTCACGTTCGACGAAGTCGCAGCAGCCTACCGCGAGCAGGTCGCGGCGCTTATCGACGGCGGCGTCGACGTCCTACTCGTGGAGACCGTATTCGACACGCTGAATTGCAAGGCGGCCCTCTACGCGATTCAGGAACACTTCGACGAAACGGGAAAGCCCGTGCCGGTGATGATCTCCGGGACGGTCGTCGATCAGAGTGGACGCACGCTGTCCGGCCAGACGCCGGAAGCATTCTGGATCTCCATCGCGCACATGCCGCACTTGCTCAGCGTAGGTCTGAACTGCGCTCTCGGTTCGGAGCAGATGCGTCCCTACATCGAGGAGTTGTCCGCCGTCGCGACGGTTTATACGAGTCTGTATCCGAATGCGGGTCTTCCGAATGAGTTTGGAGGGTACGACGAGACCGCCGAGTTCATGGCGGCGCAGTTCGACGACTATGCGTCGAGCGGCTTCGTCAACGTCGTCGGTGGGTGCTGCGGCACGACGCCCGATCACATCCGTGCCATCGCCGCAGTCGCCGGCCGGCACAAGCCGCGCCCGATTCCCGAATCGCCGAGATATCTCCGGCTCAGTGGACTTGAGCCGCTCGTCGTCCGTCCGGAGACCAATTTCGTCAACATCGGCGAGCGGACGAACGTTACCGGATCGCGTCGCTTCGCCCGCCTCATCAAGACGGGCAATTACGAAGAGGCGCTCTCCGTCGCTCATCATCAAGTGGAGAGCGGGGCGCAGCTCATCGACGTCAACATGGACGAGGGCATGCTCGATTCCGAGTCGGCGATGATCAGGCTGCTCAATCTGATCGCCGCCGAGCCCGATATCGCAAAAGTCCCCATCGTCGTCGACTCGTCGAAGTGGTCCGTGATCGAAGCCGGACTTCAGTGCGTCCAGGGAAAGGGGATCGTGAACTCGATCAGCCTCAAGGAAGGCGAGAAAGTCTTCGTCGAGCAAGCTCGAAAAGTCCGCCGGTACGGAGCGGCGGTCATCGTAATGGCCTTCGACGAGGACGGACAGGCCGATACGTTCGAGCGGCGAATCGCAGTCTGTGAACGAGCCTACCGCATTCTTGCCGAAGACGTCGGCTTTCCGCCGCAGGACGTCATATTCGATCCAAACGTTTTTGCGATCGCAACGGGTCTTCCCGAACACAATCGCTACGCGATCGACTATCTGGAGGCGACGCGCTGGATCAAGCAGCATCTTCCGCACGCCAAGGTGAGCGGCGGCGTCTCGAATCTGTCGTTCTCGTTCCGCGGCAACAACCGGGTGCGCGAAGCGATGCATTCCGCCTTCCTTTACCATGCCATTCAGGCCGGAATGGACATGGGCATCGTGAATGCAGGGCAGATCGAGGTCTACGACGAAATCCCCGCCGAATTGCTCGAACACGTCGAGGACGTGCTCTTCGATCGCCGTGAAGACGCGACGGAACGGCTCGTCGCCCTCGCCGAACAATACACCGCCGACGATGAGCAGACGAAAGGGCCCCTTCTCGCATGGCGCGATGCCCCCGTGGAAGAGCGCCTGAAACACGCTCTCGTAAAAGGGATCATCGATTTCATTGACGAAGACGCGGACGAGGCGCGCCACGCGTATGCAAGCCCGATCGACGTCATCGAGGGCCCCCTGATGGACGGCATGAACGTCGTAGGTGACCTCTTCGGATCCGGCAAGATGTTTCTGCCGCAGGTCGTAAAGAGTGCGCGCGTCATGAAAAAGGCCGTTGCCTATCTGATCCCGTACATCGACGACGAGAAAAAACGCAGGAACGACGCTACGCCGCAAGCGAAAGTGCTTCTGGCTACGGTGAAAGGCGACGTGCACGATATCGGAAAGAACATCGTGGGAGTCGTGCTCGCCTGTAACAACTTCAACGTGATCGACCTGGGTGTGATGGTTCCGTCCGACAAGATCCTTCAAACGGCCAGGGAAGAGAACGTCGACGTCATCGGATTGAGCGGTCTGATCACGCCGTCGCTCGACGAGATGGTGCACGTCGCGAAGGAAATGAGCCGATTGGGTTTCGACCGGCCACTGCTCATCGGAGGGGCTACGACGTCCAAGATACACACGGCGGTCAAGATCGAGCCGAATTACGAGCATCCCGTCGTTCACGTCCTGGACGCTTCCCGCAGCGTGAGCGTGGTGAACATATTGACGTCAGGAAATCGGGAGGAGTTCGCCCGCGAGACGCGCGCGGAATACGCGAGCATGCGAAAGCGGCACGCCGAGCGGACGTCTACCAAAACCTACCTGTGCCTCGAAAAAGCGCGCGAGAATCGGTTGACATGCGATTGGAATGCGGTGCCCATTACGACGCCCTCGATGCTGGGCACCAGAGTATTCACGGACGTCGCCGTGTCGGAGCTCCGAAAATTCATCGATTGGACCCCATTCTTCATTACGTGGCAGCTCAAAGGCAAGTATCCACATATCTTTGAATCCGCCGCAGTGGGTCCCGAGGCGAGGAACCTCTTCGACGACGCCAACAGGCTGCTGGACCGCATCGAGGCGGAATCGCTGATTACCGCAAACGGCGTGGTGGGGCTGTGGCCGGCCAACGGCGTCGGGGACGATATCGAGATCTACGCCGACGAAAATCGCTCGGAGGTCGTCGCCGTACTGCATTCGCTCCGTCAACAGGCACAGAAAACGCCCGGTCGCCCGAATCGTGCGCTGACCGACTTCGTCGCACCCAGGTCATCCCGAGTCCCCGATTACGTCGGAGCGTTCGCCGTAACGGCGGGACTCGGGATGGACGAGCCGCTGGCGCAATTCGAGCAGGACCACGATGATTACGGCAAGATCATGTTGAAGGCGCTGGCGGATCGGCTCGCCGAAGCCTTCGCCGAGCTGCTGCACGAGCGCGTCCGAAAGGAGCTTTGGGGATACGCTCCCGAGGAGAATCTGACGAATGAGGACCTCGTATTCGAGCGCTATCGCGGCATTCGCCCCGCTCCCGGCTATCCGGCCTGCCCCGATCACACGGAGAAGCGGATCATCTGGGACTTGCTGGACGTCCAATCGACGACCGGCATAAGTCTGACCGAGAGCCTGGCGATGTTTCCGGCTTCATCCGTTTGCGGTCTGTATTTCGCGCATCCCGCCGCAGCCTATTTCAACGTGGGCAAGATCGGGCGCGACCAGATTGTCGACTATGCCCGTCGCAAAGACATGTCGCCGGAGGAAGTGGAACGCTGGTTGTCGATGCACCTGAATTACGATCCTGAGCGCGCTGCAGCAGAGGCGGCATGATGCCGATCGAAAGCACCCTTCGCGTACCTTGGCCGGAACGGGAGATCGCAACGAACGGCTGACCGCTCCACCGTTTGCTTCGAAGCACGGACGCCGGATGATCAGAATTCGGCGATATTACCAGACAGAAGACATCATCGATTTATGACCTCATCCGTTTTACGACTCAACACCACACAGGTGGCGACGGTGGACGTGCTTCGCAGCGAGCACGCCTCAACGCTCGTCCAGGTCCTTGCAATTGTTGGCTTCGCCCTCTTGACGGCCCTAGGTGCGCAAGCTCGCATCTACGTTTGGGAAGTGCCGTTCTCGTTGCAGACCGTCGCGGTGTACGGAAGCGGTCTCTTCCTCGGTTGGCGGAACGGCCTGCTTGCCCAGCTCCTGTACCTCACTCTCGGGCTTTTTTTTCCCGTATATGCGGGAGATGGATTCGGGATGGCCTACCTGTTCAGCGCGGTGTCCGCGGGCTACCTTTTCGGATATCCCCTGGCTGCGGCCGTTGTCGGCGTCTTGTCGCAACGTTGGAACTCGCTTACGGGGAGCTCGCTCTCAATGGCTCTTGGATCCCTCGTGCTTTTTACCTCAGGCGTCATCTGGCTGCATTACGCTTCGGGCCACGCCTCGTGGTTCGAATCACTCGACAAGGGCTGGATTCGATTCATTCCAGTAGACGTCGCGAAGATCGTGCTGCTTAGCATCCTGTACACTGGAAGCCGCCACGTCAGCCGAGAAAATCGATAGTTCCCTCGGGTAAAGCCGGGTATGGGGCACCATCTGCGTCGGGTGGTGCCCTTTTTGCATGACGTCCAAACCGGCGTGCCGCGTCTTGGGTATAACAAACCCGACTTACTTCGTGAGGTGCCTGCGATCTCGACGCGCCGAGCCTGACTTGAATCCGACGCTACGACGTCTCCTATGCGACTGGTCGTCACATTCATAGCGATTGCCCTCATGCCGTTCGCCGTCGTGTCCGCGTCTGCTCAATCCTCGAGCCGAGCGAACGCGACCGTGCTCGACGACGTGGTCGTGCAACATCAGACGTCGAAGGGCCTGGACTATCTCTACGACATGAAGTTCGAGAGAGCCAAACGGATGTTCGAGCTCATCGACGAGGGTAATCCGGAGCACCCGATCGGGCCGTTCCTCCTGGCGCTCAACACGTGGTGGGAGATCCTGATCGACCTGTCCGACGAGGCGCACGACGCCGCGTTTTACGCCTCCATGGACGAAGTCATTCGCCGG
Source organism: uncultured Rhodothermales bacterium (assembly GCA_964570345.1). Lineage (GTDB taxonomy): Bacteria > Bacteroidota > Rhodothermia > Rhodothermales > VXPQ01 > CAZMXY01. Next base: position 23,211 of record CAZMXY010000007.1, on the reverse strand, counting down.
TCCGACAAGCTCCTCGCCAAAAATAAGGATCACTTCGACGCGTGGTTCTTCAAAGGCGCCGCTTTAGGCTTCCGCGGTCGTCTTCGGTCGAATCGCGGTGACTGGTTCAGGGCGGCGAAGGACGGGCTTCGCGCGATGGATTACGTACTCGGCATCGCTCGGCGCGAACCCGGCAACGCAGACTACGCATTCGGGAAGGGGATCTACGACTATTACGCTGCCGCCGTACCGGATCGCTATCCCTACGTGAAACCGGTAATGATTTTTTTCCCGAACGGCGACCGGCAGCGAGGCATTCGAGAGCTGGAAAGAACGGTAAGGCACGGCCGATTCATTCAGACCGAGGCCGCCTACTTCCTCCTTCAGATCTACTATCTGTTTGAGGATGACTATGCGAAAAGCGTGTTCTATGCCGATTGGTTACGAGCAAGGCATCCGAATAATTCGTTCTTCCATACCTTCGAAGGCCGCGTCTATGCAAAATGGGGCCAGTGGCCTGTCGTTCGAGAAATCTTTACCGACGTGTTGACCCGGTACAAGCAGCGCCAGGTCGGATACAATGCGGCGCTGGCGGAGCAGGCACTTTATTTTCTTGCGCGTAGCCACATGGCTGAGTCTTCGTTCGACGAGTCGCTGGTGCTCCTGGACCAGCTCCAGGCGCTGGGCGCGCGTAATAGCGAGAAAAGTTATTTCGAGATTCTGGGCCGACTGCGACAAGGCATGGCGTATGACGCCCTCGGCCGCCGAAGGGACGCCGTCACGGCGTATCGTGACGTTCTGACGATGGCCGATGCTTCAGGGTCTCATGATCGGGCGCGGCGGTACCTTCAGCAGCCGTTCGGCACGTAAGGCGGGGCCACGAAACGAGGGTCTCGTCGAATCCGGAGCCCTTTCCACGTCCTCGCGTAACGATAAGCGGTGCGCACGTGCAGAGCAGATCGTAGAGGCAAAAGAGAGGATCCCATATGCACATCCGCTACACCAAATGGGACGCGAGACGCCACGGCGACTCTCGCCCGGTTTTCGACCAGCTCTTTGATCTGTTTCAACAGCTCCTGCAATACACGGCAGGCGATGCCGGCGAAGCGCTTAATTGGCTTACTCAACTCGACAAGAAGTACGATCTCACCGACGATGGCATGGGAATCGGTGATTTCATTGAAGAGCTGAAAGCCAGGGGATATCTGCAGGAGAGCGAAATGGGCAAGGTTCGGATCACGGCCCGAACCGAACGGTCGCTGCGCCAACGCTCCCTCGAAGAAGTCTTCAGCCAGTTGAGGAAGAGCGGTCGCGGAGATCACAAGACGCCGTTCGTAGGAACGGGAGACGAGCGGCTGCCGGAGACGAGGTCCTGGCGCTTCGGCGATGATCCGCACTTGATCGATATGACCGGCACTCTCTCGAACGCGTACCGCCGCTCCGGGGTCGACAACTGGAATCTCACGGAAGACGACTTCGAAATCTACGAAACCGACCATCAGACCAACATGGCCACGGTCCTGATGATCGATCTCTCACATTCGATGATCCTCTACGGCGAGGACCGCATCACACCGGCGCGCAAGACGGCGATGGCGATGGCTGAGCTCATCATGACTCACTATCCGAAGGACTCGCTCGACGTCGTCGCTTTCGGGAATGATGCCTGGCAGGTGAACGTAAAGGACCTGCCGTATCTCAAGGTCGGGCCCTTCTACACGAACACGCGCGCCGGTCTGCAGAGGGCCCGAGACATTCTGCACCGACGAAAGAATCGAAACAAGCAGATCTTCATGATCACGGACGGGAAGCCGAGTTGCCATCTCGAATACGGGCGGATGTATCGCAATGCCTTCGGACTCGATCGCCGCATCGTGAACAAAGTCCTCGACGAAGCCGTGATTTGCCGTCGCGAAGGCATTTCCATCACCACGTTTATGATCGCTCGGGATTCGTATCTACAGAATTTCGTCCGCGAGATGACCGAGTCCAACCATGGCCGCGCCTATTACGCGAGTCTCGACGATCTCGGCGAGTACATTTTCGAGGACTACATTCGGAATCGACGCAAGCGACTGCGATGACGATGGCTTCGGGTCGTGCAACTTCGTCCTAAACAGAGCCTCGGCCAGAACTTTCTGCACGATCCGAACGTCGCGCGGAAAGTCGTCGCGGCCGTGCGCGCACCCGCCACTTCCCACGTCGTCGAGATCGGCCCCGGAACGGGTGCACTGACGGAAGCGCTGCTGAGACGCTATCCCACGTTCACGGCCGTCGAAATCGATACGCGTGCCGTTAACCTTCTCCGAAAATCGCACGCTCTTCTCGACGTGCGCCACGAAGACGTCCTCGAGCTCGATTGGAACGCCCTGGCGGACGAGAAGGGCCGGCCGATCTACGTCGTCGGGAATCTACCGTACAACGTCACGAGCCAGGTACTCTTCGGCCTCATCGACGCCGGTGCGGCCGTACAAGAAGCCGTTCTGATGATGCAGTTTGAGGTGGCGCAACGCCTCGTCGCGAAGCCGCGCACCAAGGCGTACGGCATTCTAAGCGTACAAGTCCAGCTTCACTCCGACCCCGAGCTACTCTTTAAAGTCTCGCCCAACGTCTTCTACCCCCGACCGGACGTGGCGAGCGCCGTCGTTCGACTCGACTTTACAAAGCGTTTCGACGAGCTAGCGTCGGTCGATCCCGAATTCCTCCGAGCCGTCATCCGATCGTCGTTCAACCAGCGGCGCAAGATGCTTCGCAACAGCCTGAGCCGATGGACCCGCGATCGGCACGAAGACCTTCCCGCCGCATTCGAAAAACGGCGCGCAGAGGAGCTTACGCCCGCAGAGTTTGTAGAATTGGCTCGCTATCTTGGGTCGCGCGAGCACGAGGACTGACGTCGCTCACGAACCGCTCGTCAGGCCTCTCGGATTCTACGCCACCCGACCCGCATGGAAAAACCGGCTACCGTCACTGTGGAAGAAGATCCCAGGGGTCTCCTCGAGATCGATTCCGAGCTGGTTAATGACATCGCCTCCCTCCTTGAATCCGGAGAGAAAGGCATGATCATGAACCTGGTGGCCGACCTGTACCCAGCCGACCTGTCGCGTCTGCTGAGTCACCTCTCGATGGATGACGCCAAGCGGCTCTTCCACTGGCTCCCGGCCGAGCAAGCCGGACTGGCGCTCGCCGAGCTCGACGACTCATTTCGTGCCGAGCTCCTCGAAGAGGCGCGGGCCGACAGGCTCACGGAGCTGCTCGACCACCTCGAGACGGACGATGCCGCCGACGTGCTCGCGGATCTCCCGCCGGACGTCGCCTTTCAGGTGCTTCCCACCCTGGAAGACAGCGAAGACGTCCGCGAGCTGCTTGGATACGACGAGGAGTCCGCCGGCGGCATAATGGCCACGGAATTCGTCGCCGTTCCGGCTGGGTGGACCGTCGCGGAAGCAACCGAAGAGGTGCGCCGCAATGCCGAGACGGTCGAAGACCTGTACGCCGTCTTCGTGCTCGATGACAGCGGCCGATTGATTGGAACGGTCTCTCTGAAGCACATCCTTCTCTCCCCGGCCCACGCCAAAGTCGAAGACGTCATGGATTCCGACGTCATCTCGGTAGCGCCGGAGGTCGATCAGGAAGAGGTCGCCAGGATCATGCAGCGGTACGACCTTGTCACGCTGCCGGTCGTCGGGCCGGACGGTCGTATGCTCGGGCGGATTACCATCGACGACGTCGTCGACGTCATCCGCGAAGAGGCGGAAGAAGACATCCAGCTGATGAGCGGCGTCTCGGGCCGCGAGGAGCACACGGACTCGGTCCTGCGGATTAGTCGAGGTCGGCTGCCGTGGCTGCTCGCTGGAATGCTCGGGGCGGGACTTTCGGGCATGGTGATCGGCCGATTCGAAAACGCCCTTCAAGAAGCCGTCGTGCTGGCCAGTTTCATTCCGATCATGATGGCAACCGCTGGAAACGCAGGGATTCAGAGTTCGGCCATTATCGTGCAGGGCCTTGCCAGCGGCGATCTCTGGACCAGTGACGCGATCGGGCGCCTGCTCAAGGAAATCAGTGTCGGACTCATGAATGGTGCCGTTCTAGGCATCGTCCTCGCCGCCATCGTGCTTCTGCTTCCGGTTCGAGACCCCAACCTCCCTCAGCTCGCCTTCGCCGCGGGCCTGTCGATGATTACCGTAATCATCCTTGCCACGCTAGTGGGAGCAACGGTACCGCTGGCGCTTCACCGTTTGGACATTGACCCAGCCACCGCGATGGGACCGTTCATAACCACGAGCAACGACATCCTCGGACTGACCATCTACTTCCTCCTGGCGACGCACATCTACCTCTGAGCTTGACGCACGTCTACCTCCGAGCTTGACGCACGTCTGTCGCCGAGCTTGACGCACGCCTGTCGCCGAGACCGAGCACGTCTATCGCTGAGCGTGGAGCGCCGAAGGATGCGT
>CAZMXY010000007.1:10240-18678 GCA_964570345.1 uncultured Rhodothermales bacterium | reverse complement strand
CTGTCGCCGAGACCGAGCACGTCTATCGCTGAGCGTGGAGCGCCGAAGGATGCGTTCTCGGCGCCGGAACCGGCAGTCAAATCAAGAGCCGGCCGCCGCCGGCTGCATGTCATTCAGCGAGCGCTCGTCATTGTACTTCGAAGGGCACTTCACCAGGATGTGCTTGGCGACGAACACGTCGCCGTCGGTGAAGCCCTCAATGACGAGTCGTTCCGCATCCTCGAAATTGGCCGGCTTCGGATTAGGATAGTTGACCAGCCTCACGTCTCCCGCCTCGTCTTGCATGTAGAAACTGAAGACGTTCCGGTCACGATCGTAGGTGTAATGTCTGTCCTTGACCCAGTTACCCACGATGTGTGCGCTCGCACCCGTCGCGTGCGCTTCCGCGAAACTCATGTAACCGCCGACCTGCTGTCCGAAGTTTGCAAACAGCAGGGCACTGAACCCGAAAAGGAGGAGCACGCCGATGATCGTTTTGGGCTTCACGATTGGATCGAACGACGAGGGAGTTACGACGGATTGGAATTTTCTAAAATGCGCCCATCCATTTTCCGTTCCAGCCGGTCGATCTTCCGGTCGGTACGGTAAATGAAGAATACGATGCCGAGCCAGATGATCAAGACAACCGCCAATACGACGTAAAGCTTGTCCTCCGCCAGCATGACCGTCTCGATACCCTCCCGTTGCTGGACCGGCACTTCGGCACCAGCCCACACCGAGTCGTAAGCCGTCGGTTGACCCGAGGAAGCCGTGTCCTCCTGAAAAAAATGTATCGTCATGAGTCCGCGTCGATCGTCAAAAGTCGACGTCGTCAGGTTCATCCAATTGTACGGACAAGCTCTCCAGACGCACGCGTTGCGTGTAGAGGACCCAGAAGAGGCCGATGAATCCTATCACGGCCGGATAAAAAACCAATCGCATGACGGGATGCGTAATGTCGCTGAAGGCGGGATTTCCCTCGGCACCGGGATGCAGGCTCTGCATTTGACGGGGTAACACGTAAAGTAAGAAGGGTACGGTCGCGGCCGCGAAGAGATTGTAAACCGCGGCTATGCGTGCGCGCTTTTCGTGGTCTTCGACGGCCGAACGCAGCGTGAAATAGGCGCCGTAAATCAGAAGCTGGACTGCGGCCATCGTCTGTTTCGGATCGAAATTCCACCAGACGTTCGTCCCGACATACCACGTAAACCGGGCCCAGACGATTCCGGTCGCGAGCCCGAGAATCCCGAAGAGCGCGCCGACGCGCGCCGCCTGTAGGGCCCGTACGTCGCGAATTCGGTCTTCTCCTTGCAGATATCGAAGGGAGTGATATGCCGAAACGAGGAAGGCCGCCATCATCGTGAACCACATCGGCACATGAAAATACAGGTTGCGTGCCGTGTGCTCAAGAATCCTGATTTTGGGGACGTCGAGCAAGAATCCACCCAGAATCACGAGGGTCAGCCATACTACGACGACGTTCCGGATCATCCGATACGGACGAGGGCCAATGACGCTCTTATTTGTGCGGCTGTTCATCTATCCGGCATTTCGGGGAAGTTTTCCAAGCGATCCGGGCAGTTCTCAGTGGATGATACAGGCATGAGCACGTTCCTCGTGCCGCCAGGCGGTCAACTCAATCGTTCCAAACGTAGTCGAAAAGCAGCACGGAGGCCGTTATTACGACGCCGGCAAAGGCAAAGAGGGTCGTGAGCTCGTCCGATGCGAGCTGCCACGCCGCCTCACCCGCAAGCGCGTGCCGCGTGGCTGAAACGACGGAGGTCAAGAGCGGCACCAGGACCGGAAACAACAGCACCGGAAGCATAGGGCCATGGTTTGCCGATCGAGCGATGATCGCCGCAAGGAGCGTCGTTGCACCGGCCAGCCCGAGCGATCCCAGCAGGACGACGAGCGCCAGCAACGACGGCTCGGCCACGCGCATGCCGAGGAGGATCACGAGAGCCAACACCGCCACCAAATTCAGGACGAGGACGAGCAAAAAGTTGAAGAGAAACTTGCCGGCATAAACCATGCTCGGCATCGTGTTGAGCTGCAGCAAGAGCACCGTTCCACGCTCTTCTTCACTGAGGAACGATCGGCCGAGGCCGATCGATGCCGCGAAAAGGATCACGATCCACAGCAGGGCGGATTCGACGCGTCGGCTCAGCGGCTCCTGCCCGATGGCGAAGAGCATCAGAAGCAGCGACGCGATCACGAACATCAGCAGCATGTTGATGGCGTACCTGCTGCGTAGCTCCAACCGCACGTCCTTCTCAAATACGGCCCAGGCGCCGGCGAGCCAGTTCACGCCGCCCGCTCCTCCGGTACGTGCACCGGATCCGTCTGCGTAGGTGGATGAAATTCGCCGATGAACGCAATCTCCGGTTCCAGGCGATAGCCGGTCTCACGGTGTACGACTTGCTGTACGAAGGCGATCAGCGCACGAACGTCAGCCGCCTTCGCCTCGCCGCGATTGATCATGATGTTGGCATGCCGATGGGTGATTTCAGCACCGCCGATGCGCGTTCCCTTCAATCCGCATTCGTCGATCAGGCGACCCGCTCCAACTCCCTCGATCTTCTTGAAGATTGAGCCGGCACTCGGCTCGGTGTCCAGAGGTGGGTGGCGTTCTTTCCGCCACTGAAGATTCGCTTCCATGATCTCCTCCATGCGTCCTATGTCGGCTGCTTGAAGTTGAAACGTCGCCGATAACACGACGTCATCGCGATCGTGCAATATCGAGTAATCGTAGCCGAAATTGAAGTAGTCCGCGCCTACGGTCTTTCGCGTGCTTTCTTCCGTGAGAATCTCCGCCTCGGCTACGACCTCTTCTATGAACATCGTACGCTCACGTGCCGGAGGTGGCGAGAGAAAGTGCAGATTCTGCCAGAGTGCGCCGCCGACCGTAGATGGAATGCCGACGTAGTGCTCGAGTCCGGAAAGGCCGCAGTTCACGGACGTATGGATGACGTCGGGATACATTATGGCGCCGCTCTCGACCCACAAACGTTCGACCTCGGCGTCTACGTCCAGACGTCGTGCGGCACTTCGAATGACCAGTCCACGGAATCCTCCGTCACCGATCAGTATATTCGCTCCGCGTCCGAGGAGGAAGTATCGAATACCTAGTTCGCGTGCGAGAACGATCGCGCTCGCCAGCTCGTCCGCCGTATGCGCTTCGAAAAACTGATCGGCCGGCCCGCCGATCTGGAACGTCGTGTACGGCCCGAGTTGAACGTTTCGATGAATCCGGTGAGTGCCGAGACCGTGTTCCAGTGCTTGAACCGCCTCTCGAGAGATGCGCGAATCACTGCTCATGCAACCTGTGTACCGTTCATCGGCCGGTCCTTCGCGTGCCGCTACGTATTAAGAAAAGAGACGCATGCGTCAACTCCCATCAGGAGCGCTATCCATACAGCGCGCCCTCGAGCTTTGTTGCGACGCAGTCCGGATCGAGCGCCGACCTCACGTATTTTCCACTCGGCTCGGGAGAGGAGAGGCCCGGCGCGAGTGAATTTCCTGCGCGCGACCGAACGTCCCGAGCCTTCGCCGTCGCGACCCACGCGGCATGAATACACAGAACGATTTTTTTGAGCGTGTTTGGGACGTCGTCGCCCAAATTCCGTATGGGAGAGTCACGACGTATGGTCACATCGCCGAATTCCTGGGAGTTCGAAGCGCGGCCCGAACGGTCGGATGGGCTTTGAATGCGGCCGCCGGTACGCACCTGCCTTGTCATCGCGTCGTAAATCGATTCGGAGCCCTGTCCGGGAAGCGCCACTTCGAAGGCCCCGACGTCATGGAAGAGCGTCTCCGCAGCGAGGGCATTTCGTTCGACGAATGGGGATGCGTCGTCCTGACGGAGCACCTCTGGGCGCCCTCCGACGGCGCCTAGATGAAGCCCCCTGGCCTATCGAGCGAGGGCGCTCAGTTCATCCCAGAATGCGGGGAATGACACGCCGGCACACGACGCGCCTGAGATGGTCGTCTCTCCCTCCGCCACCAGTCCCGCGACCGCCATCGACATCGCAATGCGGTGATCGTCGAAGCTGTCGACGTCGGCGCCGTGCAGGGAGGCTCCACCTTCCACTACGAAACCGTCGTCCAACTCTTCAATCCGTGCACCTAATCGGCGGAGATTATCGACTGTCGCTCGAATTCGATCAGTCTCTTTGACCCGCAACTCGCCGGCATCCCGGATCTCCGTACGCCCGCCTGCCACGGCACCGGCCACGGCCAGCACCGGTATCTCGTCAATGAGGCTCGGCACGAGGTCACCGGAAATCGTGACGCCCTCCATGTCGGCGGATCGAATGCGCAGATCGCCGACCGGCTCGCCGCCGTCTTGCGTCTCGTTGAACACCACTATGTCGGCGCCCATGGCGCGGAGGACGTCCAACAGCACACTGCGCGTAGGATTGAGTCCGACTTTCTCGAGTCGAATATCCGCCTGCGACACGATCGAACCCGCCACTATGAAAAACGCCGCAGCGGAGAAATCGCGTGGGACGACCCACTCTCGCGCGGCAATTCGATAGCCCTGACTCACGCCGACGTGCCGCACGCCCTGAAGATCGATGGTCGTCAGTCCGAGCATACGCTCGGTATGGTCTCGGGACGTCTCCGACTCGACGACCGTCGTCGTCCCGGACGCGAAGAGACCGGCCAGAAGGACGCAGGATTTTACCTGCGCGGACGCCACGGGCAGCTTGTACTCGATGCCGTGCAGCGCTTGCCCTCCTGTCACTTTTATAGGTGCGTGCCCGTTCGTAAGCGAGATCCTCGCCCCCATCTCACGGAGGGGCAGCGCGATTCGGTCCATGGGTCGTCGACTGAGGGAGGCGTCTCCAACGAGCGTGCTGTCGAACGGCTGTCCGGCGAGAAGGCCGGCTAGAAGGCGCATCGTCGTACCGGAGTTGCCGCAATCAATGGGGCGTGCGGACGGCGAGAGCCCCTCGAGACCGCGTCCCTCGACCTCGAGCGCCGCACGATCGCCTTCAGCGCGAATGCCGAGCTGCCGCAGAGCGGCGAGCGTCGACTGAGGGTCCGCTGAATCAGGATAGTTACGGATCGTCGACGAGCCGTCACCCAGGGCGGCAAAAAGCGCTGACCGATGCGCGATTGACTTGTCTGCCGGGAGAAGCACGTCCCCTTCGAGGCCATCAGCCCGACCAACGACGGCCGCATCTCGCACCGTGTCTATTCGTATCAAGTCTGAACTCGTACGTCTATACGTTGAAAACTCCTCCTCAGACCGGATCCCGGTTCGAGGCCGCGACTGAAATCTCGTCGATCGAGATTTCGTCGGTGACCAGTCGCAACAAGTGCTGCTTCTCGTCCCATGGCAGGAAACTGTGTCTGAATCCGTTCAAGACGATCTCCCGCATGTGATGCGCAGGAACCGCGGACTCCGTGTGAACGCGCCAGAGCTCGTTCGTCACCGTCGTCCGGCTGAACAGCCTGTTGTCGGTGTTGATCGTGATCGGGATGCCGAAGGCAACGTACTGGCGGAGCGGATGGGTTTCCAGACTCTCCACGACGTGCGTCTGTACGTTACTCGAAGGACAGATCTCCAGTGGAATTTGATGATCCAGGAAGTACTGCATTAGATTCGGATCCCGATAAAGAGTCGTTCCATGGCCGATACGATGCGCGCCGCAGAAGAACAACGCCTGCTGAATTGATTCCGGGCCCCAGGATTCACCGGCATGGATCGTCATGTTCAGCAGCTGATTTCGGGCATAGTAGAAGGCGTGAAGATGATGCTTCGGAGGATGCCCCGCCTCCCCCCCTGCGAGGTCGAAGGCGACGACGCCTTTGCCGCGATACGCGGCGGCCAGCTCGGCCTGGCGCAGCGAGGCACTTTCGAATCGGTCTCTCAGTCCACAGACGATCAAGGAAGTGCGGATCCCGAAATCCTTCTCCGCTCGATCCAAACCCTCGAGAACGGCATCGTTTACCGCCTCGAGGGTCAGGCCCTCCTCCACGTGTAGGATCGGGGCATATCGAACCTCCAGATACCAAACGTTCTCCCGTGCGTTGTCCTCGGCGAGCTCATAGGCCATGCGCGACAGCGCCGAGGTCGTCTGCATCAGCGGAATGGTATAGCGAAACCACGAGAGATACGCCTCGAGCGTTTCCGATTGATCTATGTTCAACAGGATTTCCTGCAACCCGTCCACGCTGTCGGACGGCAAGAGATCGAGCTTCGCCTCGGCCCGTGCGACGTCGAGCATCGTTTCCAGACGTAGCGAACCGTCGAGATGGCAGTGCAGCTCGGCCTTCGGCCACGCAAAGAATTGCTTCCGCGTGAGGCGGTTTTGGTCGTTTGAAGGTACCATACAGAGATTTACCGCCGCCGCCCGACCCAGTTTCGCTCGGTGCCCCCGGTCGATGTCGTCTCCTCGCGCGCAATTTCGGAACTCCGCCCTCAGCGCATCGTTTTTCGTCTTTGCAGATCCACGGTGATAGAGCGAAAGGATCCCACCGGGACCCCGAAACGGCCCGCCCCTTTCTTCAAACAGTCTTTAAAGGTGGATATTATGAGTCTCGGAATGCCGGAAATCATCCTGATATTTCTCGTCGTGCTGCTGGTGTTCGGCGCCAAGCGAATTCCGGAGATTGCTCGCGGTCTCGGCAAAGGCATCCGCGAATTCAAGGATGCGACGACCGATCTCAAGAATGAACTCAACGTAGATGATACCCGTAACCGGATTCATCAACCTCGCCCCCCGCAGCACGGGACGACCGCTCCGCGCACCGACGCGTACGCCGAACAATCCGCGTCGTCCGATCCGAACAAAGCCGCGGCTTCCGAGGGAACAGAGAAATAGCTTACCGATCCATTGATCCGCCACGACGGCTGACTTTCGCCCGGCTGCGACCGCGCATTTTAGAGCAGACCTCGGTACGAGAAGATCGATGAGCTACAGGACGTTCACAGACGCCCGTAGTGCGTTGAAAAACGGAGAGACCAGTTGCGAAGAGCTGGTCTCTTCTTTTTTGGACCGGATTCGAGAGAATGACGATCGCTTGAACGTCTTCGTTTCCGTCGACGACGGCGGCGCCTTGAGTCACGCGCGATACCTCGACGACCTTCGAGGGGGTGGTCACGATCGCCCCCTGGCCGGCCTCATACTCGCCGTGAAGGACGTGATTTGCATCAAAGGCCGCAAGGTTACATGTGCTTCGCGCATGTTAGAGAACTTCGAGTCGCTGTATGACGCGACGGTGATCGAAAAATTGCGCGACGCAGGCGCCATCTTCATCGGCAAGACCAATTGCGATCAGTTCGCGATGGGTTCCTCGAACGAGAATTCCTTTTTTGGGCCGGTCCGCAATCCCGTCGCTCCGGACTACGTACCCGGGGGTTCCTCTGGTGGATCGGCCGCCGCCGTGGCGGCAGGCATGTGTCATGCAGCGTTAGGAACCGATACGGGAGGATCGATCCGACAGCCGGCTGCCTTCTGCGGCGTAGCGGGTCTGAAGCCGACGTACGGTAGAGTCAGTCGCTACGGCCTCGTAGCGTTTGCCTCCTCATTCGACGTCATCGGACCGTTCGGCCACACGGTCGAGGATCTTGCTCACCTCATGAACACGATCGCCGGCCATGATACGCAGGACTCCACGAGTGCTCCTGTCGAGGTGCCCGATTACCTACGGTCATTTACCGGGAGCGTCGAAGGCGTACGGATCGGACTCCCGAAGGAATATTTCGCCGAAGGCCTCGATCCGGGGATCCGCAGCATGCTCGGTCTCCGCGCCGACGCGCTGGCGAATGCCGGAGCAGACGTGCGCGACGTGTCGCTCCCTCACACCGAGTACGGAATCGCGACCTATTACGTGCTCACCATGGCCGAAGCATCGAGCAATCTGGCGCGTTACGACGGCATTCGTTACGGCTATCGAGCCGATCTACAGGCCACGCGCCGGCAACTGAAAGAGGATCGCCGTACCCTCGAAACCGCCGTCGCCGAGGCCCATGGGGACGATGAACGCGTTGATCGCCTGCGTACGCAGATCGATGAGCAGGATTCGATACTGCAGCGGCTTTACACGACCTCGCGCTCCGAAGGATTTGGTGACGAAGTGAAGCGTCGCATCATGTTGGGAACGTACGTCCTGTCATCCGGCTACTACGACGCGTACTATGCAAAAGGCCGGCGCGTACGAACCCTGATTCGCAGTGACTTCGACCGCGTCTTCGAGCAAGTCGACGTACTGCTCACGCCCGCCACGCCGACGATTGCCTTTCAGCTGGGTACCAAAGTCGACAATCCACTGGACATGTACCTGAGCGACGTCTATACCGTCAATGCCAACTTGGCCGGCATACCCGGATTGGTCGTACCGATCGGAGAGCATCCCGCCGAGCCCCATCTGCCCGTAGGACTTCAGCTTCTCGGGCGTCATTTTGACGAGTCACTGCTACTGCAAGTGGGCGACGTCGTCGAGAAGCA
>CAZMXY010000007.1:1617-10140 GCA_964570345.1 uncultured Rhodothermales bacterium | reverse complement strand
CCGGAAAACAGAACCGATGGCGATTCTAGTTGATCGAAGGACGCGCCTGCTGGTCCAGGGCTTCACCGGCTCGGAAGGGACGTTTCATTCCAAACAGATGCTCGAATACGGCACGAACGTCGTCGGCGGCGTGACGCCGGGCAAGGGCGGCCGGAAGCATCTGAACCTGCCCGTCTTCAACACGGTCCGCGAAGCGGTCGACAACGAAGGAACGAACACGTCGATCATCTTCGTGCCGCCCCCCTTCGCGGCGGACGCCATTCTCGAGGCGGCCGACGCCGGTATCGAGGTGATCGTGTGCATCACCGAAGGAATCCCGGTACGCGACATGATCCCCGCCTACCATTTCGTTCGGAACCGGGGTGCTCGGCTCGTCGGCCCGAACTGCCCAGGCGTAACGACGCCTGGGCAGGCTAAAGTCGGCATCATGCCGGCGATGATCTTCCAGGAGGGACCGATCGGGGTGGTCTCGCGCTCCGGCACGCTAACCTACGAGGCGGTCGACCAACTCTCTCGCGAGGGCCTCGGACAGAGCACCGCCGTCGGCATCGGCGGAGATCCGATCATCGGCACCCGCTTCGTCGATGCCCTTGAGCTATTCGAACGAGACGAACTGACGGAAGCCGTCGTCTTAATCGGCGAGATCGGGGGAACGGCTGAGGAGGAGGCTGCGGATTTCATCAGAGAGCACATGACGAAGCCCGTATTCGCGTTCATCGCCGGCCGGACGGCTCCCCCGGGGCGCCGGATGGGTCATGCCGGCGCGATCATCTCGGGTGGAAAAGGAACGGCCGAGGACAAGTTTGCGGCGCTCGAGTCGGCCGGCGCCGTCGTCGTTCATAATCCGGCCGTCATCGGAGAAACGGTGCGGGAGCACCTCGCGGCCGCGTAAACGTGCGGAGCAGTGGCAGGCTGTCCCCCGCGTACCATGAGCACACGCCGTGCTGAATGTCCGGGACGTAGAGTTCGTTAAGGGAGCCACGACGTGGGACGCCCTACCGCGCGACGAGCGCCCGGAGGTCGCCTTCATCGGCAGGTCGAACGTCGGCAAGAGTTCGCTGCTCAATATGCTGGTGGGGCGGAAACGCCTGGCACGCACGAGCGGACAACCCGGAAAAACACAGGAGTTTAACTTCTATCTCGTTAACCGACGCCTTTACTTCGTCGATCTCCCGGGATTCGGCTACGCCCGCGTTTCCAAAGACGCGCGAGCGAAGTGGGGGCGGTTTATCGGCGCCTATCTGACCGAGCGCGAGCCTCTACGCCTCGTCGTTCACCTGGTCGATGGCCGCCATGAGCCTACCCGCCTCGACAAGGACGTCATGGAGACGATGCGCGGCGGACATACGCCCTACTTGATCGCCCTCACGAAAACGGACAAGCTCTCCGGCAACGAGCGGACCCAAACACTGAAGCAGGTGGAAAACGTCTTGAAGGGATATGCGATGGAAATCCCCGTCATTTTGACGTCCGCCAAGGATGCGCGTGGTCGGAGGGAGCTTTTGGACTGGATTGATTCCGTGGTCGAATGAATGAACGGGCGAACGAACACCAACACGATCGCTTCAGACAGCACTCCTCAACCTCCATCCCAACACTGAACTTCGAACCCGACAATGAAGGTACTAATCACCGATGCCGTCGATGAGGTGTGCATCAGCCTCCTCGAGGCGAGCGGCATCACAGCCGACGTCCAGCTCAAAAAATCCGAAGCCGAGCTGCGCTCCCTCGCCTCGGATGCCGACGGTTGGATCATACGGAGCGGTACCACGATTTCGGCGGACCTCATCGATAAGGCAAACCAGCTCAGGGTGATTGGCCGCGCCGGTGTGGGCGTCGACAACATCGACCTGGACGCGGCGACTAGACGGGGCGTGCTCGTGATCAACGCGCCGGACGGCAATACGATTTCGACCGCTGAGCACAGCGTAGCGATGTTAATGGCCCTCTCCCGTCGTATCCCCCACGCCCATCAGTCGCTTCTCGAAGGCAAGTGGGATCGCACGACGTTCACTGGGTCGGAGCTATATGAGAAGACGCTCGGCATCGTCGGCGTCGGTAAAATCGGCCGAGCCGTCGCCGAACGCATGAACGGGTTCGGTATGACGATCCTGGGCTACGATCCCGTCCTTTCGCCGGACACGGCAGAGCGAATCGGCGTCCGGTTGGTCGACATGGAGGAGCTTTACGAACGCAGCGATTTCATTTCCATCCACACGCCGCTCAATGATGCCACCCGAGGATTATTCGATAGAGAGACGTTTGCGCGATGCAAGACGGGGGTGCGGATCGTCAATTGTGCCCGCGGAGGTATCGTAGACGAAACCGCGCTGCTCGATGCACTCGAAAGCGGACAAGTAGGCGGTGCCGCGCTCGACGTCTATTCTCAGGAGCCGCCGCCCGAAACGCTCGAAGCACTCATCCGACATCCTCACGTCGTGGCGACACCGCACATCGCCGCATCGACCGAGGAAGCCCAGACGAAAGTCGCGAAGCAAATTACCGAGCAAGTCATCCATGCACTCCGTGGCGAACCGGTACAATCGCCCGTCAACGCGATGGCGATCAAGATGGCCGCGCAGCCCGAGGTGCAGCCCTACCTCAGCCTGGCGGACAAGCTGGGCCAGATCGCCGGCCAACTTGCAGACGGCCACATGAGGAGCGTGACCGTGCGCTGCCGCGGCGACCTTCCACGTCGTTTCTCGGAAGTCCTTACGATCGCCGCCGTAAGAGGTATTTTGTCGCGCTGGATCAGTGAGCCCGTCAATCTGATCAACGCCCCGTATCTCGCGGAAGGGATGGGGGTGAGCGTTCGGGAGGAGCGGGATACCGCGCGAGGGGGCTACACGAACCTGCTCGAGGTCGAGCTCGACACGGACGGATCGAGCCGCCTCGTCGCCGGCACCGTATTCGATACCGACGAACAGCGACTCGTGCGCATTGACGACTACTGGATGGAGGTCAAGCCTGAGGGCCGTCTCATACTGTACAAAAACGTAGATCGTCCCGGTATGCTGGCGTCCGTGGGTCAGATCCTGGCTCGCAACCGCATCAACATTGGCGCGCTTGCCCTGGGCCGCACGGGAAAGGGATCCCTTGCCCTTACCGCCGTCAGCGTCGATGAAGAAGTGCCTGACGACGTAATTCAAGAAGTCTCGACGTTAGAGGGCGTAGAGCAAGTTCGTCGCGTAAATTTGTGATCCTATCTGATTGTATATGTGGATGACGCATGCGCCTCCCGGTTCGCGCTCCGCTCGTTACCATTCAGAGGCAAATACTACCATCCGACCACGGATCCCCGTCACCCCGAGACAAAGGCGTGGCATAAGCCCGAGGAATACCTTTTCTTATGCTCGATAAGGACGGACGGAAACCTGCAATTTTGGCCGAAACGGGCCATTGGTACCGCTTCCAGCAAGGGGATGAATATTGCCTTGACAATAGCGCAATGCCCCAATATATTCTTCGGTCGCATTGCAACGTGACAGAGCGTCATGCCATCAATCCGTTTTCAGAGATCGGAGGATTTGACAGCGACACATTGATACGGCTTCTCCATTGCACCTGATTTTACGTTCGCACCTCACCGGCTCCTGATCATCAGAGGTTGTAGACACCGGGTGCTAAAGCCGTTCGCGATATGGCCGATATGGCCGATGAGGCCGAAAGGTGCGTCGCTGATTGACCTAACGTCGTCATTGAGGAATGTGTGGTCCGGTTCGTGGCTCCTGATCCGGTTCTTCACAGACACACACCATCAATAGAGGAGGTAGCATAATGTTACGCAAATGGGGTACGCTCGTACTCTTACTGCTCGCTACGCCCATCCTGGCGCTAGCACAAAACACGGGTAAACTCGCCGGCGTCGTGACCGACGCATCCACGGATGAGCCCCTTCCCGGCGCGAACGTCATCATCGTCGGGACACAGCTCGGTACGGCCACGGACGTCAACGGCAACTATTTCATCCTGGGGGTTCCCGTCGGTACGCACAACGTGCAAGCGTCGTTCGTGGGGTACGGACCCCAGACGGTAGAGAACGTCGAAGTGAATGCGGGTTACACGCGCGAGCTCGACTTCGTCCTTTCACCCGGTGCGGAGCTGGACGAAATCATCGTTGAGTACGAGCGTCCGTTGATCCAGAAAGACGCGGTCGGCGCACCGAAGATCGTGACGGCTGAAGAGCTGGTGAACCTGCCGGTTCGCGGGGTCACGGCCGTCGCTGCGATCCAGGCCGGCGTCGTGAACAAGGAGGGATCGGGAGATCTGCACGTACGCGGCGGCCGGGAAGAGGAAGTCGTTTACTATATCGACGGCGTAAAAGTCCTCGGTGCGGATGCCAAGAACATTCCGTCGGCGGCCATTCAAGAGACGGAGATGATCATCGGTAACATTTCCGCTCGTTACGGCGACGCGATGTCCGGCATCATTAACGTCACGACGAAATCGGGAGCGCCCAGCTTTTTCGGTTCGATCGAAGGGATCACGTCCGAATCGCTCGATCCATACGGCCACAATCTCGTGGCCGGCTCGATCGGCGGCCCCGTCGTCGGGGAGAAGCTTAACTTCTTCGTCGCGGGCGAATTCACCGATCTGAACGTCGCAAATCCCAGCGCGATCGGCCAACTTCAAGTCACCGACGATCTCCTCGCGCGGCTGAGGGAAAATCCGCAGGTGATCTCGGTGAACGACGAGAGCAATGTCCGCCAGTTCGTCGAAATTCCGGGTACGATCGCCCCCGGGGCGCGCTTTCCCGTAGACGACGACGGTAACGTAATCGTAGAAAACGGCGTCGTGACGCTTTCCGACGGGTCAAGTATAAACATTCCGGAAGGAGCGAGTATCCGCAGCCTGAATCCAACCGAAGCGGCCGGCGTGCTCTCTCCGACTGAGTTCAGGAGAGAACAGGAACTGCGGGGCGACAATCTCCAACGCATATCGGTCGACGGCAATCTCACGCTTAACCCGATTCAATCGGTCCGCGTTCGCACGGGTGGTCGTTACATGCGTACCGAATTTGAGGACTTTAACCTCGAACGGCAGCTCCCGTTTGCTCCCGAAACGCGTATGCAGATGGATCGCAACGACTGGCAAATTTACGGGACGTGGACGCATTACCTCTCCAACAGCACGTTTTATCAGCTTCAGGTCGACTTCGCGGACCGGAAGGGTTGGAACTATGACAACCGATTCAGCAACGCGGTAGAGGATGCCTTCTTCTATGGGGACATCGATCACCCGGCGAACGAAGTCATCGCCAGATATCGTACGCTGGAATTCGTCGAAGAGGAGCGTTTGGACGAGGAAGGCGAGACATTCACCGTCTCGGTTCCGGTCTACAACCGGCGCTACACGGACGGCACGTTCCCAACGAATCAGACGGTAGGCGGTCTGGTCGTTCCTCCCGGCGGTGCGGGGCTTTCCTGGTACGAGAAGTTCTATAATCGGCAACTGCGCTTCTCCGGCACGGCGACTACACAGGTCGGTCTGCACCAGATCGAGTTCGGCGGTGAGTTCGAGAAGCGAACCAACCGTCGGTTCTACCACGGATCAGCCAACACCACGACGCTGGCGCGCTGGTTTGCAGACGGCGAGGCCGAAGGCACGGATAATCCCGTGGCCAACTATGGGGAGCTTCCGTACGAAGCCTTCGGCGGCGATCAAAACGTCAACTACGCCTACTACGGATACAACTACCTGGGCACGGAACAGGTCAACGATCAAGACCTGGACGCGTTCATGGCCGGGACGAACCGCAATCTCGCCCCGTACGAGCCGCTTTACTATGGCGGCTATATTCAGGACAAGATCGAGTTTCGGGACATCGTCCTGAACCTGGGTCTTCGGGTGGACGTGTTCGACAACAACACGATTACTTACCGCGATCCGTTTGCACGCCTGCCCATCGTTCGGGCGGGATCGGTGGGTGCACCGGATATCGTGTCGGATGATTGGGCGGTCTACTTCTCGGGCGACGACGTCGTCGGTTATCGGGACCTCGAGGGTACGTTTTACGATCCCAACGGTCAGGAGACGCAAGCCGGCAACGTGGTCCTCGCGGGGACGGTCCGCCCGTCAAATGAGGGCATAAGCACGATATTCTCGGATTACGACCCGAAAGTCACCTGGATGCCGCGCGTCGGAGTAAGCTTCCCCGTCACCGATCAGTCGCTGTTCTTCGCGCGCTACGGCGTCGTAGCTCAACGGCCGTCGGAGGCTAACTTTGAGGCGTTCAATCGCCTGACGGACTCCCGCGGCATTCGCCTTGCGAACAACGCGCTAGAGCCGCAGAAAACGATCGAGTACGAACTCGGCTTTCGCCAACGGCTCGGTGCGCGTGCCGCATTGACGATTTCGGGTTTCGTTCGTCAGATCAAAGATCTCGCGCAGCTCCGCATCATCACGAATGCCTATCCTAACGACTACACCACGTTCCAGAACGTGGACTTCGGAACGGTAAAAGGTGCGGAATTCGCCTTCGATCTACGGCGGACGAACAACGTGGCGCTCAATGCGAACTACACGTTGTCCTTCGCAAACGGCACGGGCTCGGACGCGGAAACCACGACGACGATCGTGTGGGTAAACGAGACGCAGCCGAACTTCATCAGCCCTCTGGTCTTTGACCAGCGCCATCGCATGAATCTGTCGATGGATTATCGGCTGGGTGCAGGAGAGGGACCAACCGTCGCGGGAACGAAGCTTCTTGAAAACTTCGGTGTGAATTTTCTCGTGACGGCCGGCAGCGGATTTCCGTATACCGGGATGGTTGAGCCGTTCAACATCACGACGTCCAAGGCGCCCGTACCCGAGGGCGGTATCAATGAGAACCGCATGCCGTGGACGAGCCGGGTCGATCTTCGAGTCGATCGCCGATTCCCGATCGGCATAGGCTCGAATGCCTCCGTCTTTCTATGGGTCCGAAACCTGCTCGATACGGACAACGTGGTCGACGTTTGGAATGCAACGGGCCTTGGCGACGATGACGGATTTCTTGCCACCTCCGGGGGACAGGAATTCTTGACCGGCACGGCTTCGCCGGACACGTCTCGGGAGCTGTACCGGCACCGAAACCGTCTGCTCGGTAACTACGGAATTCCACGCACCATTCGTCTGGGCGTCCGGTTCGACTTCTAGCTGTACTCGCAGAGTCGGCGGCGGGGCCACAACAGCGGCCCTGCCCGCCGCTTCTGTCGTCACGTCTTTAACCGTTTCCCCTTTAGGATAGAGGAATATCGACATGCGATACCTTACGAGGATTAGCCTCGCTGCACTTGGCGTCCTTCTGTTCTTACCGCAGGCTGCGAGTGCACAAGTAGGCACATGCCAACCTGCCCTGGGAGAGAAGTTTCTTGACATAAACAACGTTCGCGCCAGGATCCTGAATAACGGCAACCTCTTCTGGCGAGGTGATCCGCACGTTTACGAGGTGCCGAAAGGCGGCGGTGAAAGCGCAATTTTCGCCTCCGGCATTTGGATCGGTGGGCAGATCGACGGTCAATTGCGCCTCGCGGGATCGACGTACGGGCCGTACGAGTTCTGGGCGGGTCCGATCGACGAGGCAGGCAATGCGCCGGCTGACTGCAGCGTGTACGACAACGTGTGGAAGGTATCGACCGAAGACGTCGTCAGCTACAACGCGACCGGATCCGCACCTCCCGACCTTCGGACGTGGCCAACGGGACTCGGTGCACCGACGTTCGATGCAGACGGCAACGAGATCGTGCTTCAACCGGATGGATCGCTCGATCACGTCAACGCGGAGGGTGAGGTCGTCTCGACCGAAGTCCTGAGCTTTTCAGAGCGGATCAACCGCACGATTAATCTCGCCGCTGGAGAACGTCCCGCCATTTTGGGCGACCAGATGCTCTGGTGGATCATGAACGACGTCGGGAACACGCATCAACGAACCCTGGGGCTGCCCATCGGTCTCGAGGTGCACGGATCCGCTTTCGCCTTCAATACCTCGGGTGCGATAGGCAACACGACGTTCTACAAGTACCGGATGTTCTACAAAGGCGAACGGCCGCTGCAGAACACCTTCATGGGGATCTTCTCGGACCCTGATCTAGGTAATTTCCAGGACGACTACGTCGGCTCCGATACGTTGCTCGGGCTTGGCTATGTCTACAACGCCGACAACGACGACGAGGGTCACTACGGCTTAAACCCGCCGGCACTTGGGTACGACTTCTTCCAGGGTCCCCTCGTCGACAACGACGGGATCGACAACGACGGCGACGGCGAAGTGGATGAGGAAGGCGAACGCCTTCAGATGACGTCGTTCGTCTTCTACAATAATGGCGGCTGCGTCACCTGCGACCCGCAAAATGCCGAAGAATACTACGGATACATGCGGGCACGTTGGCGCGACGGCCAGCGGATAACGCTCGGTGGGAACGGCCGCGACTTTTCGCAGATTCCGACCAACTTTATGTTCTGGGGCGATCCGGTGACCCGGTCGTTCTGGACGGAACTGAATGCCGACGGGGCCGGAACGGCGATTGCCCCGGCCGACCGCCG
>CAZMXY010000007.1:0-1517 GCA_964570345.1 uncultured Rhodothermales bacterium | reverse complement strand
GACTACGTCTTTGAGGGCTACAAAGTCTTTCGCTTCGCGAGCCCGCAGGACCAGGAAGGGACGCTGCTCGCGACCTATGACGTCCCGAACGGAATTACCCGGGTTATCGAAGGTACGGATCTCACCTTCGTTACCGCCGAGGGTACCGATGCCGGCGTTCAGCACCATCACGTCGTTGACGGTCTGACAAACTACACCGAGTACTTCTTTGGCGTGCAGGCGTATGCGTACAACGAGGAGTCGGGCCGGAAGGTCTATGCGGGCCCCACGCGCCGCATCGGTGTAATTCCGACGAAGGTCAATGCACGTGCGGGTGGAACGCTGCTCTCCGAGGAAGCGCAGCGGAAATTTGCGACGCTCGATCCCGAGGTCGCGGATATTGACGCCACAAAGGATGGCCGCGGGGGGGGCAGTGTTTCCGTCGACGTCGTAAACCCGGTCACCTTGACGGGGCATCAGTACCGCGTCGAGTTCTACGAGCACTGCACCGAGACCGCCAAGCGTTCGGAGGCCGCCGTTCAATCGGCCGAGGACGTTATCAGTCGGGAGCGTCTGAGCGCGCTGAAGGCGTCTGCCCAGGAGGTCTGCGTGACGACCTACGACATCGTCAACGTTACGACGGGCCAGAAAGTATTTGACGGCTCGCTCGGCGTCGCGCGTACAGGTCGGGGCGCGACGCAGGGCCGCAACGTCCACGTCATCGACGGTCTATCATTTCACGTCCAGGGTCCCGCCCCCGGACCCATGCTGATCGATCCTGAGATCGCCGAGTCGTATGCGTGGGTCGAAATGTTCGGTGTGACGGCTGATGGCACCGTGATCGACGCCTGCGGTCCGGAGGCGGGGTCGACGCCCGGCTGCGATATCGTTGGCGGTAACAACGTGTGGCTGTCGCTTAACTCGACGGCCGACTATTTCGTCTCCTCGATCGGTGCGGGTCCGGAGGAAACGATCGGTGCCTATGCGCCGAACGATTTCGAGATTCGCTTCACGGACGAGGGTTCGGTCGCCTACTCGCTCTTTCAGAACGAGCTCGTCTACGACGTACCGTTCGAGGTATGGGACATCGGTCCGACGGGCGGTGAAGAGAACGACCCGAGCGACGACGTCAAGATGACCATTCACCTCTTCCATGACGGGGGCGGCGAGTGCACGTTCACGATGCAGGAAGCGGAAGCGGAACCTTTCTTCGGTTTTCCGGCCTCGCCGCGCATCTACGCCTATTATCCGCTAAACGATGATGCCTCCGCGTGGGAGAGCTTCGCGAGGGATCAAATCGCGGCGGCGGCGGACGGTTGTCCGCACGTAGGATTCGCCGAGACGGCGGAGTTTGTGGATTACGGGCGCGGTCGTCCGCTACAGCGCGTGGTCTTCGGCGACTTCGCCGACGACAACACGCCGCCGGGCTCAGGGACGGTGGTCCGATTCCTGACCACGAAGCCGAATCTTCCGGGTGACGTCTTCACGCTATCGACGGAAGGGTTGGCGGTGACGCAAGGTGACGCACAGACGGCGCA
>CAZMXY010000006.1:55735-61213 GCA_964570345.1 uncultured Rhodothermales bacterium | reverse complement strand
ATCGAAGCGGCCGAAGCGCTGAGGGCACGGGGCATCCGCGTATCGATTCTCGAGCCCGCGGGTAGACCGCTCCCGGCGTACATCGACGAGGAATTCAATGCTCTCGTCGTCGACACGTTGACTCGAAACGGCGTGTTCGTCCGGCCGGAAAAGGCGGTCGGCCTGGAGCTGGATCGATACGGAAGAGTGGACGTCGTCGTGACCGATCGTGGCGAACGCATCGGCTGCCAACTCGTGATCATCGCGATGGGTATCGAGCCGAATACGGACCTGGCCGAAGAAGCGGGCGCTCGACTCGGGTCGACCGGGGCCCTCGCCACGGATGATCAAATGCGGACGAACCTGCCGAATGTTTGGGCCTGCGGGGACGTCGCTGAGGTGTGCCGGGTCGTCGACGGAGCACGCGTGCACGTTCCGCTCTCGCCGGCTGCCTTTCGTACGGCTCGCGTCGCGGCGCAGAACGCAGCTCGGAGGGGGCGCGGCCCGGCCGTGTCCTTTCCCGGCGTGAGTCCGGCTTCGGCTGTGAAGGTATTCGAGCTCGAGGTCGCGACGGCCGGACTTCGGCTGCACGAGGCACGAGACGCGGGCTTCGACGCGTTCGCCTCGTCGATAAAACACTGGTCGCGCGTGCAGATCTATCCCGGTGCGAAACCCATTTACGTTCGCATGGTCGTGGAGCGCGGATCCGGCCGGCTGCTCGGTGCGGAAGTCCTCGGCGAGGAGGGGGCGGCCCACCGCCTCGACGTGCTCGTGCCGCTGATACGCGACGCCTGGTCCGTTCGGGACATTCGCGACGTGGATTTGGTCTACACGCCTCCGTACGCCCCTTCCCTCGACCCCCTGGTCGTCGCCGCGAACGAGGCCTGGAAGAAGGTCTCACCTCGATGACGGACGACGACTCCACAAACGCCACGTCCGTTAGACGCGCGGCCCTGCACCGTCTTCAGCGAATCGAGCAGGGGGGTGCGTACGTCGGGCTGGGAGCAGCCATCGAGGCGGATGACTGGGGCCCGCGCGAGGAGCGTCAGACGACCGAGTACGTGTCGGGCGTGACGAGGTGGAAACGTCGGCTCGATTTTATCCTCCAACACTTCTATCGCGGTGCGCTCGACGAGATGGAGCCTGCACTGCGGCAAATCCTGCGTATCGGAATCTACGACGTCTCATTTCTCGATACCCCCGGCTACGCGGCCGTGAGTGAAGCCGTCAATCTCGCCAAACGGGAAGTGCGGCGCGGGGCCGGCGGCCTCGTCAACGGCGTCCTTCGCAGCGTCTTGCGGCAGCGGGGGTCGCTTCCGGAGCCCGACACGGGCGACGTCGTTGAGGACCTCGCCATTCAACAGTCACATCCTACTTGGATGGTAAGGCGGTGGACCGACAGGTACGGTCTGGACGACACGAGGCGGCTCCTGGAGTGGAATAACGAGCGGCCGAGCCACGCCGTGAGGGTGAATGCGCTTAAGGTTTCGGTCGATGAATTCCGCAGACGCCTCGAGGACCTCGACGTGGCGTACGATTCGGGCCGGTATCTGCCGGACGCGTTTCGGATTCAGTCGATCCAGGCGTTGGTACGGGCACGTCTGTTCGAGGAGGGGCTGTGTTTCGTGCAGGACGAGTCGGCCGGTCTAATCGTTCGACTCCTCGATCCCGCTCCCGGGGACCGCGTGCTCGACGCGTGTGCGGCTCCAGGCGGCAAGACGTTCTTCGCCTCTCAGTTGATGCGGAACCGCGGGGAAATCGTGGCAGTGGACGTCCACGAAGGACGCCTGCGAATGGTCGAACGAGGCGCACGTGATCTCGGCCTCCGAATCGTCAAGACGGTGGCATCGGACTTACGAGCGTTCCACTCGGACGAGGCTTTCGATCGTGTTCTCCTTGACGCGCCCTGTTCGGGGCTGGGCGTATTGAGCAAGCGTGCCGATCTGCGATGGAATCGTCGGTCCGAAGACCTGGCAGAATTGACGGTCCTTCAGGATGCCCTGCTGGACGCGGCTGCCGGATTCGTGAGACCCGGCGGCGTGCTCGTCTATGGCACCTGTACGATCGAGCCCGACGAAAACGAGGAACGCGTCCGTGCCTTTCTAAAGCGGAGAGACGACTTCGTGATCGAAGCCGCAGGCGACTCCCTTCCGCAAGAACTCGTAACGGAGGAGGGATTTTATGCCTCACTTCCCTGGCGCGACGGCATCGACGGTGCGTTCGGCGCACGCCTCCGGCGCGTGAGATAAATGACGCGTCTACCTGACGTGGGGGATCTCGTCTGCCAACTTTTCGAAGACGTAGAACTTGAGATAGTGCGTCTCGGGCATCGACGGAAGCACGGGGTGGTCGGGTGACGGGAAGCCGCGATAAAGCGTCCGCACGATCGAGCCGCTGCGTCGCACGCTGTAGTCCAGGATCTTCAGGAACTCTTCCTCAGAAACGGCCTGAGAACACGACGACGTCGCCAGAATGCCGCCGGGACGAAGCATCTGCAGCGCAGTTATGTTGATACGCTGATACGCCTTCGACGCCTGATCCACCTGACGGCGACTTTTGGCAAATGCAGGTGGATCGAGGATGATGAGGTCGAAGTTTACGTCTCCGTCCACGAGATCGCTTAGTCGCTCCAGTGCGTCGGCTTCCTCGAACGTGGCTTTCCCGAGCAGTCCGTTCCGGTCTGCATTGCGTTTCGCACGTTCGAGTGCCGCGGTCGATGAATCGAGAAAATGGACCGATTCGGCGCCTGCTGCGGCGGCGTGGAGGCCGAAGCCGCCGTCTGCGCAGAAGACGTCGAGCACGCGTCGGCCACGCGCGAACCGCCGCAAAAACTGCCTGTTGGTGCGCTGATCGATGAAGAAACCGGTTTTCGGGCCGGAGAGGACGTCCACGAGGAACGTGACGTCGTCTTCGCGGATCTCCACCGGTCCGTCGTATGCCCCGCGAATGACGCCGGAGGTTTCCTCGAGCTGGTCCTTTTCTCGAAGTGCCACGTCGTTTCGTTCGATGATCGCCCGCGGGGAGAGAAGCGCTTCGACGGCGTCGATGATGAGATCGCGCCGCTGAGCCATTCCGTAGGAGAGCGTCGACCACGTGAGAACGTCAGCGTATCGATCGACGGTGGTGCCCGGGAAGCCGTCGCTTTCGCCATGGATCAGCCGGAAATGCGTGCTCTCGCCGAAAATCTGTAGGCGTAGTTTGAGGGCGCGCTCAATCCGCTCCCGAAAAAACGCAGCGTCGATTTGCCGCGAGGCGTCCGACGTCAGAAAGCGAACGGCAATGAGCGACTCGGCGTGATAGAGCCCGAGTCCGTACACCGTGCCGTCCGACGAGGCGATCTCGACGACGTCGCCGGTCGCGGGCCGGCCTGAGACGTCCTCAATCTGATTCGCGAATACCCACGGATATCCGCGACGAAGGTCTTTTTCTTTGTTCCGACGAAGCGTAATACGCATGTTTGAGCTCGTGACGCACTGAAAAGTGTCGGGAATGTCAGTTAAATTAACAGTCTGATAACATTCCACGATTTGCCCTTTGGTAAACTGGTAACGAAACTACCGTGCTGCACGAGCCAACGACAATTGGTACGATCACGGCCGGATCCGGTCACGCGCCCTGCGGCATCGTACTGTGCATTTTCTTCGGTGTTGCGATGCCGGGCGCGGGTCGTGCACAGGCGGTCGACCTCGGCGCGCAAGTATTCATGGACTACTACTATAACCTCTCTTCTTCGAGCGAGGAAGCGGAAGGCCTCCACGGATTTACGTACCGAAGGCTCAATTTAACGACGGACTTCACGCTCACGGAGGAATTTCGCGGACGTGCTCGACTCGAAGCCAGTGATGCGACCACGGGCGCGAAAGGGCCGGTTCCTTTCGTGAAAGATCTCTCCCTGACGTGGAAATACGTCGGCGACCACAGCGCCACGATCGGCGTCACCCCGCCGCCCGCTTTCGAGCTGACCGAACGCATATGGGGATATCGAAGCCTTGAGAAGACGATTCTGGACTTCCAGGGGATAGTGGCTTCTAGAGACTTCGGAATTCGTTTCGACGGTCCAATCGTTTCCACCGGCATCGTACGCTACGCCGTGATGCTGGCTAACAACAGCGCGACGAGTCCCGAAACGGACGCCTACAAGCGGGTCTACGGAACGCTGTCGGCCCATCCAACGGAAACGCTCTCGTTCCTCGTCGGAGCCGATCACGCCGGATTCGGAGACGCCCGAAAAAGCAGCACACGCGTTTCGGCTTTCGCGGGATATGCGTCGGAACGGTTTCGGCTTGGGGCGGAAGGATTTTATTCGGCGCTCGTACTGGAGAACGAATCGCGATTCGACCACGTCGGAGTAAGTCTTTTCGGATCCTTCCGGGTCGATCCCAGGTGGGAGCTCACGGCCCGCGTCGATCGGTCGCGAGAGGAGATGCCGGGAGACGAACGATTCGACACCTTCGTACTCGGCGGCGTTTCGTATCGGCCCAACGAATTCGTCCGCCTGATACCGAACGTCTGGTTCTACAAGGTCGACGAGATCGACGATGCGGAGGTTACGGGCCGCTTTACGGTGTCCGTTGACTTCTAATCGACGCCGACGTACCCCGACTCACCAACCAAGCACGACCTTGATGAGACGAATTTTCATGTTTCGCCGAATCGCACTGCTGGGAGCAGCAGCGGCCCTTACGATGATCTTCGGCTGCGGCGGCGACGAAGCCGCCGAGGGAGAGCTCACCGGAACGGTCCAGATCGACGGCTCGAGCACGGTATTTCCGATTACGGAAGCCGTGGCAGAGGAGTTCATGGCTGCGCATCCGCGAGTGCGCGTGACCGTGGGCGTGAGCGGATCGGGAGGAGGATTCTCCAAATTCCTTCGTGGAGAGACGCACGTCAATGATGCGTCCAGGCCGATCAAGGCGAGTGAGCTCGAGCTGGCCGAACGTAACGGCGTTCGGTTCATTGAATTGCCTGTCGCATACGACGGGCTGGCCGTGTTGGCCAATCCGGCCAACGACTGGGTCGAGTGCCTTACCGTCGCGGAGCTCCGACGCATCTGGGAGCCGGGGAGTACGATCAATAACTGGAATCAGGTACGTTCCGCTTTTCCGAACCGAGCGCTCGTGTTGTACGGACCGGGCACGGACAGCGGCACGTACGACTATTTCACCGAAGCAATCGTAGGTGAATCGGGCGCGAGCCGTGCGGACTTTACCGCCAGTGAAGACGACAACGTGCTCGTTCAGGGTATCGTAGGCGACCCCAATGCCCTGGGCTACTTCGGCCTGGCCTACTACGAGAATAACGCGGATCGACTCAAACTCGTGGCGATAGACGACGAGAACCCCGCGAATGGTGAAGGCTGTGTCGAACCGTCTCCCGAGACCGTGGAGAACGGGACGTACTCGCCCCTCTCGCGTCCCCTCTTGATCTACGTCCAGGCGAGCGCCGCCGAGACGCCCGTCGTTCACGAGTTCGTCGAGTTCTATCTCGCTAACGCGTCCG
>CAZMXY010000006.1:0-55635 GCA_964570345.1 uncultured Rhodothermales bacterium | reverse complement strand
TAACGCATGGACGCCGCGAAGACACAAGCCGGGGTCCGGGGTCCGGGCGGCCTTTCGGATCGCAGCCTACCGGAGGCCGATCTATCGAAGAACGTCTTTCAAGGTCCGAAGGAAAGGATCGTTGAATATGCGCTGGCATTCTGCGCGCTGATCAGCATCGTAACGACGCTCGGCATTGCCGGCGTGCTCGTGTACGAATCGGCGAACTTTTTCGCCGAGGTCTCGATCATCGACTTCCTGACGGACACGAAATGGACGCCTCAGTTCGTCGACAAGCATTTCGGTATCTGGCCGCTGCTGTCGGGCACGCTCCTGGTCACGCTCATCGCGGCCGTGGTGGCCCTTCCGACCGGCCTCGCAAGCGCGATTTTTATCGCAGAGTACGCACCGCCGCGAGTTCGAAGCGTCCTCAAACCGGGTCTCGAATTGTTGGCCGGGATTCCGACGGTGGTCTACGGCTACTTCGCGCTTACCTTCGTGACCCCGCTTCTCCAGCCGATCGTTCCGGGCCTCAACATTTATAATGCACTGAGTGCGGGCATCGTCGTCGGGATCATGATCATCCCCATGGTTGCCTCACTCAGCGAGGACGCCATCCGGGCCGTTCCACGCTCGCTCTCGGAAGGGGCTTACGCACTCGGAGCAACGAAAATCGAGGTCGTGCTGCGGGTCATGGTGCCGGGTGCCATAAGCGGGATCATCGCCAGCTTCATCCTCGCGCTGAGCCGCGCTATCGGAGAAACGATGATCGTTACGCTGGCCGCCGGCGCCACGCCGAAGCTCACGTTCAATCCAGTCGAGTCGATTCAGACGATGACGGCCTACATCGTCAACGTCAGCCTCGGCGACACCCCTCAGGGCACGGTCGTCTATTACAGCATTTTCGCGGTCGGACTCGTCCTGTTTCTGATTACGCTGGTGATGAATTTCCTCGCCAACGCCGTCATCCAAAGGTTTCGCGAGCGCTACTGATCCTACATGGGCGTCCACACCACATTCGACGAACGAATCGAACACCGGCGCAGGAAGGGTCTCGTCCTGGGCGCCGTGTTCTTCGTCGCCACGCTTTTCGGCCTCGTCGTTCTCGTAACGCTGCTCGTCGACGTGGTCGTCAAAGGGCGCCCGTGGCTGGATCTCGACTTTCTGACGAGTTATCCGTCGCGATTCGCCGAGCGTGCCGGCATCAAGTCGGCCATCGTCGGATCCCTCTGGATGATCGGACTTACGGCCCTGATTTCGGTCCCCGTGGGTATCGCGTCGGCCGTGTACCTGGAAGAATATGCGAGGAAGGGGTGGTTCTTTCGGATCATCCAGATCAACATCGCCAACCTGGCGGGCGTCCCGTCGGTACTCTACGGCATTCTGGGCCTGGCCCTCTTCGTCCGTTTCTTTGCACTGGAGCGAAGCCTGATGGCCGGCGCGCTCACGATGGCGCTGCTCATCCTGCCGATCATCATCATTGCATCGCAGGAGGCGCTGCGTGCCGTACCGCAGGGTATTCGCGAGAGTGCGTACGCGCTCGGGGCGACGCGCCGGCAGGTCATTTGGAGTCACCTTTTGCCGATTTCCGCTCCGGGAATCTTGACGGGTGTCATACTGGCGTTGAGCCGGGCCATCGGTGAAACGGCGCCGCTGATCATGATCGGCGCCCTTACGTTCATCGCATTTCTTCCGAGCAGCGTAATGGATCCCTTCACGGTCTTGCCCATCCAGATATTCAATTGGACCGCCCGTCCCCAGGCCGAATTTCAGGGGTTGGCGGCGGCAGGGATCGTCGTGCTGCTCGTCGTTCTCTTTGCGATGAACCTGAGCGCCATCCTCCTGCGTAACTATTTTGAACGGCATCGCGTGCAGTGAGGCAAGCGAGGACGTGGATCGACGATGCGTGAACGGAAATACGCGAACGGAGAGAAGGCAGTGATGGGGACGACGCAGATCGTACGTATCCTAGCAGCATTCGACGGAAAGGGTGAGTATGGATAAGACGGCGACCAAAGATCGAGTCCGAGAGGAGGCGGAAGCGCAGGACGACGCGCAATCGGAGCGTCGTGCGGCAAGCGAGCCCGTCTTGGGGCAGGCGCCGGCCGAAAAGCCCGTCGGTGCCGGGTCCAAAATACAGATCAGGAACCTCGACTTCTGGTACGGCAGCAACCACGTACTCAAGGACATCTCGCTGGACATTCGTGCGAACGAGGTAACGGCCTTCATCGGTCCCTCGGGATGCGGCAAGAGCACGCTCATACGCTGCCTGAATCGGATGAACGAGTTGATTCCGGAGGCGCGCCTGGAAGGGCAGGTTCTGATCGACGACCGCGACATCTACAAGAATGCCGATCCCGTGATGGTGCGGCGACGAATCGGGATGGTCTTTCAAAAGCCCAATCCTTTTCCGAAGACCATCTATCAGAACGTAATCTGGGGGGCCGTCATCAACGGCTACCGGGGCAATCATGACACGCTCGTCGAGCGGTGTCTGCGACAGGCCGCACTGTGGGACGAGGTCAAGGACCGGCTCCAGACGCAGGCGTACTCGCTGAGCGGCGGCCAGCAGCAGCGGCTCTGCATTGCACGAGCGCTCGCCGTGGAGCCCGACGTCGTGCTGATGGACGAGCCGGCGAGCGCCCTCGATCCCATCGCGACGGCGAAGCTCGAGGAGACCATCCTCAAGCTCCAAGACCGCTACACGATCGTCGTCGTAACTCACAACATGCAGCAGGCCGGTCGCATCAGCGATCGCACGGCGTTTTTTTACATGGGCGAGCTCGTCGAAATAGACGACACGGGGGAACTGTTTACCCGGCCGAAGAATCCACGAACGGAGGATTACATCACGGGGCGGTTCGGATGACCCCCCAACTACACGTTTGCCAGGAGGTAACGGCAGTATGGTTGACACGAAGGGCCACAGGCATCTCGACGAAGAACTCGCGAGGTTGCGGTCGTTGTTGATCGAAATGTCCGAGCTGGTCGACGAGCAGGTTGCCGGCGCGATCGATGCCGTCGCCAAATGCGACGTCGATCTCGCTCGAAGAGTGCGTAAACGCGACGACGAAGTCGATGCCTATGAGCTGAAGGTCGACCATCAGTGCGAGCGCATACTCGCTCTGTTCACTCCCGTAGCGGTCGATCTTCGACTCATCATATCGGCCGTCAAGGTCAACACCGACCTCGAGCGCATCGGCGACCACGCCAAAAATCTGGCGAAGAATACGCAGCACCTAGGGGGCGCATCGGATCTGATCGAAAAGACTCAGATCCGGGAAATGGCCGACGAGGCGCGAAAAGTCCTTCACGAGGCGCAGGATGCCTTCATCAAGCAGGATCGAATCCTCGCACGCCAGGTGCTCGCTCATGACCGCCGGATCGACCGCATGCACAGCGAGACTTTCGTTACGCTCGCTGAACTGATCCGGGAGAGGCCCGAAGCCGCGACGGAAATCGTCCATCTCGTGAACATGAGCAAATCCGTCGAGCGCATCGCCGATCACGCCAAGAACATCGCCGAAGTCGTCGTCTTCCTCGTCGAAGGGGTGGACATCCGACACCGGGACGCTCAGGAGGCCATGGTGGAAAAGGGTGCGTCGTCGATTCGCGAGTAGCTCGTTCCCGAAGGCACGGGGACTGAGTCGTCGTGATCGAACGATTGGGTGTCGGAACGCGCGTAGGGGTACTGAGTACTCACGTCGTCACCACCACTCCGCAACGCCGCCGCGCGCCTATCGACCGAATCGGTACGACGAATTCATCGGCCTTCGCACGCGAATCCGATCCGTAGCTTGCATCGTCGCAATTTCGCCTGATCAAACTGGCCGGCGCCGTCATGTCGATCCGAACTGTACTCACCGCCGCACGAATCGTGGTTCTCGCGGGGGCGTTCGTCACGCTGCCACACACGGCGTTCGCCCAGAAGGTGGTAAGCTACGGCGCTGATTTTCTCTCCGGAGGGGTGGGCGGCCGAGCGCTGGGTATGGGCGGCACGCACGTCGCCCTGGCAGAGGACGTCAGCGCGGGATACTGGAATGCGGCGGGACTCAGCCGGCTCTATTATCCCGAGGTCGCCTACATGCACGCCGAGCGTTTCGCCGGCATCGTGTCGTTTGATTACGGAGGCATCGCCCTGCCGATCAATTCGAGGTCGACTTTCGGATTCTCGTTCTTCCGCAGCGGCGTCAACGACATCAAGAACACGCTCGACGCATGGGACCCGGAGCGCGACCAGCCGCGGCCGAACCCGGAGGATCACATTTCGAGCTTTTCGGCGGCTGACGTGGCGTTTTTTCTGAGCTATGCCCGGGCGATCCGCGAAAACGTTGCCGTCGGCGTATCCGGCAAGATCATCCGACGTAACATCGGTGACTTCGCCGACGCATGGGGCTACAGCTTCGACGCGGGCGTGCAGTACCGGACGCGCCGGTTCGTCGTCGGTGCAAACCTGCAGGACGCGGCCGGCATGCGGCAGTCGTGGAGCGTGAACCAGGACCAGCTTCGGAACATTCAGGACGTGTTCGGAGAGGAGCTCCCGCAGGGCGGCGTCGAGGTCGTCCTTCCCGTTGCGCGGCTCGGCTCCGGATACCTGATGGGAACGGGGGATCATAGCGTGGTGCTCGGCGCCGACGTCGATCTGGCCTTCGACGGCCAGCGCGCCTACGCTCTGAATGCAGGGGACGTCTCGTTCCATCCCCGCGTAGGTACCGAATACAGTTACAAAGGCGTCGTGGCGATTCGCGCGGGGCTGTCGAACGTCGTCGTATCGGAACGCTACGGATGGAACGCGACGCCGACCGTGGGTGCCGGTCTTCATATCAAGCAGCTCTCGGTCGATTACGGCTTCGGGGACTTCGCCGGACTCGCTGCGGACCTGGGCTATTCGCACCGCATCTCGGCCCGTCTGACGATCGACCAGGACAGCTGGAGCAGGGCCGAGTAGGGCGTGGCGGAACTGAACCTGAGGGCGAGGGCGTTTCGGAGGATCAGGAAGGGCGCCAACCGTCGGCGAATCGCTCCACCGAAACGAAGCGAGTCATCACCAAATGACCGATCGAGGCCGCAACACCGTCGCCATCGTCATCCCCCTCTACAACGAAGAGGCCGTGGTCCCGCTCTTGATCGAGGAACTCGAAGCCTATCGCTCCGAGCATCCCGATGTCGTGGAGGTCGTGCTGGTAGATGACGGGAGTCGCGACGCGACGGCGGAGCGCGTGCGCGACTTGACCGCCGGCCAACCCGGGTACAAACTGCTTCGATTCTCGAGGAATTTCGGGCACCAGATTGCCATCACCGCCGGGCTCGAGTTCGTCGAGGCGGACGCGGCCGTGATCATGGACGCCGACCTACAGGATCCTTTCTGGATCGTCTCGGAGATGGTGGAGAAGTGGCGCGACGGCTACGACGTCGTTTACGGAATTCGTGAAGAGCGAGAGGGTGAGACGATCTTCAGGCGTGCGGCGACGTTCGTGTTCTATCGATTTTTCAAGCAGATGAGCGACATCGAAGCGCCTCTCGACACCGGCGATTTCCGGCTCATCAGTCGCGAGGTTCTCGACGCCTTCAATGCCCTGAAGGAGCGTCAGCCGTTCGTACGCGGTCTCGTTGCCTGGTTAGGATACAACCAGATCGGCATCCGCTACGCGCGACCGAAGAGAGCCGCGGGAAGGACGAAATATCCTTTTCGTAAGCTCTGGAGTCTCGCCACTACCGGCATTACGTCGTTTTCCGACAAACCGCTGTGGTATGCCGCTACCGTAGGCATCGGACTCTCGATGCTGTCGGTTGTGGGTCTCGTCTGGGTTCTGGTCGACAAGTACGTCTTCGGCGTTCCAGTCACGGGGTGGGCTTCGCTCATCTTCGCGGCATTCTTCTTCGGCGGCGTTCAACTGTTCTTTCTGGGCATCGTAGGCGCGTATCTGGCGCGCGTGTACGAAGAGGTGAAGTCGCGGCCCCGATACGTAATGAAGGAAATGTGGACCTCCGAGAGCGGCAAGCGCCGGCTCATGGCTACCGGCGCCCACGGAGATGATTTAAAATGACGTCGTGAACGGCCGCGGCGTGGAGGTGCGCTCCGCCCACCAGGTCCGCACGTCGCGAAATCAGCAGCGGTCCGTGCTCGGGTGCGTCCGGCAGTCTCCCGTGCGACCCACTCACCAGAGAGGGTTCGAGCGGTATCACGTCCATCAGGTACCGAAATCCGAGCTTCTTCTGCAGCAAGCGAAAGCCGACTCTGGCCGCCGGAGCCCTCAGGTCCGGATCCACGAAGAGCTCGACCGGATCGTATCCGGGTTTTCGGTGAATGTCCACCGTCCGGGCGAAATCAGGAGCGCGTTCGTCGTCCATCCAGTAATAGTACGTAAACCACGCTTCGGCCTCCGCCACGGCGACGAGCTCACCCGACCGCTCGTGATCGAGTCCCGCCGCACTCCGACTGCGCCCTTCGAGCACCAGGTCGACGCCGTCGTGGTGCGCCAGCAGATCGCGAACGGGGGAGACATCGGCCTTGTCCCGTACGTAGACGTGCGCCACCTGATGATCCGCCACGGCAAAGGCGCGACTTGCGCCGGCATCGAGCAGCTCGCGTCCGAGCTCCTCTCGGACCGAAACGAAGCCCTGTTCGCGCAACGTGCGGTTCAACGAAACGCCGCGGCGCACGCGCGTGATGCCGTATTCGGACAGGATGATGAGCTGCGTCCCGCGCCGCTCGAAAAAAGTGACGAGTTCTTCGCAGACGGCGTCAATCTCACGGACGTGCCGGAGTACGTCGTCACCGAGAGGGCCCGCCCGCTGTAGCACGTAGTCGAGATGCGGAAGATAGACGAGCGTGAGGGTTGGATCGAATCGTTCGACCACGCGGATGGATGCGTGGGCAATCCACGCACTCGCGTCTATGCTGGTGTTGGGCCCCCAGAAATTGAAAAGGGGAAACCTTCCGAGCGCGTCTTGCAAATCCTGCCGCAGCTCGGGTGGGTTCGTCCATACGTCCGGAATCTTGCGACCGTCGGCCGGATACATCGGCCGGGGCGTTACCGCGTAATCGACCGACGAGTACATGTTGTACCACCAGAACAGATTCGCGCAGGTGAACTCGGGATCGCTCTCGCGTGCCGTTTCCCAGAGGTTCTTCGATTGCACGAGCCGGTTCGACTGGCGCCAGAATTTGATCTCGCATTCGTCACGAAAGTACCAGCCGTTGCCGACGATGCCGTGGACGGCCGGCATCACGCCGGTGAGATAAGTGGACTGTACCGGGCAGGTGACGGCAGGAAGGCAGGGCGTTACCTCGCTCGGCCGCGCATCCTCCGCCCACGCAGACAGGAAGGGAGCGTGTCGGAGCAATTCCCGGGTGAGCCCCACGACGTTGAGGACGGCCGTATTCTGCATGGATCCGCTTAGCTTGTGATCCGACCCCGTATCCAATCGAATTCGCGTTCGATGGACGTGACGGCATCCGTCTTAAGCCGATTCGGAAGAACCTCCCACGTATAGGTTTCGATTTCGAGATGGGCCGTGCGGCGATCCGCCAGGATCAGGTCGATGCTATGCAGCAAATCGGACTGGGTGGAGTGCAGCAGGCCGTACCGTTCCAGGAAGATGGGCACGTGGTAATGAATGCGCCATTCCTCGGCCCGATCGCTTTCAAGGCGGGGCAGCGCGTCAGGAAGGTCACGATAGCGGTTCAGTCGCCCGCCCGCGTCCCGCGCGACGACCTGATGCAGATACGTCGATTCGGCGAAGGGACGAAGCTCCTCAAGCAAGGTGCCACGATCCTGGCGGAGGTCGACGCGCAGTGCGGAGCTGATCTGGATCTTGCTCAGAAGGATGCCGGCGGCGTCGAAACGAGTCAGCGCGTCGCTCGGATTCTCGAACTCGACGGCGAAGTGACAGGCGTCGTAGCAAACGCGGACGTGACGGCGGAGGAGATCGGCGTCGATCGGAAATCCGTTATTGCGCCCCCGGGGCCCGCCGGGAGGCTTTCCGGAAGCGGGAAGGAGGTAATCGTTGAAGAAGTCTACCGTTTCTTTGGCGTTCTCGATGAGACAGTCCGGTTCAGGCTCGATCCCGACGTGGATGAGCTTTCCCGATCGTTCATGGATCTCGTGGAGCCTCGCCCCAATGCGGATCAGGTTGCGCGCACCGACCTGAAGCGTATCGGCGGTCTCCGCTTCGGTCAGCCACGGCTTGTAAGAAATGGGCGACGTCGAGATGCTCCCTTCGACGTCGTCAGGGAGAAGCGCTTCGAGAACGTCGATGAGCCTCATCGTATACTCGACGCGTGCCTCCGTGCGCCAGTCCGGCTCGTAAACGCGGTCTTTGACGACCTGCCGGTGGAATCCGCCAAAGGGGAAACCGTTCAGCGTAAACACGTAGAGCCCATTCTCATCCATCCACTCGCGCAGACGCGGGAGGCGGTCGTCGGCGACGAGGTCGCGTGCGGCTTCGTTGGAGAGACGGAGGCCGATGCCGAAGGGCGCCTCCGGCGATAGGCGCCTTTTCAACGGGAGCGCATACCGCTTAAGATTGGACTCGACCTCGGGCCAGGACTCGCCGGGATGGATGTTCGTGCAGTAGGTGAGGTGGAAAAAATCGTCGGGTCCTACGCGCATGAATTCTTAGATCGCTCGATCGTAGACGTTCTCGGCGACGGCTCGTGCCGCTCTCAATTTTGCGACCGCCTCGCGGTACGTGTTTAGATCGACCTCGTGGACTTCGACTCCGCTGCCGATGCCTTCGAGCAGCATGATCGTGAGCTCTCCTCCCAGATGTTCGCGAAAGGCTTCGAGCCCGCGGAAGAGGCAAGCAGGATGATCGGGTTCGGTCAAACGCTGCTCCATCTCAGGGACGTAAAGGTCGAAGCCTAGACGGCTGAAGAGGCCGAGGATCCGGAGCCAGTCCTCTTTGTCGAGCAGGCCGCGGAGATGGGAATAAGTGCTGTCCAGGACGATCCCGATGCCGACGGCCTCTCCGTGACGCAGCTCGTAATCCGTCAGCTGTTCGAGCTGGTGCCCGGCCCAGTGCCCGAAATCCAGCGGGCGCGAGGTTCCCATTTCGAACGGGTCGCCCGACGTCGCGATATGCTCGAGATGCAGCTTCGCGCAGCGATAGACGAGCGATTCCATCGCATCCTGACTACGGACCGGTGGGGCGAGCTTCTGTGCGTTCTCCTCTAGCTCTCGAAAGAAATCGGCGTCCTTGATGAGCGCCACCTTGATGGCCTCGGCGATGCCGGCGCGCCAGTCCCGATCCTCCAGCGTCTTCAGAAACGAAAAGTCGCTGACGACTGCGTAGGGTGGAGTAAACGTCCCGAGGAAATTCTTGGTACCGAAGGCATTGACGCCGTTCTTCACGCCGATCGCCGAATCATTCTGACTGAGCACGGTCGTCGGCACACGGATCAGGCGAATCCCTCGATGCGCGGTCGCGGCCGCATATCCCGCGGCATCGAGCACCGAGCCCCCGCCGATCGCGAGTAGGTAGGAGTGGCGGCACAGTCCGCTTGCATGAATCGCTCGGCGGATACGCTCGACTGCACCCGGATCGTTCTTTGCGGTTTCGCCGCCCTGAATCGTAAGCGGCGCTCCGGCGCTCTCGAGAGCGCTATGCTCGTTCAAGTAGCGTAGGACCTTCTTGAGCAGCTCGGGATAATGATCGAGAAGACCGTGATCGACGACGGCGAGAACGCGTCGCGGAAACGGGTCGTCGGAACGTTCGATGATGTCGGCAAGCAGGTTGTTTTCGACGTCGAACACTCCTTCGGTGAAGTGGACGTCATATCGGAACCCAACCTTCACTTCCTGTCGGATGGTCTGCATCGGTACACATTACTTCCTTCGAGACGGCGACCGTGGGTAGTCGCGATATGTGTGGCGCATCTCTAACCGAACCGGACGAGAAAAGATCGCGCAGACGACCCCGCCATTCTACGTGACGGCAAAGAGACGCGCCAGTGCCGCGGAAATCGGAAGCAGAGCGAGGACGGCCAGCCCGATGGGCCAACCCGCGAATCCCGCGGCCAGCGACGCGTCCATCACGACGAGCGAAAGGACTCCGCGTTTGACGGCCCGGCGGACGACATCCGGCGACGGCTGCCTCGCCGCGTGCATGAAAGCCGGAAAGACGAGAAAAATGAAGAGCACCACGAACGGCGCCGCATGAACGGTTCGGTAGCCGATCCGGATGCCGAGAAGGAAGAGTGCGGCCGCCACGCTGCCGGCGAGCGTGATGGCCAGCACGCCCGTGGCGCCGCTTCCTCCGTGAACCTCGCCTCGGCTCACGGCCGTCACGGCCCCGACGTAGACGAGCGGAAGCAATGCAAGAAACCACAATTCATCGAGCAGGGCCGGCACGGCGCTTACGCCGAGCAAGAGATTGCCCCCTCGGCACAGGCCCATGTTGATCGGCCCAAGAAGGAAGTGGCGCTTACCTCCCGCATCATAGACCACGACGAAGAACACGATCACGGCGGCGACCAGCAACGACGTCGTCGAAACGAATGCCGCGGCCCCCATCCCAAGGGCAAGCAGCGACGCGCCCAGCACCGCGGCGCTCCTCCGTGATGCCCGGCCGCTGGGGATCGGTCGCTCCGGACGCTCTACGGCGTCAACGGCCGCATCGAAAAAGTCGTTCAATACCACGCCGCCGGCGTAGAGGCCGCCGGTCGACACGAGCAACCACAGAACGTGCGGCAGCCCGGCGTCGGAGAATGATCCGAATACCCCCACCGCCGCGCAGCCGGCGAGGACGTCGGCAAACGCCGTGACGACGTTGGCCGGCCTCGTCAGCTCGATGTAGGCGCGAAACCGGACCGGAACGGACGTCCTCATTCGATGATGAGATCGTTTCGATCCGCGATCTGCGCGTCTACGACCGGCGCCTGGCCGCCGCGCAAGACGGAGTTGCCTCCGTAGAGCTGGCGCTGATCGATCGCGGCGGGCTCCATCCAGTCCTTTTCGTCGATTTGTCCGCTCTGACCGTACGCCTCGAGGGCGTTGCCGTAGGTGACGGCCGTGACGTCGTCACCGGAGATCCCGCGCTCCAGCATGAGCCGAGCGGTCTTCGGTACGGCAACGGGGTCGCTGATGCCCCAATCCGCCGCGCTGTCGACGAAGATCCGAGTGGAGCCGTAACGGCGCACCACCTCCACCATGCGTTCGTTACCCATCTTCGTGTGCGGATAGATGGTGAACGCGGCCCAGTACCCGCGGTCGAGCACCTCCTTGACCGTCTCTTCGTTGTTGTGATCGACGATTACGCGGGACGGCTCGAGGCCGTGCTCTTCGCAGAGGTCCATGCTTCGCGTCGTGCCCTCTTTCTTGTTGCGATGGGGCGTGTGGATGAGCACGAGCATGTCGAGCTCATTGGCGAGCTGGAGCTGCATGCCGAAGTACTTTTCTTCAGCCCGCGTCATGTCGTCGAATCCGATCTCGCCGATGGCGACGACGCCCTCTTTCATCGCATAGAGGGGGAGCAGCTCCATCACTTCGTCAGCCAGCGGCTCGTTGTTCGCCTCCTTCGCATTCAATCCGATCGTGCAGTAATGACGGATTCCGAACTGCCCGGCCCGAAAACGTTCCCACCCCACGATCATCGAAAAATAATCCATGAACGATCCGACCGTGGTGCGCGGCTGGCCGAGCCAGAACGCGGGTTCGATCACGGCGACGACGCCGGCATCCCGCATCTTCTCATAATCGTCCGTCGTGCGGGAGATCATGTGAACGTGCGGATCGACGTAGAGTTGGGGATGAGGAAGCATTGGAGAGGTCGACAATCAGATGAAAAACTATGACTCCGATACGATGCGGTTCCGGCCAATTATAGCCCACGAGAGGGATCCGCTCTCAATTTGCTGCTTCAAATCCGGCTTCGACTCGAGCAGGCGCAGGGCGGGCTCCGAGCCGGAGGCATGGAGCGCGAGGGCCGCGGCCTGACTTTCCTCGTCGCGACTGCCCTGCAAGGCGACGTCCAGATCGTGAATCATCGCATCGTCGATGAAAGGCCCGACCGGACGCCACAGCTCGGGCTCGACCGATCGCGAGGCGGCCCGCCGCTCCCGCGCATAGTCGACAAGCATCCGCGCCAGGTCCGCATTCGAACGCGTGTCCAGTCCGAAGATGCGGTGCAAAGGGCTGCCGACGAATACGGCCTTGAGCACCATCTGATTCCAGGCGGCCTCGCTGAGGTATTCGGCCGGATAGGGGTTGTCGAGCGCCACCGCGTTGAAAACGGACGTCATATTGCTCCGTAGGCCTTCGGCAGCGCGCGACGTGAAGTGCTCGGGATGAGGGAGGAGCGGCAGGCTTTGATACAACGCGACGGATTCGCCCACGTCGGCCGTCGAAAAGACTTTGTCGAGCGTCGCGACATATTCATCGGCATCGTCACTCGGCAGAGCAAGCGTGAGTGCCGTTCGGGCGGCCTGATCGATGCTCCAGCGCGACGGGTCCCACCCTGCACGTTCGGTGAGGGCGTTTTTCAAATCGCCGTCCGACAAGCGCAGGTCGCTCTTTCCGAGACGTCGCGGAACGGCACTGAAACTGGTAAAAAAGCGCCATTCCGGTGCGCCTCGACGGAGTTCGCCCAGCGTGTCCCGCAGCCACCGAACGCCGCCATCGTCGTCGCGCGCCTCAATCCACCCGAGCAGGAGTTCGAGAATCGCCGTACGACGTGGTATGTGCTTCGGAGCCGTCATGTCGTTTCTGCGTTAGACGAATTGGCATCGCGCACCGTCCGCGCAACGGAGCCGGTATATTAACTATCA
The DNA here is from genome assembly GCA_964570345.1 of uncultured Rhodothermales bacterium. Taxonomy (GTDB): domain Bacteria; phylum Bacteroidota; class Rhodothermia; order Rhodothermales; family VXPQ01; genus CAZMXY01. The sequence continues at coordinate 42,887 of CAZMXY010000006.1, read as the reverse complement.
GCGCTCAACCGTAATGATCCCACCGCTTCACTGGATCGACCATGAGGCCCGGATTGATCTTCTCGATCAGACGCGGCTGCCTCTGGAGGAGGTGTGGTTAGACATCCGGACACCGGAAGCAATGGCCGAAGCGATTCGCATGCTCCGTGTTCGCGGAGCACCGGCCATCGGGGTCGCGGCGGCCTACGGTGTGGTCCTGGCCTTGAGGCACGACCCCGCGCCTGCGGGTGATCCTTGCGAGGCGGCGAAAGCGGCAATCGATCTGTTGCGTACGACCCGACCGACGGCCGTGAACCTGTTCTACGCGCTCGATCGCATGCAGCGCACGGTCGACGAGCAGTGCACGAACCGGCCCGTAGACGTGGATGCACTCAGACGACGCCTCCTCGAGGAGGCCCACGCCATCTTTCAAGACGACCTCGAGGCGGGTCGGCGGCTCGGCGAGCACGGCCTGTCGCTCTTGCACGGCGGCATGACGGTGTTGACGCACTGCCACACGGGTGGGGTGGCCACGTCGGGATACGGCACGGCGCTGGCACCGCTCCTGCTCGGCCGCGAGAAAGGGGTGGACCTTCGAGCGTACGTCGACGAGACCCGTCCTCTGCTGCAAGGCAGCCGGATCACGGCCTGGGAACTTGAGAAGTCAGGCGTGCCGGCGACCTTGATTACCGACTCGATGGCCGGACACGTCATGCGCGAGGGCCGAGTCGACGCGGTCTTCGTCGGTGCGGATCGGATCGCAGCGAACGGTGACGTTGCGAACAAGATTGGAACGTACTCGCTGGCCGTTCTCGCGAAGGCGCACGAGATTCCCTTCTACGTCTCGGCGCCCGTCTCGACGATCGATCTCGAGACGCCGAACGGGACCGCGATCGTGATCGAAGAACGGGAAGCGAGCGAGGTGACGCACGGCTTCGGACGCCCGACCGCTCCCGAGGGCATCGCGGTGTACAATCCCGCCTTTGACGTCACGCCGGGCGAGCTGGTGACGGCGATCGTGACGGAACGCGGCGTCGTTCGCCCTCCATATGAGGAGCATCTACGGATGCTACTCGCCGAACTGATCGCCTGATTACGGGATCATGCACGAATCAAGCGAATTTACTGGACTCACGGACCTCTTCTACGGCGTGGAAAGGCAACGGTAGGCATATGAAGAAGAATGATTGGATCGGACTGACGGCGAGCGTGACGGCCCACGCCCTGCTTCTTTTTCTGATGACGTTTCTTACGGCGGCGGCGCCGGAAACGGCGCAGCTTGGATTCGTCGAGGTAGAGTTCGGCCCGTTCACGGAAGGCCGACCCGTGCAGCAGGCGCCGATCGAGAATCCGGATGCCGCGCAAGATCGCCCGACCGAGCAGCCGGTCCAACCTCAGAACGAGGCGGCTTCTCCTCCCGAAGAGGCGAAGCCCGTCGACCTTCCGGATCAGCCGGAAGAGATCGCCGATCAGGACCGAGTCACCACCCCGGAGACGGAGACGATCTCGCCCGAGGTCAAGAACAATCCGGAAGAGGTGCGGAAGAACGAACCGGACGAGGCTTCGAGGCCGATCAAGCCGCTGGGTAGCGGCACTCCTGACGGCACTTCCGGCGCGGCGAGCGGAGAGGAAGGAGAGGGATCCGAGGAGCAGAAGGCCGCACCGTTCCAGATCGAAGGTCTCGACCGCAATGCGCTGTACGCACCTCTTCCCGCGTACCGAGAGAAAGTCAACGCCACGATTCGCGTGCGAATTACGGTGAGTCCCCAGGGGAGAATCGTGCAGCGTCTTCCCCTGCTCAAAGGTAACCCCGCACTCGAACAGGCCGTCATGGATGCCCTCGCGCGCTGGACCTTCAATCCGCTCCCGCCCAACGCCCCCCAGGACGTGCAGACCGGCGTCGTAACGTTTCACTTCCGTCTCGAATAGTTCGCGCCGATCGCCCGCCTCCGAGCGTCCAGGGACCCGTTCACGCCGGCACCACCGCGACCGGACGGGCTAGAATCCGGCCTCCGAATTGAACGACACTCGTACGGCGAAATGGAAAGCCATGTCGAAAATCGCGCCGATCGGATGCATGCGATGAGGTTCGTTCATCACGTTTCGGACGGAGACGTTTGCAACGACGTGGTCCTTCCAAAATCGCTTCGTCGCGGCAAAATCGACTAGAAGCGCATCCGGCAGCTCGGCCGGATAGAATCCGTTAGAAGACGCCGCAACGGATTGGTATTCCTGCCACACCGTGCCGACGTGATACCGGACTCGTGCGAACAGGCTGAAGCGATCTACGGGCGAGTACGTGACGGTATAGGCGATGCGCTGCGCCGGCACCCTAGCATGTACGTCCTCGAACGCCCGATCCCCCGCCGTCGCACCTTCGGCCACGTATGTCACCCGCTGCGTCAGGCGACGAAACAGACGGAGACCGACACTGGCCGAAATCCCTGCGTAGTGACCGGAGACGAAGCTTTGAATGCGCGTTTTCGCCGTCAGTCCGGACGACCGTCGGTTGTATGCCAGGTCGTAGACGGGGAGGTATTCCGACAAGGAGCGCCGGTAATAACCGGCGATCGAGTACCGGAAGACGTCGGCGACCCGACCGGCGTACTCAAGATCAATCGTGACGAGTCGTGGCTCGGGCTGCGACGTAAATGCTTCGATGCTTCCCGAGGCCGGCTCCTCGTCCTCCAACGGGAGATCGGGCAGTCCGTATCCGACACGCGTCCACCGCCACAGCGTTTCGTCCATCGACGTCGTGCGCCGCGACAGTGAGGCCGTCAGATCGATCCGGTGATTCGGATCCGGCGTTACGTGGAGATGGTGGTAGAGGGCGAAGGCCGGGCGCTCGTCGGCCTGAATCCACGCTGCGTGGAGCGTCGCTTCCACGAGTCCGCCGACGGACCCGGTCGTTTCGCCGAATACTTGCGTCACCAGGGTCTTCGTTTCGCTCAGTGCCTGCGTCGAACGCACGTCCGTCACGTCGATCGACCAGCCGGCAGATACCCCGACGGGTCCTGATCGAATCCGACTTTCGAGAGCTCCCGAATACAGCCGCTTGCGGAAGTCAAACTCAAGATCCGCCGCATTCTGGCGCTTTACGAGGTCGTGAGAGAGGTATCCGCCGCGGTAACGCATCTCGGCCGGACCGAGTCGAAACGTGCCTCCGCCGCCGAGATAGTCGAATCGTCGGGTCGACGGGACCTCGAGACCGAGGGCGGTGAGAAAGATCAGGTCGTCGGTGTCGCTGTATCCGCCGAGCAAACTATGCGTACCCCAATTTGCATCCATACCGGCCGTAAGGGCAACGGCCTGCACGTTGAGGCGCGGCTTCGAGTCGGCGTCGTAAAGCTCTTTGGCGCGGAGATCCATCTGTAGATCCGTCGCGTGAAACTCATCTAGCTTGCCGGACAGCCGCGCGAATCGGCGGTCGGAGCGGAGTTCGATCCTCCCCGTTCCGACGGGCCCGATACGGTCCACGTTCGCGGTGGCCTGAGGCGTATAGAGAAAAGGTCCCGGATCGTTGATCTCGTTGCCCGCCGATACGCCGGCGTTGAAGGTCAGGCCGAGGCGAGGACGGTACGTGGTGACGTGAATCGTGCCGAACGGACGCACGGCCCCGGCGACGACGGCCGGCCGGGACACCAGCTCAATGCACGCGATCTCGTTCATGTGGATGGGTGCGACGTCGAGGCTTTGGATTCCCATCAGCCCGAGGTCGACCGGTTTGCCGTCGATGACCAGCGACCATCGAGGATTCGAGGCGGGTGACAGACCACTTGCCTGCGCATCCCACCGATAGCCGTCGATGGAGTAGGCGTACCATTTCTCCGATAGACGAAACAATTCGCTCAGGCGGACTAACCCCGCGTTTCGTATGTCCTCGCGCGTGATTACCTCAGCGCCCGGCGTCGAACCGCATGGCTCCATTGCGTCGTGGTATAGCGAGTCGGTACGAATCGCACCTGCCGAGCCGAGACGGTGGGGATGGTGGAGAGCCGCATCAGCCGTGCCGAGCGGGTCGGGACCGTGTGGGGCCGCAACAGCCGAGGTACCGACGAGCCCTGAGAGCGCGACGATGACGAAAAATCGCCCGACCGACATTCCACCGCACCTCATCGCATCAGAGACTGCAGCCAGCCGGGCGTAGAAAGCGACGTGGTCACTCCGGCCGACACGTACACCGCACGAAACCGGATATACGTATAGGTCTGGGCAATCTGCGCGGAGGCGAACACACCCGTATTTTGAAAAAAATGTATCGTGGCACGGGTCTGCGCGGCTATTGAGAACTCACTCTCGTTTCTTACGCCCGGAAACGTGTCATCGTCGAAGGTCATCCGATTGTTGCCCAGGCGCAGGCCGTTGTACCACGAGACGCCGGGAAAGAACTCCCAGTCGTATCCCCATCCGAAATACACGAGGATGGCATCGAAGCTCGGGACGTCGGTCGTGAGGGACTCGTATCGATGAACGGCCGCGGCCGCCTCGGCGTCTCCAAAATAAAACGGGGTCATGAACGACAGCTCGCCGCCGTAGCCCGGTTTCCAATAATCGTGGATTCTGCGCTCGGTCAGGTTGCCCTCTTTCACGTTGAACGTGCCGCCTGCGGAGATCTCGATCCTCGAGAAGGGCTCCTGGCCGTAGCCGACGACCGGAGCGCACGTCAGGAGCGCGACCACGAGGGACCGCCACACGCGTTGGATGGAGGAACCGGTCACGTTCACGGGTCGAGCCGAATGAGTTCGTGGTACGGAAAAGGAACCTGTTTATCGAAAGGATAGACGGAGGCCGCGATCCAGGCGGACGCTGGCACCGAATTCGACCAGAAATGTCCATTTCGTTGCATCAAGTCCACCTAGGTGGGCCGAATTCGAGACGAGATTCGGCCCGACGTCCATCCGGATCCACCAGCTGCGATGCGACTGCAGCCGGACCTCGAGTCCGGGCCGTATGGTTCTTTCGGTCGTGCCATGTAATATGAGACCGACGTCGTCCCCGGGGAACGGCTCGTTGAGTTTCGCCTCGCCTTGAAGCAGGACGTCCACTTTCGGCATCGCAGTGACACCGGGCAGCACGTGATCGAGGTAGAGCGGCGCGAACGCCGAGACGTGAATGAAATCGTTGAATTGCGTCGCCAGGCCTCGATTCAGATACAGATAACGGCCTTCGGGCTGATGCGTATTGTAGGCCCGCGCCGTCACGGCCGCAACCGTTGCCCCTACGTCAGCCCACGCCCAGCCGGCGTAGATCAGCGAGCCCGTGATCGCCGCGGCAGCCGGCTCCCCGGTCTCACCGAGGAGGTCGAAGTCATCGAGCATGAGCTGCCACGTAGTCGTCCAGTCGCCGAGCCGTGCCCAAAGCAATCCGGCTACCAGGCCGTTGTTCTCGTCGTTTTTGGGCCGTCCGTCGACGGAAAAAACGTGGATCAGCAGGGGATTGAGGAATTTCACGGAGATGCCGGCGTTCGGACCCGAGTAGAGTGCGGATTCCATGACGGTCAACCCGAACCGTCGAGACGGCCGCCAATCGACGCGATGGGTCGCCAGATAGCGACGAATACTACCGCCGACGCTGTCGGCGCCGGCGGTGCCGGTGAATCGTCCATCCGGCGTCGCGCTGTCGAGTTCGCCCAATAGCCCATACCAAGCCAGAGTCTCGCCGCCGAGGCGCAACGCGAGCTGATCCATGCTCACGGGGTTCCGGCTCAGCATCGTCGCCGGCTGTCCGTGCAGCCCCCAGTGTCGACCGAAACGCCCGAGATAGACTGACGCGAAACGGCCGTCGTAGCCCAGATAGGATTCGTCATTGCGCGTAATGAGCCGGTTCGCGGCGTCGAGACCGTCGGGATCGTCCCGGTAATACAGGTCGAATCGGAGGCCGCCGCGCGCGACGGCACGTCCCCGTTCGAGATAGCCGTGAAGGCCGGCATTCGGGAAGAGGTTCAATCCGGCATTTAAGTGAGGATCGGTCGGGGCTTCGGGCCGGAGGACGTCCAGTCGTTCGCCCGACGAGCCTCGCATGCCCACGTCGAGCTCTACTCCGGCCCGCGTACCGTCTCCCCCTCGTCGATGCGTTCGCCGACCTGCGGTTCGAAATTCGGAGCGCAGCAGATCAAGCCATCGCTTCTCGGAGACCGCGAGTCGGCCGGCGTCGATGCGCCGAAGCGCCGCTCGGACCGCGCCGCGCGTGTACGGCAGGGCGGTAGGATTGAGCTCGAGGAGATGCCCACGGCGCTGGAGCCGCTCGACGTAGACGTACGCCCAATCGTCCACCGGAATGAACGTGTGCTCCTGCGCAGCCGTCGGCCTAACGGTTGCCCAGACGATCACGCAAAACAAAACGTGCCGGTGTTTTCGGGTCATCGGAGAGTTGGTTGGATCGAACCGGAGATTGAATCGCGTCGGAAGTTAGTCCGCGAGTCGGGAAGATGCCATGCCGGAGCGGAGGCCCGTCGGACGGCCGCGCCGGCCGTTCTCACACCGGGTTAGCCAAAGGAGCTTCGGACGTCGGTCCCGGGGAGAGACTGTGCAATTCTCTTGCTTCGGTTCGGCCCAGTAGATATGTTCACCGAATCGAAACCTTTGCGAATCAACTCCATGTAAGGCAGCCGACTTCTCCGCTACCACTCAATCTGCATCTTTCGCAATTCCTCTGGTAGAGAGACGGCTGCTTCGTGTCACGGAGAACCGAACTCATAGCACTGCTTCTGGCCGACACGCTCGCATTCGCCGCGGCCACCGTTCTCTATTATGTCGCGCGCTTCGAGTGGCAGTGGTTCGACCAGCCGGAGAGTTGGCCGGCCACGCTCGTCGCCCCCGTCGTCGTGTTCACGATCTTCTGGCTGTGCCTGTTCTTCTTTTTCGGGATGTATCGTGAACGTTATGCGGACAGCCGATTCGACGAGCTCGTTTCGCTCGCCAAAGTCGTCACCGTGGGCGTACTCATCCTCGTGTTCGCCATCTTTATCGAATCCCTTCGACCGGGTGCGGGTCGGAGCACGGTCTTTTTCTTCTGGATTGCGGTGTATTCGTTCGTGGCCGTCGGCCGGATCATCGTCCGGTCCATTCAGAAATCGCTCATTCTGCGCGGCAAGGGCCTGCACCGCGCTTTGATCGTCGGCTGGAGTGATCGCGTCGAACAGGTGTACGACGAGATTGGCCGTTATCCCGAGGCCGGACTCCAGATTGTCGGCGCCATTCGAATGCGACGACAGGACGAGCCGGCCGAGCCCGTGGCCGCCGGTGCGCGCGCACATTTTGCGATCGGGAACGGTGACGACGTCTTCTCCCGTGCGGCGGCAGACCGAGACCTTCATTCAATCGAAGCGCTGCCGCGCTTGATCGACGAACTGAAAGTGCAGGACGTGCTCATCGCGTTGGGGTCCGAAGAGCACGGACCCTTGATGGACGTCCTCCACCTCTGTGACGGTAAGGCGGTTTCCCTCAAGCTGATCCCGGATTTCTACACCATCATCGGCGGCATGGCGCGTACGGAGCACATGTACGGCCTGCCATTGATCGAAGTGCTGCCGGAGCCGATGCCGGCATGGGAGCAGAGCACCAAGCGGCTGATCGACATCGTCGTCTCCTCGACGGTGCTATTGGCCGGCGCACCGGTCTGGATCGCCATCGCCATCCTCATCCGAATGACCTCTACCGGAACGGCAATCTACCGTCAAAAGCGAGTCGGCCAACACGGACGGTCGTTCACGATGCTCAAATTCCGAACCATGCTCGAGGATGCCGAGGCGCATTCGGGTCCGGTCTGGGCGCGCGAGAACGATCCGAGGTATACGCAACTTGGTAGATGGCTTCGCAAGGCGCGTCTCGATGAGATTCCGCAATTTTGGAACGTCTTGAAGGGGGACATGAGTCTCGTCGGGCCGCGTCCGGAGCGGCCGTTCTTCGTGGAAAAACTGTCCGAGGAGATTCCACTCTACAGCCGGCGGCACCGCGTCAAGCCGGGCATCACCGGCTGGGCACAGGTGAAGTGGAAGTACGACACCAGCCTGGACGACGTCCGCCAGAAGGTCAAGTACGATCTCTTCTATATCGAGAACGTCAATCTGCGGATGGACTTTAAGATATTGTTTCGGACGATCAGGACGACTCTCCTCGGAAAGGGGCAATGAGTCGGAGCGGCGCGTCCGTCGTCATGCTACCGATCCTGCGCCGCCCGGTCGCTCATTGCGTTTCTTCGCCAGAGCTACAGATGGAACATTCTGCAACTACTGCGGCCGACACCCTTACGCTTTACCGGGCGCTGCTGCTGCCGCGTGCCATCGAGGAGAAGATGCTCCGGCTCATTCGTCAGGGTCGCGTCTCGAAGTGGTTTAGCGGCTACGGCCAGGAAGCCGTTGCCGTGGGATGCACCTGGGCGCTTCGCGAGCAAGACTACGTGCTCCCGATGCATCGAAACACGGGCGTATGGACGACGCGCGGCGTCCCGCTGAAGCCGCTATTCTGCCAGCTCATGGGCAAGTCCGGTGGATTTACCAAAGGTCGCGATCGAACGTATCACTTCGGACTGCCCGAAAAGCGGATCATCGGAATGATCTCGCACATGGCGGCTATGTTGCCCGTCGCGTGCGGATTGGGACTGTCGGCTCGTCTGAAGGGCGAAGATTTCGTTGCGCTTGCCTTCGCCGGTGACGGCGGCACTCGGGAGGGTGATTTTCATGAGGCACTCAGTCTGGGGGCGATATGGAAGCTGCCGGTGATTTTCGTCGTCGAGAACAACGGCTACGGCCTCTCGACACCGGCCAGCGAGGCCATTCCGGTCGAAGACATTGCCTCAGCGGCCGCGGGCTACGGCATCGCCGGTGAAGTCGTCGACGGGAACGACGTCGCTGCCGTCATCGAAGCCGTGCGCCGCGCGATACGGCGCGGCCGCGACGGAGAAGGGCCCACGCTTCTCGAGATGAAGACCTTCCGGATGCGTGGTCACGAGGAAGCTTCCGGTACCTGGTATGTGCCCCGGGAGCGCTTCGAAGAGTGGTCCCCGAGGGACCCGATTCGCCGTCTCGAAGAGCGCCTACTGGCCGAAGGAAGCCTCACGACGGAAGAGCTGGGCGTCATTCGTGAGGAGCTCCGCGCACTCGTCGAGGAGACGGCCGAGTATGCACTGGCCCAACCGGAGCAGCGGAGCACGCTCGACGCGGAGCGTGCCGACCGCTGGGCCCCATCGCCCGGTCCTCCTGCTGCTCCCAAGGGTCGACGGTCCGAGAAACGCTTTATCGACGCCGTGTCGGAGGGCCTGCGCGAGGCGATGGACGCGGACGAACACGTGCTGATCATGGGACAGGACGTCGCCGAATACGGCGGCGTCTTCAAAGTGACGAAGGGATTCGTCGATCGCTTCGGTAGAGATCGCGTCCGGAACACGCCCATCATGGAAAGCGGCGTTATCGGTGCCGCACTCGGTCTGTCGCTTGAAGGCTTCGTGCCCGTGGTAGAGATCCAGTACGCCGACTTCATCGCGTGCGGCTTCAATCAGATCGTGAACAATTTGGCCACGACCCACTATCGATGGGGTCGTCCGGTGAACGTCACGATACGGGCCCCTTTCGGCGGAAACATCGGGGCGGGTCCGTTTCACTCACAGTCCATGGAAGCTTGGTTCGGTCACGTCCCGGGCCTTAAGGTCGTCATCCCGGCCACGCCGGAAGACGCCAAGGGCCTGCTTATTGCGGCGATCCGGGAGCCGAATCCGGTGATTTTCCTCGAACACAAATTCCTCTATCGCGCGTTGAAAGGAAGCGTTCCGGATGGACTCTACGAGATCGAAATCGGCCGGGCTCGCGTGGCGCGTGAGGGAACGGACGCCACGATCGTCACGTGGGGCCTCGGCGTGCACTGGGCGCTCGACGAGGCCGAACGTGCCGGTGACGACGGGCGATCGATCGAAGTCATCGACCTGCGTACGCTCGTGCCGTGGGACGAGGACGCCCTGATGTCATCGGTGAAGAAGACCGGCAGGCTTCTCGTCTTGCACGAAGCGCACAGGACCGGTGGTTTCGGAGGGGAGATAGCATCCGAGATTACGGAGAAGGGCTTCGAATGGCTGGATGCGCCACCCATCCGCGTGGGTGCCGAAAATTTTCCCGTACCTTTTTCTACGCAGCTGGAAAAGGACGTATATTCGGCCGAATCAAAGCTGAAGACGGCTCTCGACCGGCTGCTGGACTACTGACACCACGTCAAAAACAGAAAGGCAATGGCCGATAACGTGAAGAATGGAATGCCCGAACCCGGCGAGCTCGCACCTGATTTCGAAGGCGTAACACAGTCGGGCGACGTCATACGTCTCAGCGATTACCGGGGGAGGAAGGTGGCCCTTTATTTCTACCCGAAAGATGACACGTCGGGGTGCACGAAGCAGGCGTGCAATCTACGTGACGAATACGCGTATCTCGGGAAGGGCGACATCGCCGTGATCGGCGTTTCGGGAGACGACGTCAAATCGCACAAGGAGTTTGCCGACAAATATGACCTCCCATTTCCCCTCGTAGCCGATCCCGATCGGGAAATACTGCGGAAGTACGGCGTGTGGGGCGAGAAGAAACTCTATGGACGTACGTTTCTCGGCATAAACCGTACGACGTTTCTCATTGACGAAGACGGCGTCGTTCGCGACGTGATCAGACGGCCCAAGGTGGCGGATCACGCGTCGGAGATCACCGATCGGTTCGCGAGGCAGCCCCAGTCGCGGCCGGCGACGTAGTTCCCCACCTCAAGACGAACGGAACGTCGTGATTCGGGTTGAGGAGGACGATCGTGCCTGATTGCAGAGCGCTCTCGGGGAGCGGGAATTCGAGCCGCTCGAACACCTGCTCCTCGCACGAATCGCCCCCGTCTCGATGAAAGATCCACAGGCGCGTCGTATCGGCCTCCGATTCGTATTCGAAATCGAATCGATGATTTTCGCAGCCTCCCGGGTAGGACACGTGAACCGAAAGCGTGTCCGAGATGAGCGCCGGAGGGTCATCCGGCAGCGCCGGAAATTCGTTCGTGACGATGCGATAAGCATCCCCGAACGCACGCCGGTCATGCGTCGGCTGCTCCGGTTGATCGGGCTGATCCCCTTGCGTGCAGCCGACGGCGGCGAGGATGAGGATGGTCGGTAGGATTGCGACGTAGACGCCGCGCCGTTTAATTCCAGCAAATCGCATGCTTTCCATGCCTTGAAGGCACCGTCTGTTGCCGGGGAAAGGGCGTGAATCTGAGGCGCCCGATGTGGCGCTTCCAACATGGCGGTTCACGCCGACAAGCCGGGGCTGGTTCTCCTCGGCACGCCAGAGGCGGCCGATTGCTCTCCGGTCGAACTCTGAACGAAACGTCCGGTACAAACGGCGCGGCACGATTGACATGCACAGCGCGGGCGCTTCCAACGGAGTCGCTCGCCGATCGCCTGTGGTCGATGCGTCGTATTTTGTCGATGATTCTCGAACATAACTCGCTTTCATGGTTCACGACAAGTACGAGCCCGTCATCGGACTCGAGGTTCACTGCCAGCTCCTGACTCGGTCGAAGGCGTTCAGCCCGGAGTCGGCCGAGTTCGGAGCGGAGCCGAACACACACGTAGATCCGATCAGTCTCGGTCACCCCGGGACGCTCCCCGTCCTGAATGAGCGCGTCGTCGAATTTGCCATCCGCGTCGGATTGGCGACGCAATGCCACGTCGCCGAGCGCTCGGTTTTCGCGCGCAAGCACTACTTTTACCCCGATCTTCCCAAGGGTTACCAGATTTCCCAGTACGAGACCCCGATTTGTGACGGCGGCTTCGTCGAGATCGTTTTGGAGGAATCGGAGGGCGACGGCGCGCCGCGTACGAAACGGATCGGACTCACGCGCATCCATATCGAAGAGGATGCGGGCAAGTCGCTCCACGACCAGGATCCGTACGATACGCTCCTGGACTTTAACCGCTGCGGAGTGCCGCTGATCGAGATCGTCTCCGAGCCGGACCTCCGATCCCCACGGGAGGCTTACCTCTATGTGCAGAAGATCCGCCAGATTGTGCGCTATCTGGGTGTTTGTGACGGGAACATGGAGGAAGGTTCGCTCCGATGCGACGCCAACGTGTCCATTCGTCTCAGAGGGCAGACCGAGCTCGGTACGAAGACCGAAGTGAAGAACATGAACTCCTTCCGCAACGTCGAGCGGGCGCTCGAATACGAGATCGCACGGCAGATTCGGTTGGTGGAGGGGGGAGGCCGGGTCGTTCAGCAGACGCTGCTCTGGGATGCCGACCGCAACGAAACGCGCCCGATGCGCGGCAAGGAAGAAGCCCATGATTATCGTTATTTCCCGGATCCGGACCTCGTGCCCATGATCGTCACCGAGCCGCTACTCGAAAAGGTGCGGGCGAATCTGCCGGAGATGCCCGAGGTGCGTGCCGGACGCTTTCAGATCGAGTGGGGTTTGCCCGCCTACGACGCTCGCCTGCTCACCGAAGAGCGCGCCATAGCCGACTACTTCGAAGCGACGCTTTCAGCCGTGTTTTCTCGAACGCGCGGCGGCAACACGCACGCCCAGGCCAAAGCAGTGTCGAACGTCGTCATGACGGACGTCCTGCGGGTATTGAACGAGTCGACGCTCACGGTCGAAGACTTCCCGATCGAGCCCGAGCGCCTCGCCGAGCTCGTTCACATGCGCCTGATTGACGAGATCAGCTCGTCCGCCGCGCAGGAAATCTTCGATGCGATGCTCGAAGTTCCGACCTCCCCGTCCGATCTCGCGACCGAACGCAATCTGAGGCAAGTATCGGATGAGAACGCGCTGAGGCCGGTCGTCGAACGAGTGATTCGCGAGAATTCCGGGCAGGTAGCGACGTACCTCAGTGGAAAAGAGGGGCTGATCGGGTACTTTATCGGCCAGGTCATGCGTAATTTCGAAGGCTCGCCGGATCCGAAGCTGGTTCGCAAACTGCTCTCGGAGAAGCTCGAGGAACATCGCACTTGAGCGCAAATCACGCGACTTGTGGAGTCGCGAACGTACGACGTCCGACCACAACGAAAACGACCGATGCTCGTCGCCGGCAACTGGAAGATGTACACCGACCTCGTCACCGCCCGCAGCCTGGCGAAAGACGTGGTGGAGGCCATCGGCGATCCCGGGAAGGTGAAAGTCGTCGTCTGCCCGCCGGCCGTGAGCCTGCATGCAATCTCGGAAATCGTACGCTCGACGCCTGTCGGCCTCGGGGCGCAAAACATGCACGAGGAGGAGTATGGTGCGTACACGGGCGAGGTCTCGGCACCCATGCTGCGGTCCGTCGGATGCCAGTACGTGATCCTGGGACACTCCGAACGCAGGCAATACTTCGGGGAAACGGACGAGGGCGTGAACAAGAAAATCAAGCGAGCATTCGCGCACGATCTCGTGCCGATCGCGTGCGTGGGTGAGACCCTTGACGAACGAAAGGCCGGCCGCGCGGAAGTCGTGGTTCGGATGCAGCTCGAAGGGGCGCTCGACGGCGTCCCGGTCGACGATCCGGACTGGCTCGTGATTGCCTACGAGCCCGTCTGGGCGATCGGCACCGGGGAAACGGCGACCCCGAAGCAGGCACAGGAGATGCACGCGCTGATTCGCCGCCTGCTGAAAGCGCGCTACGGCGAAAACAAGGGCAGGAAAATTGAAATTCTGTACGGCGGCAGCGTAAAGCCGCACAATGCGGAAGAGCTCTTCAACGAGCAAGACGTGACCGGTGGACTGATCGGCGGTGCGAGCCTCAGAGCGGAGGATTTCGTCGCCATCGTGCGAGCCGCGTAGGCCCGCCCTCCCGACCGGCACGGTCGCTGAACGTCTCTCACCGTACTCAGTATACCGACGGGAATGAGAGAGACCACCGTCATCATAGTCACGCTGGCGACGATGATCGCCTCGTGCTCGGGTCCGAGTACGCTGGATTCGTCCGATTCCGGGCGAACGCGGACCTTCGAGGCCGGCGTCCCGAATTTCGACATGGAGACGATCGTGCGCGCGCGAGACGGTGCCGCGTCTCTGGAGGCGCATTTCAGTATCCCGTTGTCGTCCCTCGTGTTCGTGCGTTCCGGAGAGGCCTTCGAAGCCGCCTACGACGTCCTGATCGAAGTCGTGGAGCGGACGTCCAAGGATCGCGTATTCGAGACGACCGCGTCCGATACCATCCGTGTCGCCCACTACGACTCGACGCTCCTGCCCGCGCCCCAGGTTCGCATGCGTCCGCTGGACGTGCCGGCCGGCTCGTACGTCGTCGAGGTGACGATCACCGACCAAGAAACGGGCGCGAGCGCGATTCGGCGCCAGGCCGTGACGGTTCCGGGACGGCATGATTCCGAGCCCTACGTCGGTCACGTCCATCTCGAGGCGCTGCGAGACGCGGGCGGCTTCGAACCCCTCGTTTCTCTTCACTTGCCGGCAATGATGGACTCGCTGCGGGCGTCCGTCCAACTCCTCAACCTGGATGCTACCGAAAATCTAACCGTCGCGCTGCGGCTGGTTAGATTTGAGAGCGACACGAGCATCGCGCCTCCCCCGTACTGGCTGGCGCCGACGCGAGCCTCCCTGGCGTCCCGGGGTATTTTTTATGACAAGGCGGATACGATCCAGGTGACCCGCCGTACGATAACCGCTCCGGAAGAAAATGCGGTCGTAGAATTCTCGCTGCCGAAGCTCTCTCCGGGAATGTACCGCCTCACGGTAGAAGGGACCCACGCGGACGGCGAAAGGATCGCGGAGCGGGAGCGAATGATCTCCGTCAAAAACTCGACGTACCCCCAAATGGCCGCACTCTACGATCTCATTGAAGCGTTGGCCTACATCGCCTTCGACGACGAGATCGAATTTATCGAATCGGCCGAGAACCCTGTCGAAGCAAAGCGCCGCTTTGATGCGTTCTGGGGAACGCGCGTGTCGAACCGAAACGTAGCCTCAAATCTCATCAAGCTCTATTACGGGAGGGTCGAGGAAGCCAATCTTCTTTTCACCGGCTACAAAGAGGGATGGAAAACGGATCGGGGGATGGTGTACGTCATCCTGGGACCGCCGCTCTACGTCGATCGCCGCGTGGAATCCGAGACGTGGTTCTATAGTTACGGAGATCGCGACCCCGCCAACGCGTATCTCTTCGAAAAAGTGCGAGCGTTCTCCGAAAACGGCTTCGAGAACTACGTCCTCCAGCGCCGGCCGTACTATCAACACGAATGGACGCGCGCCGTGGATCTCTGGCGAAGGGGAGAGGTCCTGTAGCAATGCCGTATCCCAGCCATCGAGAGGATAGACGACGCATTCGACCAGGCCGATAGTCGCCACCCCTCGCCGCGCGGGCGGAAATTACGTCGAATGAAGCAATACGGGTACATATTGTCATCGATCCTGCTCCTCGTTCTGGCCGGATGCTCCGGCGCGGCGAACGTCCCGGATCCGCAAGGACGTCAAAACACCGTTTTTGAGCTCGGTGCGCCGAGCTTCGACATGGACGCGGTGGCCGTTTTCTACGACGGAAAGACGGGAATCGACGTTTATGCGGTAATTCCCGTCACGTCTCTCGTTTATCTGAGCCGTGGTGACGTGTTCGAGGCCGGCTATGAGCTCGTGATACGCGTCCTGTCATCCGGAAATCGCAGCGTCAATATCGAGAGAGCATTCGCCGACACGCTCGTGACCTCGTCCTACGATTCGACTAGAAGCCCCCAGCGACTACACCGACACGATCGAATTGACGTTCCTCCGGGTACCTATACCGTCGAGGTTTCGTTGGAGGACGCACGGAGCGGAGCGCAGGCGGTACGCTCTCGGGAATTGGAAATCGCGGATGCTTCCGGAGGAGAGACACTGCTCGCGGACGTCCTGTTGAAGGCGAGTCGCCGAGGCGGCTCCTTTCACCCGGCCCTCTCGATTCACCTTCCGACCGGCTACGATTCGCTGCGGGCTTCGACCGAATTGTACAACCTTCCCGAAAGGGCCGAAGCGGTCATGACGCTCGTTCGTTTCGACAGTGACAAGAGCGTCGCCCTCCCGCCGTACTATTTCACGCCCGGTCCGTTCACGATGCCCTACGTTGGCGTGGACTACGACCGGGGAGACACGATTCAAGTGTCGCGGCGCAGCCTCATGCAGGCGGGCGACTACGTGTCGATCGATTTCTCCCTACCGGTGCTGGAGCGGGGGAATTACATGGTGGAGCTCGTGGTCAGCGGCACGAATCTGGAGCGCAAGAGTAGCCGGCATTTCGCCGTCATGCGGGAGGGGTTTCCCATGATTACAGGTCTGGACGAGATGGTAGAGTCGCTCCGCTACATCGCTCGCGACTACGAATGGTCGACGATGATGCAAGCGCCTACGTCCGAGGAGAAAAAGCGCCTTTTCGACGCGTTCTGGGCCGGACTCGTTCCGAACAAGGAAGCGGCGGCGACGCTGCTGAAAACGTATTACAGCCGCGTCGAAGAGGCCAACGTCCTTTTTTCAAATCACAAAGAGGGATGGAAGACGGATCTTGGGATGATCTACGTCGTCTTCGGCGCGCCGAGTTATACGGAGACGCATTACTTGCGCCGAGAGTGGTACTACTTCGAAAAGGGGATCGCGCTGAGCCGGCGACTTCCGCCGTTCATATTCAGGCGCTCGACGGCTTACGGACTCGCCGGACTGTTTGAAAATTACGTCTTACAGCGCTCGCCCGAGTACGAGCACGACTGGCGGCGGCGTATCGAAAAATGGAGAGAAGGAGTGTCGATGTGAGGGCCCGGCTGGCTACTCCGTAGACGCTTTCGACGTCTCCTTCTTTTCCGTTGAGGTCTCCGGCTTCTCGGCAGGCTTCGTTTCGCCCGTCGATTCCTTGCCGTCGGTGGCCGGCTTTTTGGCACCGTCCGAATTCTTCCGGGCGTAATCGGTCAGGTAGAATCCACTGCCTTTGAAGATCAGGCCGGCACCCGAGATGATGCGTTCCACTTTCTGGCCCGTTTCGGGGTCGATCTTCAGCGGATCATCGGTTATGCGCTGCTGAACTTCGAAAGTCGAGCCGTCCTCGCGCCGGTATACGTACGTCGGCATAGTCTATGTCGGATAATCAGTCGATATGACGTCTTCGCAGACGGTAGCCGCTGCGAGCTTGTGCAGAATCGAACTAAGCAAAAGTTGTTCCACGTTTCAATTAGTCCGCTCGAGCAAGACGAGCCGGGGCGGTCCTACAATCGACTGGTACGCGATGTCGGCAAGCCGGGGACGCACCTGGACGATCTTACTGTTCTCGCGCGTCGGAAAGACCCGATTCGTGAGCAGGATGACGAACAGATCCTGGTCGGGATCGACCCAGAGGGACGTCCCGGTGAAGCCCGTGTGGCCGAAGCTGTTCGGTCCGAAATACTGCCCCGCGGAGGTGTTGCCGTCAGGGCTTCGCGTGTCCCAGCCGAGCGCCCGTGTGTGCATCTCGGCGTTCTGCGGCCTCGTGAACGTTCGGATCGTCTCCGCCTTCAAGAACCAGCTACCGTTCGCGTATCCCTCGTTGACGAGCATGTACGCAAACTTGCCAAGATCTTCGACCGTCGAAAAGAGTCCCGCATGGCCGGAGACCCCCCCGAGTATCCAGGCCGTTTCGTCATGCACTTCACCTTGAATGAGTCGCCGCCGAAAGCTTGCGTCGAATTCGGTGGGCACGATCGATGAGTCGGAGATGTGGCCACGGTATCCGGTGTCGAACATGCCGAGCGGATGAAAAACGTTCTCGGCGGCCCATTCGTCGAAGGGTCGATTCGTGATTGCCTCCATGACGAGCAGGAGCGTGATCATTCCCAGATCACTGTAACGGGAATCCGTTCCTGGCCGGTACGTTAGCCGCTCGGCCATTACCGTGTCGATCAGGGCCAGGCGATCCGTAATACCGAGCTGATGGAAGGGTCGAAAGGGAATCAACCCGGCCGTGTGCGTGAGCAGATGACGGATCGTGACGTCGTATTTCCCCCCCCGACCGAATTGCGGAAGGTAGTCGACCACTCGAGCGTCCAGGTCCAGCCTTCCCTCCTCGTATAGCTTCATGGCCGCGGTCGCGGTCGCGATGACCTTCGTCATCGAGGCGAGATCAAATCGAGATCGCGTCGTGACGCGTACGTTCTTCTCGAACGTGTGATAGCCGTAGGCGTCCAGCTTGACCAATACGCCGTTGCGTCCGATCGCGACGGCGGCGCCGGGGAAGGCGCGGTCGGCGATGGAGGCGTGCATCAACGAATCGACCTGCCGAAGACGGTGTCCGTCCATTCCTGCCTCGGCGGGAAAGCCTCGCCGTACCGTCTGTTGCGGAATCTGGATGCCGTCACCATACGCATACGTACCCGGGATCTCGATCGGAAGACGCCCGGAGAACCCGGATCGGCCCACGAGGGCCTCGGCCACGGCGCGCTGCGACACCTCCGACGCGCCGTACGCGGCCACGTAGGCGTCGGGCTGCTCGAGTCCGATGACGACGTACGGATTTCCGAACGAGATCAGGGCGACGGGCGGGCCTTCGGCGACGAGTTGATTCAGAAAGGCCAGATTCTTTTCCGCCAGGTTGATGCGTCCGCTCCACGACCTGACGTAAACGAACGCGGGAACGACGGCGAGGTCGTACAAGGCGGCCCATGCCAGTACCTCTTTGTATTCGTCGGGATGAGAACGATCGTCGAGCAGGTACGCGTCCACTTTGGCTTCCGCTACGTGTTGTCGGAGCTGGGACGTGAAGTAGTGGCCGACGGTGGGATCGGAGCCGTCGCTGAGGGTGACGACGAGGATGCGTTTCTTGTCTCGCAGCGGAAGCAGCTCGCCGTCATTGCGCAGGAGCGTCAGCGAAGCGCGTGCGATAGCCTCGCTCACGGCTTGATGCGCCTCGGAGGCAACTCGTCCGCGTACCTGTCCCGGATCGACGAACGGATCGTCGGCGAGCCCGGCCCACGCCTTCGCACGCAGGATCCGCATGACCGACTCGTCGATGCGCCGCTCGGCGATCTCGCCCGCGGCGACGGCGCGGAGGATGGCCTCACGCGCGGCATACGGATCCTCGGAGAGCAGCAGCATGTCGGCGCCGGCCTTCAGGGCGCGCACCGCTATCTCACCGGTAGGGAAATTGACCGTGACGCCGGCCATGTCGAGCGCATCGGTCACGATTAACCCGTTGAAACCGAGCTCCTTCCGCAGGATTTCCGTCGTCACTTTTCGAGACAGGCTGGCCGGAACGGTCGAGTCGGGTTCAACCCTGGGGAAGGCCAGGTGGCCGGTCATGATGCTCATGATCCCCTGATCTACGAGCTGACGAAATGGAATGAGCTCGAGCGATTCGAGCCGGTCCAGACCGAAGGACAGAATCGGAAGTGCGGCGTGCGAATCCGTCGCCGTGTCGCCGTGGCCCGGGAAATGTTTCGCCGTCGACAGGGCACCTCCGTCCTGTATGCCTCGTGCGAACGCCGTCGCGAGCTCTGATATGAGCTCCGGCTTCTCGCCGAACGAACGGACGTTGATGATGGGGTTGAACGGATTGTTGTTGACGTCGGCGACCGGTGCGAACACCTGATGCGTTCCCATCGCTCGCGCCTCGATGGCGGTCACGTAGCCGGCCTTGTATGCGAGCTCCGCGTCACGCGCGGCGCCGAGGGCCATCGTGCGGGGAAACGTCGTCGAGTGCTCGATCCGCATGCCGGCGCCCCATTCCATGTCCTGGGAGATCAAAAGGGGCAGGCGGGCGCGTCGTTGCAGGGCGTTCGCGAGCGTCGCCTGTTCGAGAGGCTCTCCCTGAAAGAACGTGATGCCGCCGATCTGGAAGCGCTCAACGAGATCGACTAGCGCCAGATATTGCGGGTCGTCCTCGCTCGTATACGTGCTGTACGCCCTCGCCGCAAAGAGTTGGGAGACCTTCTGCTCGAGCGTGAGCTGCGAGAGCCGTTTTTGCGCCCATTCCGACGTACCCGGCCAGAGGTCATCCTGGGTCGGGCCGTCGGGGAAAAGGGGTAGATTCAGCGTCACGTAGGCGGTAAATCCAGCGATAAAGAGGGCCAGCGTACCCAGTATGAGCGCGGGTCGGTGTAATCGTTGCAGCATGCCGGCGATGATCGTTACCGTTGGCGACGAATGAACGACGAAGAGGCGGTGACCTCGCCTCCAATCTACGAAACGTGTCCAAAGTTTCGTTTCAGCGCGTCGACGTCGCTTGCCGCAATCTCAAATTTCCGCGAAATGCTTGACGCCTCCGGCTCGAACCGATAAACTCCGCACTCGCGGGGCCGAGCGTCCCATCTCCACCTCCTTCATTGACCGTCGCCGTAAGTTTGGATCCGTCATCGTCGGCACCTGCGCCTTCATCGACGCCGAAAATCCTCCTCGTCCTCTTCCTGGGGGTGCTGATGGCCGCGCTGGACATCGCGATCGTCGGTCCCGCGCTTCCCGCGCTGCGCGAGCACTACGGCCTCAGCGAACGCGCGATCGCCTGGGTTTTCAACGTCTTCGTCCTGTTCAATTTACTCGGTCTGCCCCTGATGGCGCGCTTGTCGGACGTGTACGGGCGACGAGCCGTCTACGCCGCGAACGTCATTCTCTTCGCCGCGGGCTCGATCATCGTCGCGCTCGCGCCGCCGTTCGCCGGCATTCTGGCAGGGCGCGCGATACAGGGGTTGGGCGCGTCCGGCATTTTCCCGGTGGCGAGCGCCGTCGTGGGCGACGTGATTCGTCCGGAGAAGCGAGGCGCGGCGTTGGGGCTGCTCGGTGCGGTATTCGGCATTGCCTTCATCATCGGCCCGATCATTGCCGGTCTCCTGCTGCTCGTCGGGTGGCCGTGGCTCTTCGTCGTGAACGTGCCGCTGGCCCTTGTCGTGTTGATAGGCGGCTTGCACGCCCTGCCCTCGTCGGAGTCGACCGAAAAGAGGCCCCTCGATGTCCCGGGCATCATAGTGCTCGGCGTGCTTCTCGCGTCGTTTGCTTTCGGGATGAATCAGATCGATATCGAACGGTTCACCGCGAGCTTGCTCTCGCTTCAGGTCATGCCCTGGTTGATCGTATCGGCTGTTTTGCTTCCCATTTTCGTCGCGATCGAAGACCGATCGCCGAATCCGTTACTCCGCCTACGGCTTTTCCGGAGTCGCCAAGTCGTCATCGCCGCACTGCTCGGCGTGGGTGCCGGGCTTACGGAAGCCGCCTTCGTGTTCATGCCGGCGATGGCGGTCTCGGCCTTCGGAGTAACGAAATCCACGGCCTCGTTCATGCTGCTCCCGCTGGTAACGGCGGTGGCCGTCGGCTCACCGCTCGGCGGGCGGTTGCTCGACCGCCTCGGGTCGCGTGTGATCATCCTTGCCAGCACGATTCTTCTAACCACAGGCAGCGCCGTCATGGCGTTCGGTCCGACGTCGACTGCCGTGTACTACACGGCATCCGTACTGATCGGCCTGGGACTGTCCGGACTGCTCGGGTCGTCCCTCCCCTACATTCTGTTGCAGGAAGCGGAACATGCCGAGAGAACCGTCGCGCAGGGCGTCGTGACGCTGTCGATCAGCGTCGGGCAGCTAACCGGAGGGGCACTGATCGGAGCACTCGTGGCGTCGAGCGGAGCCGACATGCGTGGCTACCAGATTGCGTTCGCGGGGATCGCCGGTTCGGCCTTTTTGCTCACGGTCCTGTCGCTCGGCCTTCGAGCGAAGCGCGACTCGAACGAGATGTAAAAATGATAGGCGCGCCGTCTCGGAAGCTGCGCGGGGCGAACAGGCTTCCAATCGATCGCCGAGCGCATCACTGCGAAGAGTCGATCACCGGGGAATCCGACGCGTCGCGCCCGATGAGATCGATGAGTTTCTCGGTGAGCAATCCGGCAAGGACGACGGCGACGATCTCGGAGACGATGCCCAGCACGAAATGACGAATCACGAACTTGATCGTCTTCGGCAGCAGCAGGAAAGCCGCCGTGACGCCGAAAAAACCGAGTAGCAGCGAGACAAGGCCGCTTGGTGCGTCTGGCTCCTGGGACGTACTCTTCATCGGGTAGACGATTTCGTGTTTGCTCATGAACAGGTCACCGTTTTCGTCAATATACGATCTCCATGTCCAAGCGTCAGCCTGATCCCCATAGTCACGGCCTTATTACAGCGGGCTCTGCATCGTCGCCTCAGCGCGGACCGGTTGAATCGGACCGCCGGCGCTCAATTCTCCCTGACGGCAAGCTGACCACAGGCCGCGTCGATGTCCTGGCCCCGGCTTCGGCGTACCGTGACCGTCACGCCCCGCTGCAAGAGAGTGCGAATGAAGGCATCGAGCCGGTCTTCCGGGGTTCGTTCGAACGCCAGTCCCTCAACGGGATTGTACATGATGAGATTGACCTTGCTCGGCGCCCACTCGACGACTTCAGCAAGTTGGACGGCGTCTTCTACCGAGTCGTTGAAGCCGTGAAACATGCAGTACTCGTACGTCACCCGCCGTCCAGTTGAAGCCGAGTAATACCGAATGGCATCGCGGAGCGCGGTCAGATCGGTCGCGCCGGCTCGATTGACCGGCATGATGCTGCTCCGCTTCGTATCCGTGGGTGCATGCAGCGATACGGCGAGGTTGATTCCCAGGTCCTCATCCGCCAATTGTTTGATGCGCCGCGCGAGGCCGACCGTCGACAGCGTGATTCGTCTAGGAGCGAGCCCGAGGCCATCCGGATGGATTAGCGCCTCGATGCCGAGCATCACTCGCTCATAATTGAGGAGCGGTTCGCCCATCCCCATGAAGACGACGTTTGAGATCGCACGGCCGTACCTCTCGATCGCGAGGCGATTCATGTAGAATGCTTGATCGAAGATTTCTCCGGGCGTCAGATTTTGCTGGAAACCCATCATGCCCGTGGCGCAAAAGCCGCAGGCCATGGCGCATCCAACCTGGCTTGACACGCACACGGTCAGCCGATTGACGCTGCCGTCCGGGGCGACGTCTGGAATCAGGACCGTCTCGACGCGGCGTCCGGTAGGAAGCGTGAAGAGCGCTTTGATGGTCTGGTCGGAGGCCGTCTGCACCCGACCCGGCTCCAGGCGCCCGATCGCTGCGATGGTCTCCAGGCGATCGCGCAGCCGCTGCGGGAGGTCGGTCATCTCACCGAATGACGTTGCTCCTTTCTCGTAGAGCCATTTGTAGATCTGCCGGCCGCGAAACGCTCTCAGCCCTAGGCCGGCGACGAACGCTTCGAGTTCGGCGCGCGAAAGCGTCTTGAGGTCGACCACATCGGTCCGGTGAGTGAGTGAGCTTTGAACGTCCAATGGAATGCGCGTGGTCGATTGAGCAAGAGAGCTCGATTTTGCCCCATCGAACGCGTGACCGTGTCGGACCGTTTCACGGGTGCCCTCCATCGGCTGATCGGCGCCGCCCATCCGATTCGGCAGAGATTCTCGCTTCGAACGAAAGGGTCGGTTCGACCGGTCGGCCGGCCCCTTCGCTCGGTCGCGCGGTTGCCGTTCGATCACAAATTCGCTCAGGAAAAGAGGCCGCCGAGGGTGACGCGATCGAGGAGCATCACGAATACGAGGGCGGGGACGTAAGCTATCGAGACGCGCAGCACCCGCCGCGCATCCTGCACGGAACGAGATCGATAGAACGCGACCGAGGCCGCAAGAAACCAGATACCCAGTCCTGCGGCCCCGATGCCGTAGAGCCATTCGCTGAGTCCGAGGACCAATGGTGCAAGACTAACCAGGACGAGAGCGATCGTGTAGAAGAGGGTCTGACGAACCGTTGAGCCGCCGTCGGGCTCGGCTACGGGCAGCATCACGTAGCCGGCACGTTCGTAATCCTTCCGATACATCCAGGCCAGCGAAAGAAAGTGCGGCATCTGCCACGCTGCGAGAATGCCGAACACGGCAGCACCACCCCAGCCGATCGATCCGGTCGCCGCCGTCCAGCCTCCGAGGGCGGGTAATGCGCCGGGGATCGTTCCGATCAGGGTGTTCCAGGTCGAATGCTGCTTCAACGGAGTGTACACGAGCAGATAGATCAGCGCCGTGGCGACGGCGATCACTCCCGTAAGCGGGTTCGTCAGCGGACACAGAATGCCCACACCGGCCGCGACGAGGACGCATCCGAAGTTTCGGGCCGCGTTCGGCGAAACACGCCCGGCCGGCAGGGGTCGCCGCATCGTCCGGCGCATGCGGGCGTCATTCTCTCGCTCCAGCCAGTGGTTGAGCGTGCTGGCGCCTCCACTCGTCAGGCACACGCCGATGACGAGAAACAAGAACGCTCGGGCGTCGAAGAGATCCGTTGGCGCCAGGACGAAGCCTGCGACCGACGAAAGGGCTACCAGAAACGTAATTTCCGGCTTGGTCAGCTCGAAGAAATCACGAACGAGCCTTGAGGTCGAGGCCGACCCGGCAGTCAATGCGTCGGCCCGAGCACGACCTCCGCTCACGACGGAAGAAGACGGACCTGGTTTTCTGGGCACAGGGGATTACGAATCAACTACTGAGCGTCGGCGCTTTCAATATACGAGAATTCTCGGTCTGCGCATCTTTGGCTGAATCGGGTTCTCGTGGCAGGCGAAATGCCTCGAAAACCAGAATGGAAGAGGCTCCCATGAGGAGGGCCCCCGTGACCATATGGACCGTACTGACGACCACCTGGAGGTTGCTAGGCTCGAGAAAGCCGGCGTCGTCGATCGTCACGAGATAGGCGGTGACACCGAGCACGACCTGTACCGTCAACAAAGGAAGGATCAACAGAGCCGCCGGGAAACCAATGCGCGCATGACGAAATCGACGGCGGACGAAGGCGAAGAGAAGAATGAGGGCCGTCGATACTACGACTGCGCCTGCGATATGAAGGCCCGCCAGAAGCGGATCGATTCCGGTGCCCGGATGCCGTAGCAGCGCTCCGAGGATGATCTGGACGTATAAGAGACCCGCGGTCAGGAGTGTGAACTGTCGAAGTTTCGGGACGTCGGTAGATGGGATCGACCCGAATTCCGCCTCGAGCCACGTGCGCGAGGTAAAGAGGGCCATGCCGACTATGAGGACGAAGTAAATCTGCGCGACGCAGGCGTGGACGACCGCCAGATCGAGCGAGAGGAGGACGACGCGCATTCCACCGAGCACGCCCTGGAAGGAGACGAGGGCCAATGCGCCGACGGCGACGACCTTCATCCAGCGTCGCGGATCACGTAGGCACGTCCAAATCGCCAGAATCAGCGTGAACGTACCGGTGAGCGCGCCGAGGAGCCGGTGCCCGTGTTCTGCGAGCACCGGCGTCAGCTTCCACCATTCCGGCCACGGGTTGAACGGATCGTACGAGTTGAACGACGACGGCCAATCCGGGACGGCAAGGCCCGCATTTATGCTCGTTACGAACGCACCCCAGGCCAGAAGGATCACGGTGGTCAGGGCGGTCAGAATCGTGAAACCGTACCGAAGGCGGACCTCACCGGTAACCGGGTATGCGCGCGATCCGAAACGTGGAGCCATGACAGGTAAATCGATGGTGGAATGCCCGGTCAGACGCCTGAGAAGACAGGGCGTCAACAGGGGTACGGTACCTCAGTTCCGTTAAAAGGTCTTGAAACCGTCTTTCGACGCCCGAAACCATCACTCCACAGCAGCGTCGATGAAGCCGGCCGTTTGCGCGCTGCGCTCGACGCTCCTCTCCATGGCGATCGGGCGCATGGGAACGCGGCTTTCACTCAGTACGACCCCGGCTGACACTACGACGCGGCTGAAATGGCAAGTACGCTAATCGTTTCGATATCTGGCATTCGCGGCATCTTCGGACAGGGTCTCGACCCCGCGACGCTGGTACGTTACGCCGGAGCGTACGGCACCTGGTGTCGACGAAGAGCATCGGAGAAGGGAACGTCGGCCACCGTGGTCGTCGGTCGAGACGCACGAGTGACGGGCGGCCTTTGCGCCGCGATCGTGTCGTCCACGCTGCAGAGTGCCGGACTTGACGTCATCGATGCCGGACTCGCAACGACGCCGACCGTCGAAATGGCCGTGATCGAGGCGAAGGCCGTCGGTGGAATCGTTCTGTCCGCGTCCCATAATCCCGAAGAATGGAACGCGCTTAAGCTGCTGAACGAGAAGGGCGAATTCCTATCGGCTGAAGAGGGAGAGGAGGTGCTGCGGATAGCCGATGCCGGCGAATCGAAGACCGTGGCGTATGACGCGATCGGAACGCGCGACGGCCGCGACTTTCTCGAATACCACGTCGCACGCATTCTGGATCTCGATTTCATCGATCCGGACGTCATCAGGGATCGAAATTTTAAGGTCGTGGTCGACGCCGTCAATTCCGTCGGAGGGATCGCGATTCCTTACCTGCTGAAAAAGCTCGGGGTTCGAGCCGACCGTATCGTGTGCCTTCACTGCGATCCGACCGGCCGGTTTGCTCATCCGGCCGAACCCCTACCCGAAAACTTGAAGGAGCTGACGTCCAGAGTGAAGGAGGTAGGGGCCGACGTAGGGCTCGCCGTCGATCCCGACGCGGACCGCCTCGCACTCGTGGCGGAGGACGGTGAATATCTAAGCGAGGAGCTCACGCAAGTGATCGCGGCAGACTTCATGTGGCGCATCCGTAGCGGTCCCTTTGCGACGAACTTGTCTTCTTCACGGGCGATCGACGACATCGCCGCGCGGCACGGCCAGAACGTATTTCGTTCAGCCGTAGGCGAGATCAACGTCGTCAAGAAGATGCAGGAGGTGAATGCGATTCTGGGTGGCGAGGGAAACGGCGGCGTCATTCTGCCGGACCTGCATTACGGGCGAGACGCCCTCGCGGGCGCGGCTATCGTGTTGCAGCACCTGGCGAACGAGAATTACACGATGTCGGCGCTGCGTGCCACGCTGCCGAGTTACAGGCTCAGCAAGAACAAGACGCCGATCGGCGAACTCGACCCGGAGACCGTGCTGCGGTTCGTGGCAGATCGGTATGAGGACCACGATGTCGATAGGACGGACGGTCTGAAGATCAATTTTGACGACGATTGGGTGCACCTCCGAAAATCCAACACCGAGCCGATCATTAGAATTTACGCCGAAGCGGCCAGTCAGGAGCGGGCAGACCGGCTGGCAAATCGCTTCATTGTGGAACTTCGGAACGCGACCTCGAGCGTATAGCGCCGTTCCGGCACGTTCGGCCCGTGTCCGCTTTCGTCGTCGACGTTTGCGGGGAAACTAATCGGCTGCGCGGCGAAATGCCTTGCGCGTGCGGGTCGGGAACGCTATTAAGAAACATGTTGGAATTGTGGAATAGCCGGCGGGAATTATTGCCGTCCGGGTCCACGTCCAGTATCTTAGTCCTCGTAATCGGGCGCACAGGCCCGTTTGACGATATTGCTATGAGAGAATGTCATGCGTCAAGAAGTTTCGGCCGTAATGCTAGAGAGCGCCGCCCTGGCCGTGATGACGGCGATACAGGGGCGTCGCGAGCGGCTACTTGACTCGCGCAAGCGGCCGATCACGTGTCGCCGAGCCCTTCCTCTCAATTTCAACGAATCGAGACCGTTCGAAGCGTCCCTTAACCGAAACTTGCGGGCTGCGGCCGCTGAGCCGCCGTGCACGTGCGCGTGACAAGCTGACGTCATACGGCGCGGCCCCGAGACGCGGCGCGGCAGCGGGTCACTCGTTCGGCCCGCTTTTTTTGTGGGTGCGCACAAACGCCGACACACCGACCGTCTTGAGCCGTGTAACGTCTTCATTTTCTTGCAAGACTGTAACGGCGTATCGCTTGAGTTTACGCAACGACTTCAGCTAACTGGCGTCGAACTGTGATTGTGACTGACGGTACGCGATGGACTAAGCGACCGCACACGATACTTTGAGCGACGCCACACCATCCCTTTGACCCTCGTGACGCCGGTCGTCCGCAATGGCGGGGATCGAGCCGGCCGGGTTCTCCCTTCCGAGGAGCTCCAACGGACCAACGACCTGTGTTCCTGTCATGCGAGACGTTTCGAACTTCGGATCGGAGGCGCAGGGCAAGACGGTCGAGCGACTGCGCCATAGCCGTGAAAGTCGGAGCCTCCTCCACAAGATCTTCCACGCCAGCCCGTCGCCGATCGCGATCAGTCGCCTGAGTGACGGCGTCTTCATTGACCTCAACGAAGAATGGACGTCGTTCTTCGGCTACACGGCGGAGGAGGCGATCGGCCAATCGGGCGCCGATCTTTCGCTCTGGGTCGACGAACGGAGGCAAGAGGAGTTCGTCGATCGGGTCCGGGAGCACTCCTCGCTGCATGAACACGAACTCGACGTCTATGCGCGCGCGGGCGAGATCAAGACTGTCGTCTGCTCGTCACAACTCATTGACGTGGAGGGCGTACCGTGCGTTCTCACCGTGATGAACGACATCACCGAGCACAAGCGTACCCGCAATGCGCTAAAGGAGAGCGAGGAACGTTTCCGCATGATGGCGGACTCTGCCCCCGTGCTCATCTGGGTGGCGGATGAATCAGGGAAGTACGTCTACGTCAACAAACCGTGGCTCGAGTTCACCGGCCGGGACCTACGGCAAGAGCTGGGAACGGGTTGGTCTCAGAACGTGCACCCCGATGACGTCGAGGAATATCTGGAAAATTACGCTCGGGCACTTAATAATCGCGAAACGTTCAGCCTGGAGTATCGACTGCGGCGCAGGGACGGCGTGTACCGGTGGATCCTGGATCACGGCGTTCCGAGATATTTGCCCGATCGTTCGTTCACCGGCTTCATCGGATCCGTGATCGACATCAACGAGCGAAAGGATACCGAACGAACGTTGCTGGAAGCGAAGGAGCATGCCGAAGAGATGGCCTTGCTCAAATCGACGTTCCTGACGAATCTGACCCATGAGATTCGGACGCCGCTGACGGTGATTCTCGGGTTTACGTCCATTCTCCGACAGGGCGTACGCTCGGAATATCACCGCTTCATCAATCTCATCGAACGGAGCGGACGGCGGCTCATGCACATGCTCGACTCGATGCTCGATCTCGCGCAGCTCGAAGCCGGTACCCTGGAGATCGACGCCCACGCGCAGAGCGTGACGGAAATCGTCGAAAGCATTGCCCTCACCCTGACTCCGCTGGCGGAGGAACGAGGGCTCGAAATCAACCTGTCTTTGCCGGCGAACCGATGCTACGCGAACGTCGACCACGGCGTGCTGTCTCGTGTGCTGAACAATTTACTCGACAACGCCATCAAGTTCACTGAGAATGGAAGCATAGATATCAGTGTGGCAAGGGAGGACTCGACGATCGTGATCACCATCACGGATACGGGCATTGGCATCGACGATCGTTTCCTGTCGCAGGTATTCGATCCGTTTACGCAGGAGAGTAGCGGGCTCGATCGGACGCACCAGGGAAGTGGGCTGGGATTGACGGTCTCGAAGCGTCTGTTGGAGCTGATGGGTGGTGAAATTACCGTCGAAAGCAAGAAGGGCCGCGGAAGCGTCTTTACGATTACCCTGGCCGCCCGGCCATAACGCAGTTCATGTCGTTTCGTAGGTTGAATATCCCCACGTCAGCCCAAAGCCGCACTCGATTGGAGGTGGGACATGTCCCGCATCGACGACCATAGCTGTCTTCTCGATCTCGCGTTCCTTTACCTGTGCATCGCCCACCAATCGGGTGACTATCTGACTGATTCCGAACTGGAGACGGTTACCAGAAAGCTCGCCGAACGCTCGGCTTTGCAGCGACGTGAACGAGTGCAACCGCTCGTCATGGAAGCGCTCGATGGGTACGTGAGGCTGACGGACGTCGACGCCGGCGCCGCCGAGACCATCGCGCGTCTCGGGCGCGTCTTGACGAGAGGGCAGAGGGAGACGGTACTGGCTGATCTCACTTCCATCGCGATGGCCGACGGCGTGTTACACCGACAGGAACGAATCATGCTCGATCGGTTGGCCGCCGATTGGGGAGTGGCGCGGGAGACGGAAAATGCGGCGGCTGTCCGAGAAGAGGATTGGGGCGTCCTACACGACATCGCTTATCTGTATCTCGTACTTGCCCATGGTACGGACCATGACCTGGCGCACACCGAAATGCAGGTCATGCTCAATAAGCTTCAGGAGTGGAGGCCGGACGAGGCGTCGGAGGACGTGCGCTCGGTTTTCGACAGCGCCACGTCGGCGTACGCTCTCGGCCCGGACGAGGAGCGCATCGAGCGAGCGATCGATTCGGTCAGGCGTTCGCTTCCGAGGGAACAGAGGATGGCCGCGCTGAACGATCTCGTCAAAATCGCGAACGCCGACGGCGTGTTTCTCGACACCGAAGAAGACCTGATCAATCATCTAACGGACGCGTGGGACGTCGATCCGTACGCGAACTACGAGGGTCACGGCTCGAAAGCGTGATCACGCGTGAAACTGCCGGAGCGCGCCGTGCACCGGTGCCCTGGCTCAACGAATACGCCGCGCTCAAAAGCAAAAGCGGAGACGCCGTCCGGTTGCGCCTCCGCTTTACTGTTGCAAGCGTTGAGACGAGAAGGGTTTAGAACCCCATTCCGCCTCCCATACCGCCCATCCCACCCATTCCGCCCGGACCACCTGCGGGCATGCCGTTTTCGTCGTCGCCCTTGCTGGGCTTGTCGGCGACGACGGCTTCCGTCGTTAGCAGAAGGCTGGCAACCGAGGTCGCGTTCTCCAGCGCCGTACGCGCGACCTTGGTCGGGTCGATGACCCCCTGTTCGAGCAGGTTTCCATACTCCTCGGTCTGCGCGTTGAAGCCGAAATCGCCCTTTCCATCTTTGACCTTCTGAACGACGATTGACCCTTCGAGGCCGGCGTTCTGAACGATCTGGCGAAGAGGCTCCTCGAGTGCGCGCCGGATGATGCCGACGCCGATTTGCTGATCCTCGTTGTCTACTTCGACGTTTTCGAGCACACCGAGGGCACGAAGATAGGCTACGCCGCCACCTGGAATGATACCTTCCTCTATCGCGGCTCGAGTCGCGTGGAGCGCGTCTTCGACGCGGGCCTTCTTATCCTTCATCTCCGGCTCCGTCGACGCACCGATCTTCAGTACGGCCACACCGCCGGATAGCTTTGCTAGTCGCTCCTGCAGCTTCTCGCGGTCGTAATCGCTCGTGGTCGTCTCCATCTGCTGCCGGATCTGGTTGGCGCGAGCCTTGATGTCTTCGGGCGACCCCGCCCCGTCCACGATGGTCGTATTGTCTTTGTCGATCACGATGCGCTTGGCCCGGCCGAGGTAATCCATCGTCGCGTTCTCGAGACGGTATCCTTTCTCCTCCGAGACGACCGTGCCGCCGGTGAGAATGGCGATGTCTTCGAGCATGGCCTTACGCCGGTCGCCGAAGCCCGGAGCCTTGACGGCCGCCACCTTGAGCGTTCCGCGCAGCTTGTTAACGACGAGGGTCGCAAGGGCCTCTCCCTCGATGTCCTCGGCGATGACGAGCAGCGGTGCACCCGTCTGGGCGACTTTCTCGAGCACGGGAAGGAGGTCCTTCATCGTGCTGATTTTCTTGTCGTGAATCAGGATGTACGCGTCCTCGAGGACGGTCTCCATGTTGTCCGGATTCGTGACGAAGTAAGGGGAAAGGTAGCCGCGATCGAACTGCATGCCCTCGACCACGTCGAGCGTTGTGTCCGTTCCCTTCGCCTCTTCGACGGTGATCACGCCGTCCTTGCCCACCTTCTCGAAGGCGTCGGCAATCAGCTCACCGATGGTCTGGTCGCTGTTGGCGGAGATCGACGCCACCTGCGAAATCTCGTTCTTGCCGGAGATCGCACGGCTCTGCTCGCGGATGTTGGTCACGACGAGCTCCGTCGCCCGGTCGATGCCGCGTTTCAGGTCCATGGGATTGGCTCCGGCGGTCACGCTTTTCAATCCGGCGTGAATGATGGATTGTGCGAGTACCGTCGCCGTCGTCGTGCCGTCACCGGCAACGTCGCTCGTCTTGGAAGCCACTTCCTTGAGCATCTGAGCGCCGACGTTTTCGAGCTTGTTGTCGAGTTCGATCTCCTTGGCAACGGTTACACCGTCTTTCGTTACCGTCGGTGCGCCGAATTTCTTCTCGACGATGACGTTTCGTCCTTTCGGTCCGAGGGTGACCCTGACGGCGTTCGCCAGGACGTCTACGCCGCGCTTGAGCGACGCGCGAGCGTCCGTGTCGAATACGATTTGCTTAGCCATAGTCCTATGCGTGCGATTCGTAATTGATGCTTGTGCGAATGTCCCTTTGAGAGAGCAGGGCGGAGCGCGAAGTGGAGTCGCGATTCAACTTCCTACCCCTCGATGATTCCGAGAATATCGTTCTCTCGAAGAATCAGAAGGTCTTCCCCGTCGATTGAAATCTCCGTTCCGGCGTACTTGCCGTAGAGCACTTTGTCTCCCTGACCGACGGTCATGTCGATCTTCGTACCATTCTCGACTCGTCCAGGCCCTACGGAAACGACGGTCCCGCGCTGCGGCTTCTCCTTTGCCGTGTCGGGGATGTAGAGTCCGCTTTCGGTCTTCTCC
Source organism: uncultured Rhodothermales bacterium (assembly GCA_964570345.1). Lineage (GTDB taxonomy): Bacteria > Bacteroidota > Rhodothermia > Rhodothermales > VXPQ01 > CAZMXY01. Next base: position 10,508 of record CAZMXY010000006.1, on the reverse strand, counting down.
TCAGCGGCCTCCGGACGAACCACGACGCGGTCGCCGAGGGGTTTGATTGCTGCCATGCTGTTTTCCTCCATATGTGTTACGTGATCGTTCGGCGTTGCCGGTTCTACCCGTCGTTAGCACTCTCAATTCGTGAGTGCTAACGGTCAACAAAATATCAACCCGGCCTGTTCCTCGTCAAGGTGCAAACATCGCCGTTGGATGAAACCATCGTTAAGTCGTCCGGCTATACCGTTATCGAGTCGAACGGACGACGCAGCCGATGGCGGCGCCGGCCGCGCGGGCTCGGACCTGCACCATTAACCTCCGCTGCTTCGCATGACGCTTAGGATGACGAGTCGCACGTGCCGGGGATGGAGTCTCGCGTTCGCAGGCAGCTTCGTGCTCTTCATTGTCGCCACGCTGCCACCCTTTCTGGGGACGGAATTGCGAGGGATCGTCATGTTCGCCTTTTCCGGCGTCTGCCACCAGATCGCCGAAAGATCACCGCATCTGCACGACGTGCAGCTCGCCGTCTGCCACCGATGCTACGGTATCTATCTCGCCCTTCCGATTGCCGCTCTGGCCTTTCCGTTCGCGCGACGGTGGGACGAACGGCTGAACGGGCCGGCACCGGTTCTCCTCGGCGCCGCCGTAGCCGTGCCCGGCATCGATTGGCTGGGTGACGTACTGGGCCTCTGGTCGAACACGGCCATTAGCCGGCTTGCGACGGGCGCGGTCTTCGGCCTGGTTGCCGGCTATTTCCTCAGCCGAGCGCTATCCGGACTTCTCGACGAGGGCGAGGCCGGCGCCATACGTTCGGCGGCCTCGTTGGAATCCGAGGCGGTAGTAAAAAGCGGACCGGATCGATATCTTCCGCCAGATTCGTATTCGGATTGACGTCACGGCGCGCAATGTCGAAGGCGAGTCCACCCATTCGCGACGCAAGACTTCGCACCAAGTCGAACGGTCACTCATGCCCGACAAATTCCAGTCGATCTTGTTGGCCGGCATCGCCATCGGCGTTGCGGCATCCATTTTGGGCCTCATTCCCTTCGTTGGTAGCTGCCTTGCGTGCATCGCGTACGTCGGTGCGGGGCTGCTGGCGGTCTGGCACTACACCGACCGCCATCAGCTGACGCTCAAGGGCGGCCAGGGAGCCGGAATCGGTGCGCTTGCCGGCATCGTCGCGATGGTAGCGGCGAGCGCCATTCAGTTACTCTTGATGGCGACCGACCTCCGTCCGTCTCTTGAACAGATCATCGCCGATCAGCTGGACACCTCGGGAATGGATCCCGCTCAGGTCGAGCAGATCATGAACATGGTAGAATCGCCCTTTTTTATCGTCGGTATCGTCCTCGTCGCCCTCGTGATCTACTCGATTCTCGGCGCGATCGGCGGCGCGATCGGCGCGAGCACGTTCAAGCGAGGGGGCGACTTCTTCGACGAAACGGCCGAATCCTGAGGCGATGCGTCGACGGCCGAAGTATACGGGCATCTTCATAGGCTCGTCACCGACGCTCGTCACCGCCTCGGCCGCAGTGATATCGGGGGGTCGAGGATTTCTTTCAACAGAATGGCCTCCCGAAGCGACTGGGGATGGCGAAGACGTGCTTTTAGCGCGCTTTCCCTGACGGAGCGCCCGAGAGACGATTGGCCTATCTCACGCGGTAAACGCTCTCCACGCCGGTCGACGATGCTCTTCTTTGCGATGCGCGACTCAAGGACGGCACCCGGAACGTCGCCGCGCGCGAACGTCGGTGGAGATTTGGGCGCCGGTCGTTCGGGTAACCGTGACGGCGTCGTGGCGGGCTTCGGAAGCGGTCGTGTCGTCTTAGGACGCGGGCGTTCCCGCACGGTCGTCGTGTCGATCCCGGATTCGTACCGGCCCTCCACGACGGGCTTTTCCGCCGTGCGGAAGACCGCTTCTCGCTGTTCCTCGTCTTCGCGATCGTGCCTCGTTGGCACCTCTGCGTCCCGCGTCTCGCCCTGATCGCGTTCGTCGGGGAATCCGAGTGCTCGACGGATCTCTTGCAGCGCTTCGTCCAGTTCCGTTCCGCGTCCGGGCGATTCGGCGGCGGTCTGCGGTCGGCGTCGTGGCGGTGCATCCGAACGGCGTCGATCCGCGGCCTCCGGACGGCGCTGCTGCGTTTTCTTCTTTTTTCGTCCGCTCAGGACCTGAAAAATCAGGTACAAGACGAGCAAAACGACCCAGAAAAATTCACCGTCGATGTTCATGATTGGCTGGTAACGTATCGATAAGTGCGATCTAGCGCGCCAGCACCATGCGATGCGTGGCCACGCCGTTCGGAGTGTCGACGCGTGCAAAATACACGCCCGCCGGCCAGGATGCAGCATCGACGGCGAGGCGGTGGCGGCCAGCCGGCAGCGTGCCGTCATGCAGCTGCACGACGCGGCGCCCAAGGACGTCGTACACCTCGATTCGAACGTGCTGCATTTTCGGAAGGTCGACTTCGACCGTCGTTCGGTCGTGGAACGGATTCGGGTAATTCGTCAGAATGGCATACGTATCCGGTGGAGGAAGGTTGATCTCCGTCCGTGCCGCCACGTAGTCTCGCCCCCCGGAGACGAAGACGAGACGGTATACGTATCGGCCGGAGACGGAATGGGGGTCCGTGAATTCGTACTCTCTCCCATCGTCTCGCGCGGAGGCAATCTCGCCGACGGCAATGAAATCGTCGTCGGAGACGCTCTTGCTCGACGAAGGTGCCTTCGATGCTCTCTCGATCACGAATGAGCCCTGCGCTCGTTCGAAAAGCGTCTTCCAGTGGAGGCGAATGCCTTCGAGCGAGATCTCTGCATTGAGATGCGACACGCCGACGGGGGCGCTGTCGTCGACTGCCCCCGAGACGATCAACGAGAACCACTGAGCATAGCCTCCATAGAGCTCCCCTTTGTGTGTGACCGTCAGCGTGTACGATCCCGTGTCGGCGTCGGCTATGAATATTTGTTCGACGGGATCGACGACGTTGTCACCCGGCCTGGCGTCCTGCAGGATTCTGGACGGATCGAGCGTGTATGGAAAATAGACGTCGCCGGTCGCATTGCGGATCAGGCGCACGTCGAGGTCGTTTCGCAGATGGGGTGTCGGATCGTTGAGCGAGGACGATCCCACGAGCGGTCGGCGAACGCTGGGGTGGTCCGTCCAACTCAGCGTAATTCGCAGCGGACCGTGATTCGGCACGCTAAACGTCCGCCCAAACGTATCACCGTCGTCCAGCACTTCCTCCAGCAGGCCGATCGGATTCGTCATCGATTCGATGATCTGCTGCGACGCGGCTTCCGCGTTTAACAGGCCCCAACCGCTCTGGTAGTCCGGGCCCGGACGGCCGAGGTCTGTTGCCGTATGCAGTACGAGGCCCTTCAACGAGGCGGAGAGCATGAAATCGCCGAACGCTTCGAGGTACTGCTGCTGTAGGAGCAGCAGCGAACCGGCCACGTTGGGAGTGGCCATCGACGTTCCGCTGGATCGAGCATACGTTGCCGTTCCTTCGGCCGAAAGTGAATAGAGGTTCTCGCCCAGGCCGACGAGATCGGGCTTGATTCGGCCGTCGTCCGTCGGTCCGAAGCTGCTGAAAGAGCTCATGCGGGCCGCCTCGCCGAAGCCCGAAGAACCGATGGAGCCGACGGTCAACACGTTTTTCGAGAGCCCCCCGCCGGTGATGGTATCGTAGCCGTCACTGCCTCCGTCGGCAGGTATCCGCCGTTGAGAAACGTCGTAGGTCTGATACGTACCGTATGGGTCAAGGGCTCGATACGTACCGGAGACGGGCCCACGGTCGATCCGGTCATTCCCCGCGGCGACGACGGGCAGATAGTATGGATTGGTGTAAGTCACGCGGTCGTACTGAACCGCCTGCACGTCATACCAGCCGAACGCGACGTCCTCAACCGCCGAAACGGATGGGTCGCCCATCCAATACCATCCGTCGCCGTTGCCTTCGACGTCGCCGAAGTGCCACCCTGCAATGGTGCTGTACGAGTGATTCGAGACGAGAAGTCCCCCGGCGGCCTCGTTCGTCATCTCCGTGGCGTCGTTCTTCCAGTCGTACGATCTGACGAGGCCCTCATAGGCCATTCCGCGAGCCTCGGCATCGAGCCCGGTTGCCGACAGCGTACCCGCTACGTGCGTTGCATGATGTGACTCCTCGGCCTCGTCACCGTACGAGACGCGGCCGGCGAGCTCGGAGTGGCGGCCGAGTGCGTGTCCTTCATCCCATATGCCGATCTGGAGGCCCGCCCCCGTGAGGCCGAGATTCATTCGCTCGCCCGGGTAGAGATGGCGCGTCCCGGTGACGTCAGCGGCCGTCTGGTTGGTGGTCGTAAAATAGACGGGTCGGCCACGGTCGAGTGCCACGAGCTCGATCAGCCGTCCATCCGACTGGCGGATCCGCGTCGGCAGCTCCCTTTCTCGGGCCCATTCGCGAGCCGAATCCGACGTGGCACGCTGCGTTTCCCGCACGTCACCGAGTATGCGCCGTGCATTCTCCTGCCGATCCTGCGCTTCGACGGGTGTCGCGGCGTAGACTAAAGAGGACAGTAAGAGGACGCTTAACGGGATGCGCATTCGGCAACGAGATCGTTGGAACGAGGGGCGATCGGAAAGAACGCCAGACCTTCAAGGGCTCGCAAATTCGGCTCCAAACTCATCGTCGTGCACGCCGACGCGTTTTCGCGACCTCGTCTTCGCGGGCTCACGCATCAAAGAGTCGCAGTACGCGCCTCGAGCGCGCCATCTCCTCGATGAGGCGCCGACTCGCCCGCGGGAAGGGATAGGCATCCAACGACTCCGGACGGATCCATTCAATGGGCTCGCCCGTCACAGATCTTGGCCGTCCGCGTGCGATCGAACAGCGAAACGCGTATAGCGTGATACGAAAATGGCTGTAGGCGTGAGATAGTTCGCAGAAGAACGTTTCAACGTCGACGTCGATCCCCAGCTCTTCTCGTAGCTCTCGAGTGCAGCACTGCCGCAGCGTCTCTCCTTCGCGGCGCTTTCCTCCGGGAAACTCCCAAAGCCCGCCTAACATGGCTTCATCGGGCCGGCGCTGTATGAGCACGCGGCCGATATCGTCGTAGATGATCGCCACGACGACGTCGTGGTGAGGTATCGAGGGGCGCGAAGCCGACTTCGGGTACGCCTCCGGCCTCCCGGACCCGAACGCCTTGCACGCTAGAGACACGGGGCACTTCGTACACGAGGGAGACCGCGGCGTGCAGATGCGCGCGCCCAATTCCATCATGGCTTGATTGAATTCCCCGGGGCTCGCCGGGTCCATCAGGGCGTCCGCCGCCTGCTGCAGCATGCGTTTTGACGCGGCTCTTCTGACGTCCGTCTCTACGGCGAACACGCGCGAAAGTACGCGGATTACGTTGCCGTCGAGGACGGCGTGCGGGCGCTCGAACGCGATGGAGAGGACGGCGGCGGCGGTGTACGGCCCGACGCCCGGAAGCGTGCGAATGTCGTCGAACGTGCTGGGGATCTCGCCGGCGAAGTCGTCAACGACTTTTCGGGCGGCGCGGTGCAGATTGCGCGCGCGAGAATAATATCCGAGGCCCTCCCAGGAGAGGAGTACGTCATCCAAATCCGCGTCTGCGAGGTCGCGCACCGTAGGAAAACGTTCGACGAACCGGCGGTAATACGGCGTAGCCTGGTCGACGCGTGTTTGCTGCAACATCACTTCCGACAGCCAGATGCGGTAAGGATCGTCCGTTTTCCTCCACGGGAGATCGCGCTGCGCGGACACATACCAGTCCGCCAGCGCCGACCGAAAAATCTTACGAAGTACGTCGGTGACTTCGATCTGCACGATCGCGAAGGACTATTCGACGTGAACGGAGACTACGAGGGTGTCGGCCGGCGAAGATTCAAGGTCGACGCGGATCAGCACGTCGTGTCCACCCGTATCGCCCGGCGTCGTCCGCCACATGAGCGAGCGGTCGATCAACCAACTCAGGGCCGGTCCGCGCACGAGCGAGTATCGATCGACGGACTCGCCATCAACTTCACCGGGAAGCGCAACGATCAAAATATCGCCCGCGAGGATTCGACGTCGGAGCGTGTCCTGTTCCGCACCATCGCTCACGCCGCGGGCGACGCCAGGCGACGAAACCGGCCGAACCGCGGCGACTGCAGCGGAACGAGCCGAAGCATCGCTCGTAGTTTGCTGCGGTGCGTCCTCGAGGAATGGAGGCGGATTCCAGGTCGACGCGGCGACCATCATCGCGCCCATTGCTACGACTACTTTTTTCCGTCGGCTCATGGCCTGCAATATATCAAACGCGGCCGTCTAAGCATGCGTCCGATCATTTTTCATCGACTCTGCCTGATCGCCGCCGCCGCCGCCGCGTGCGGTGGACCGATGCGGGCCGAGGCTCAGCATGCGGCCGAGCGCGATACGAGCCTCATCCGGGTCTTCGTCGATGGTGAACCGGAAGCCGTGGTACGGGCCGGCAGGCCGGAGAACGTGCAGACCGATGCGGAGGCGCTCGTCGATTCGCTTCGAGCACGCGGCCGCTATTTTGCCGCCGTCGATTCGATGGTCGATGGGGAGTTGTTCGTCTCGAGCGGGCCGCTCATTCGTGTCGGGCGCATCGCCATCGAGGGCATCGACTCAAGAGAGGCGGATGCGATGCGTCTCGAGATGGACACGCGCATAGGTCGCATTCTCGAACCGTCCGTTCTCGAAGACGACTTGCGGCGGATCTTGACGAGCTTCGACACGCGTGGATACGCTCTCGCCGAGGTCTCGATCGAAGAGATCGGCTCGATGGAAGACGGATCCATCAGTCTAACCTTACGGATCAAGCAAGGCCCGCAGGTTCGTCTGGAGCGGATCGAGCTGCCGGGGGCCGACCGGACCAGCGCGTCATTCGTTTCGCGACTCGTCGGATACGACGTCGGCGGCGTATTGGGCCGCTATGAACCCGAGCTGATACGGCGTCGCCTCGAGGAAACCGGACTTTTCGAAACGGTTGGCCCTCCGGAGCTCGTGATCGAACCCGATTCGGCGGCCGTGCTGATGATACCGCTCGTCGAGGCCGCCCCGGGTAACTTCGATCTCGTCATCGGTTACCTGCCCCCGCAAGCGCCGGGCGACGCCGGAAGCCTCGTCGGCAACGGTCGCCTCGAACTACGCAACGTCGTAGGTGGCGGAAGGCGCATATCGATCCGACTGAATAGGTTGCCGAACCAGGTAAGCAGCGTCGATGTTCGGGCCTCCGACCCGTTTCTATTCAGGATGCCGCTTGGTCTCGAGGGACGGTTCCAAGGACTCGAACAGGACTCGACTTATGGAAAGCAGTCGTATCGCGGCGAGATCGCGTATCGATTCGAACGGGGACTGAGCGCCTTCGTCGGATTCAGTCGCGAGGTCACACGGCCCGGACAGGCGGGTCTGCGGTTGTCTGAGAGCGGAAGGCAGGTCATTTCGCGTTCGGACGCATGGTTTCTCGGTCTGGGCGTTCGGATGGAGAACGTGGATCGGCACGTCAATCCGACGAGGGGATACTTTGTCGAGACAAACCTCGAGAGCGGAAGGAAGGAATTCATCGATCGCCGCGTCGTGGGTAGCGATACGTCGAGTATCGTCCACCTGATGGATCAGCGGCGCCTGCAAGCATCCGGACGTCTATACGTGCCGACGTTCTCGCGGCAAGTACTCGTCGTCGGTGGGGAAGGGGGCCTTCTTTTGAGCGATACGTACGACCGGAGCGACCTTTTTCGCTTCGGTGGGGCGACGAGCCTTCGAGGCTACGACGAGGATCAGTTCCTGGGTCGGATCGTCGCGCGGGCACTGGCGGAATACCGCCTGCTGATCGATCGAGACGCATTCGCCTATCTTTTCTTTGACCTCGGTTACGTCGACCGCCCGGAGGCGCCGGACCTGGCGCCGAGCCGCGCCGTTCGTCCAGGATATGGGGTCGGAATTCAGTTTCGCAGCGCGCTCGGTCTGATCAACGTCAGTGCGGCGCTCAATCCCGACAGCGGTCCGACGGAGGCGCGAATTCACGCCGGATTGTCCTTCGGGCTCTGAAGACGGCCGTATCTACGCTTGGCGACAAACTTTTACATTCCGCGCGACCACGTTCACGGCGACCGCGTCACCCTCCCGGAGGATGAGGCGCGCCATGCGTCGAAAGTGCTCCGAAAAAGGCCCGGCGACGAGATCGTCGCGGTTGACGGGGTGGGTGGATGGTACCGGATCGTTCTCGATCACCTCGACAAGCGAACCGCGGGTGGGCGAGTCGTAGAGAGGAGATCAGGAATCGGCGAGCCGCCCTTCGATCTCACGTTGGCCGTCGCCGTCGTCAAGCACCGAAGCCGCTTCGAGACGTTCCTGGAGAAAGCCGCGGAATTGGGGGTAACCACGATTACACCGGTCGTGACCCATCGCACCGAGAGGGAGCGAGTTCGTGAGCAGCGGTCGGAGAACGTTCTTATTTCCGCCATGAAGCAGTGCGGGCGCTCCCGCTTGCCTCGGCTGACTGATCCGGTCCTTTTCGGCGAATTTCTACGGGCGGATCGAGCGAATCATGCGTTTGACGTCAAGCTGATCTGCCACGAGGGAGCCCGTGGGGAATCCGCCCTTGCCAACGTGCTCGCGTCTGGACGCCGGGTTAAGAGCGTAAGCGTTCTCGTCGGGCCGGAAGGGGGGTTTACGGACGACGAGATCACGCAAGCCGTCGAGCGGGGGTACCGACCCGTCTCCCTGGGGCCGCGCCGGCTCAGGGCGGAAACGGCAGCGATCGTCGCATCGGCGGCAGTCATGCTCGCCTACGACCGTTGATCTCAACGTGCGCGTGCTTCGCACGATCTTGGACGACTGACGGGACCCTTGCGTCGTCGGCGTCGTTTCGGGGTTCCACAAAATGAACCGGTTGGGTTCACCGGCTCGTCTTGGGACGACGTTGGAGCGAGCGTGCCGGTTGCATCTACGTGAGACGCCGTTTTCAACCGGATCGTACGACGAAATTCAGAAATCATGAAAGATCTCACAGAGATCACGATTCATTCCGAACGGCTCGTCGACGGGAAGCTCCTCAAGGTATATCGGGATCGGGTCGAGCTTCCGGACCACAGCGAGACGATACGAGAGTGGATCGACCATCCGGGCGCCTCCGCGGTCGTGCCTCTCTTCGAGAACGGTACGACGCTTCTCGTCCGCCAATTTCGGTATCCGCCGCGCCGGACGTTTTTGGAAGTACCCGCCGGTAAGATCGACCGGCCGGGCGAGAATCCGCAGGACGTCGCCGCACGAGAGCTGGAGGAGGAGACGGGATGGCGCGCGAAGCGATTCGTCGCACTGGGCACGTTCTATCCTTGCATCGGTTACAGCAACGAGGTGATTCACGTCTTTCTAGCGGAGAGCCTCGAGAAAGGAGCGCGCGCACTCAGCGACGGTGAGTTTATGGAGGTCGTCCCGATGGGATTCGCAGAAGCATTGGAGATCGTGCGATCCGGTGACGTCGTCGACATGAAAACGGTCGTGGCGCTGACGTGCGCGCGAGACTACATGGAAGCCCGCGACGACGACGTCGAAGCGAAGAAGCTGCGGTGAATTTGGCCGGTGGGAGACGTCGAAAACCGCGTGGCGACTTCGCCGCGTTGATCTTCGCCGCCCGGTTTTCGTAAATTGACTTGATTGTCCGAAACGCTAAGGAAGTCCCATGTTTACGTTTATCATCATCCTCATCACGCTGATCGCGATTTTGATCACGTTCGTGGTCCTCGTGCAGAGCGGAAAGGGCGGCGGTCTCGCCGGTATCGCTTCCGGCGGTGCGACGACGCAAATACTCGGAGCTCGCCAGGCGCCGGACGTGTTGGAGAAGGCGACCTGGACGCTCGCGACGTTATTTATCGTCCTCTGCATCTTGAGCAATTTCGCGATCGACCGCGCTCAGGTGCAGGAGAGCGTCATTCAACAACGTTCGCAGCAGCAACAGCAGCCGATGCTTCCGCCGGGAGGACAGGAGGGGCTTCCACAAGAGCAGACGCCTGGTCAGCAGCAGGTGCCTCCACCGACGGAGCAGTCGCCCGGTACCACACCGGAGGGCGGCCAGTAGGCATACGAAAAAAGCCGAGCCCGTCAAGGCCGGCTTTTCTCGTTCTGTAGCCACCCCGAAGGGTGGGGGCTGTCCCCGCCTGTAAGCCGAATTCTGTCTGATCCGTCCGGCCGCCGTCGGGCCGGGTCCGGACGAGACCGTCATTTATCTGGGACCGCCGTCACCGGCGGCCTCTAGCAGCCTACCCGCGCCGATTCCGGCGGGCCACCGTATCCGTTTGCACGGAATGGCGCTGTTTGGCCTTGCACCCCGTAGGGTTTGCCTAGCCGCTTCGGTCACCCGAAACGCTGGTGGGCTCTTACCCCACCGTTTCACCCATCACCTGTGCGCCTAGCGGCGCCATCGGCTGGTCTGTTTTCTGTTGCACTTGCCGTCACCGCCTCACGGCGGCGCCTTCCCGTTAGGAAGCACGGTGCCCTGTTGGTGTTCGGACTTTCCTCCCCGGC
>CAZMXY010000005.1:72403-73662 GCA_964570345.1 uncultured Rhodothermales bacterium | reverse complement strand
ACGATGGAAACCGACCTCAAAGAAAAGCTCTCCGGCATTCCCCGGAGCCCGGGCGTCTATCAGCACAAGGACGTCGAAGGGAACGTGCTGTACGTCGGCAAGGCCAAGAATCTTCGCAGCCGCCTCCGGTCGTATTTCCAGGAGGGGACCCCCAGAGACGGGCGTCTGGCGGTGATGATCGGTAAGATCGACGACTTCGAGGTCATCGTAACCGATACCGAGGCGGAGGCTCTGATCCTCGAAAACAACCTGATCAAGAAGCTCAAGCCCCGCTACAACGTCAATCTGCGCGACGACAAGTCTTATCCCTACATCTGTATCAAGAACGAACGTTTTCCGCGCGTATTCCCGACACGCAACGTGCGAAAGGACGGATCCAGATACTTCGGTCCGTATACCGACGTAAAGAACATGAAGCTGATGCTTCGGACCATCCGGTCCATCTTCAAGCTTCGCACCTGCAACCTCAATCTGTCGGACGAGGCCATCGCCGCCGGTCGCTACGATGCGTGCCTCGAATTCCACATCCAGAAGTGCGCGGCGCCCTGCATCGGGAAGCAGACCGAAGCGGCTTACGACCAGACGATCGAGCAGGTCGAAAAGCTGTTGAACGGGCACACGAAAGCACTCATCGAGCTGCTCCACGACGAGATGCAGCACCTGGCTGACGACACGAGATTCGAGGAAGCCGCGAATATGCGCGATCGCATTCGGGCGCTCGAGAAGTATTCCCGACGGCAGAAAGTCGTCAGCACGGAAGAGATCGACCGGGATCTCTTCGCACTCGCGGTGGAGCGCGAAGAAGACGTCGCCTGCGGTGTCCTGTTCAAGGTGCGTGAGGGAAAAGTCATCGGCCGACAGCACAAGTACATGCGCCGAATCGAGGGGACGTCCGACGAAGCCCTCATGCAGCGCTTTCTCGAGGACTACTATACTGAAACGACGTTTTTTCCGGAAGAAGTCCTCCTGAACTCGCATGCCGACCAGCCGGAGCCGCTCGAAGAGATCCTGGCCCGGGCCCGCGGCAAGAAAGTACCCATCAAGGTGCCCCTGCGGGGTCCGAAGGCGGGCCTGATGAAGATGGTCGAAACGAACGCCGTGATGCTCGTCGAGGAATGGAAACTTCAGAAGCTGAAGCGCGGCGAGGATCGCATACCTCATGCGGTGAAACAGCTTCAGAAGGACCTTCGCCTCGAGCGCCTTCCGCGGCATGTCGAATGCTTCGACATTTCCCATCTGGGGGGAACGTCGACGGTGGC
>CAZMXY010000005.1:38495-72303 GCA_964570345.1 uncultured Rhodothermales bacterium | reverse complement strand
GCGAAGCGGCTCGAGGAGGTGTACTTCCCCGGCGACGTCGAGCCGCTCTTCATCGCCAAAGCCTCGACGTCGCTGCAGCTCCTACAGCGCATCCGCAACGAGGCCCATCGCTTTGCCGTCACCTTTCAGCGCAAGCAGCGCACGAAGCAGACGCTGCACACCGAGTTGCTCAGAATCCCCGGCATCGGCAAAAAGACGGCGCAAAAGCTGATCAAAGAATTCGGCTCCATCAAACGCGTAAAGGGCGCCGACGAGGTCGCGGTGGCCGACGTCGTCGGACCCGCCGCGGCCAGAAAAATCGCCGCGTTCTATCGGGAGCGCGTATAACGCACCCAACCCTCGCTCCTCCCTCAACCCGCGCGTAGTAAAACCTTTGTGAGCCGGATGACTTTGCCGCCCGGCGTGGCTATGTTCAGCGGTTCCGATCGGCCGCAATAATCGTGGAACGTCATGCTGAACTACATCTGGGGCGGACTGATCATCTCCGCCCTGGTCTTCGCGCTCATTAGCGACGTTACGGACATCACGACCGACCGATACCGTAATGACCAGCCTCTCCCTCTCGTGCTCACGTATCCCGAAGGCTATCAGCCCGAGGCGCGCCGCGTGCCCGTTCTAATCGGGATAGACCGGGACCTGTTTCGCGCGTTCTACTCGACGGAATCGACTCCGGACTCGGTCTACCAGGGCACGGCGAACCGTACGCAACGCGGTACGCAGGTTCGATTCGACGCCGACGCCTCGCTGCCCGAGCCGCTGTCGACCATCCACGAATTCTCGGCTTCCCAGGACGACGAGCTCCAGGGGACCCTTCAGGACGAACGGCTCTCAGACGATTCGACTCGAGCCGAGACGGCCGTCGTCTTTGCGGAAGTCAAGTTTCCAAAACTCAACTCGATCACCAGTGCGGCCTTCGATTTCGCCGACACCGCCGCTACGCTGGCCCTCAGTCTGATCGGCGTCCTCGCGCTGTTTCTCGGTCTGCTCCAGATCGCCGAAGCCACGGGGCTGATTCGCACGCTGGTCCGCGTGACGCAGCCGATCTTTCGTCCGCTCTTCCCGGAGATCCCTGACGGCCATCCGGCCCTCGGGATGATCGTCCTCAATCTCACGGCCAACGTGCTGGGCCTCGGCAACGCCGCCACGCCACTGGGCATCAAGGCGATGGAGGAGCTTCAAGAGTTGAACCCGTTGAAGGAGACGGCCACGAATTCAATGGTAATGCTTCTCGCCATGAACACGGCTAGCGTGCAGCTCGTGCCGCCCGCCCTCCTGGTTGCCGTAATGGGACTACAGGTGAACGAGCTCATTTTTCCGATCATTATGGTGACAACGGGATCACTCGTCGTGGCCGTGACGACGACGAAGCTGCTTCAGCGGCTTCCGGTCTACCAGAAATCGGATCCGATGCGTAAAACGGCCGAGGAGCCGGACGCTGAAGAGGAGGGGAAGCGGCCCGGGTCCGATCCGCCGGATGCGTCCGAATCATCGTCCTCGTCCACGAGTCGCGAATGACGTTTCCGCCGATCGGAACACGTCCCGGGCGACGAAAAGCGACAAAAAAACAATACGGCTGACGTAATGGCCCTCTTCCGCACGTTCATCGACTACTTCGCAATATTCGTACTCCCACTTCTGATCGTGGGACTTCCCCTTTACGGTCTCGTGAAGGGCGTCAAGGTCTACGAAGAGTTCGTCGAAGGCGCGAAGGAAGGGTTTCGCGTAGCCGTGATGATCATCCCGTATCTGGTCGCCATCTTGTTCGCGATCGGGATGTTCCGCGCGTCAGGCGCCCTCGATTTTCTGGTGGATGGTCTGCGACCCGTCCTCGGCGTCATCGGATTCCCGCCGGAGGTGCTGCCGATGGCCATCATCCGCCCACTGACCGGATCGGGTTCGGCCGCGATCGTGGCTGAAATGATCGACGCTTACGGCGAGGACGCAATTCTGGTTAAGATCGCGGGCGTAATGTTCGGCTCCACGGAGACGACGTTCTACGTGATCGCCGTCTACTTCGGCGCCGTCAACGTCAAAAAAACGCGTCATGCCGTTCCGGCCGGACTCACCGCCGACATCGCCGCCATGCTCTTCGCAGTCTATCTGGTGCAATGGATCTTCGGGCGCGTCCAGATATGAGCAGGCCGTCCGCTGCCCCGACAAAGAGCAACCCGTCTCCCATCCGACGTCCGTACGCCGCCACGTCACACGTTCAACACACAATTGTGACCTGAGAAGGGGTTCGGTACGTACCCGTCCGCCTCCTCGTCATTTTGCCACTCCTGACCGTCGACGAGATACCGAAATTCGTACCTGTTACCGGGCTTGAGTGAGATCGCTTTGGTCCAAACACCTGTTTTTGCGTCGAACGTCATCGCGCCCTTGTCCGCATTCCATTCGTTGAAGTCACCGACGACTTTGACGCTCTCGTGCGCGACCTCGGCGGGGAGCTCGAAGAGGACGCGAACGGATTTCCCTTTAGGGCTCACTGTTTTCTCGATCATTTCGAATACCTCTATTCAATACGGTTGGCTATCAACATGCCGAGTCACGACGTGTCCAGGACTCGGAAAAGTGGCGCCATGATACGACAGACTGAGTTAGGCGACGTATTACGAAGGAGTGAATTTTATGGAAGCGTTTCTAATCATTGAGCTTAGAAGCGCACGGGCTCGCACGGAAGATACGCCTCCGATGCAGTCGGGACGCCTGTCGACGAGGTGATTTCCCAAGAATGGCAACTCTGTAACAAGGCTTCGCGTCGCCGCAGATCGTCTGCGCGCGCGCTCCAGCGGATGGGCTAGTCGGAGATGGCCTGCCGCACCGCAATGAGACGGTCGGTACTCAGCCGCACGTCGTCGTAATACACCATGGCGGCATATTGATTCTCCGAGCGCGGCGTATTGCCTCGCAGCGAATGAGCGACGCGACGATCTCGCGTGACGTAGCGGTACTCGTACAGTCCCTGCTTAATAAGAAGCTCCCCTTCGTAGCGCCCGTTCTCGGGCACCCATCGGAGTCGATTCGCCGGATCGTATCGCCAGTCGTTGAAGCTTCCCGTGAGAATGACCGCACCGTCCATTCGGCTCTCGTCCGGCGGTACGTAAGCGAAGCGAGCCAACACGTATTCGGCCCGAATGTCGGCGTCCGTCATGCGAACGGCGGCCGATACGACGGTTTGACCGGTCAGCAATCCTCCCAATCCGCTGCCCCCGAAGCGAGCAAAGTCGGGCTCAAGGCGGATACGGTACGGACTCTGAGTGAAATCGGCGCCGGCGATGCTCGGGGAGGACCGCAGATTTGACAGATCGAGAAAATAGGGCGCTCCTTCCGGTTCGAAGGAGAATTCCGGTTCGAGGTAGAATTCCAAATCAGGCTGATTCATCAGCGATGGCCGTTCCGAGCACCGTGCCATGTCGAATCGACCGTTCCGCACGAAACACACACTGTAGCCGAAGACGTTGCCCTGAGTACCGGGCGGAGGTTGGAAGAAGGCGAAGGGCTGAATGGAGGGATAACCTTGACCGCCGATTATGACCCGGTCGGTCACGAACTCCAGGCCGGCCGACTGCTCCGTGATGAAGAAGGCGCGCTCGAAGAGGACCGCTTCCTCATCCCCCTGTTCCGTCACGCGGACGATGTAGTTGCCGCTTATCAGAAACTGGATGCTTCCATTCGGAAAGCGATAGTCGTAATGAACGTACGGGACCTGCGTGCCGCTGGATATGCCGTACTCGTTTATCGTATCGTGCTGGAAAGACTCAAGATACTCACTGGGCGACAGGTCACGCCGCCAGACCCGATCCGCATGGTAGAAGTACACCGAAAGCGTGCGCCCCTGCTCCGCCATGAGGTCGAATTCGAGCGTCAGCGTTCTCGAACCGTTCAGCTCGATGAACGGAAGATCCCCCTCCTGCCCCGTCGGATACAATTGCACGGTACGGACCTCCTGGTCCGCGGCAGCCAGGTCCATCTGCACGAAATTCGGCGATTGGAGTCGCGACGGTCCGCGAGTCTCTTCGTTCGCCTGATCGGCGCTTGCACACGCTCCCGCGAACAGCAAGAGCGATGCTGCAGCGAATCGGATCGCCGCTCGGTCGAGTCGCGTCATCATCACACCACTTACTCGTACATGCTCACGGATTGGAGGAACGTCCGTCTACGGCCGACTCTCGTGAGGCCAGCCACAGCATCTTCCCACGAAAATCGTCGATCGCTGCCGCCTCGTTGAATGCACCGTCGCGAAGATACCGGTCTCTTGCCTCCGCAGCGAGTGCCGCAGCCGTGGAAGGTGCACCGGAACGATACGTGAACCGGGCAAGCCATACAAGACCGCGACGACGAAGTGCCTCGACGTGCACAGCCTCGTGACCGGAGGCCACCACCTCCTCGGAACGAGAGCCGGGCGCTCTCAGCGTTGTACGCAACAGGTGGACCGCCAGTTCGAAACGGTCCTGCCGCGCGTGGGCAAGCGCTCGCGCCCACGTCACGGCCGGCTCCGGCTCGTCACCGGAAGTCGGCGTCCCGGTGGCAAGCATGCGAATCATCGACGGCCGACCTGCCCCGACGACACGAAGTCCGAGGCGGCTTCGATCCTCGTGAGCAAAACTCGGAAGCCGCCGCAACGCCGCCGTGTAGGCACGCCGCGCGCTGAGCGAATCTCCCTCCATGGCGAGAGCATCGCCCAGGCGAACGTACAGCGCCGAGGTCATCGAATCGGCGGGAACGTGCCGCAAGCGATCGAGCACGTCGACTTCGCGACGTTGCGCCAGCGCCAGGTGCGACCAGAGATCCAGCGATGGAACGTATCCCGGCTCGATCTCGAGTGAGCGTTGCACGCGGCTGAACGCTTGCGCCGAATCCTTTCTGGCGAGGGCCGTAAACGCATCACGGTAGGCCCTTCGATAAGGCGGCGTGTGATGTGGACATCGCTTTTCGAAGAGGGACGGAATGGCGAATCGCGCCGAGACCAGGGGCCCGGCGGACGCCTCGACGTACGTCAGCGACCGCAGCACGTCCGTCCATTCTTTCGTAAGAGCCTCGACCGATTTTCCGTAGGCATCGCGGAACCCGGCACGGGCATAGGCCGCCTTCAGCGGTCCGGGACCATACGCCTCGAGCAGATATGAGACGAATGATCCCATGGTCGTGTACGACACGGCGCCTCGTCCGGTCCAGAAACCGAGCGGTGAGAGGCGCGAGGCCACCGCGAGTTCGAGGTTGTCGACGGTGACGCCAAACAATGCGGCGGATACCTGCTCGTGCGGGCTCGGTAGACCCCGAGGAGGCTCAAGCGCTACGGCGAGGCCCTCGACGATGCCGACCGACAGCGACGCTCTGACGATCGGCAAGCCGAATTCTCTTGAAAAGACGTGCGCGAGCTCGTGCGCGAACGCCCTGTCGAGGTCCGACACCAACACGTGCAGCTGGGGCGTTGCAAGCCAGACGGGTGCTACGTTGGTGAACTGCGCACCCGTGAGGGCGGCTTTCGTCTCCGGGTCCGGATAGAGGAAGCTCTGGATACGACCGTCGACCTCGACGTCCAACTTCGTCGCGAGATCTCGATACCGGTACTCGTGCTCGTGGGCCACGACGGCGAGTTCGGATTCCGAGAGACGGTCCGAGGGATAGTATATGTCGAAATGCTCGGTGGCTACGTGTCCGTCGAGTCGATCGCGCAGGTATCCAACGGTGGTGTTGAGGCCGAGCGGCGCGGAGAGCGCATAAACCAGTGCGATGGAGACCATCACGAGGCCGGTGCCGGCGAAATTCCATCTGCGCGCGGTCGCCCGGCGGGTTTTCGTTCGGGCGTTGGCCAGTCTCCCGAGCAGGACGAAGAGCACCGCCCACGCCAGCGTCAACCCCCGGTAGACGAACAACCCGGGACGAACGGCCAGCTCTTCGTCGTAGATTGGGCCCAGAACGCCTCCAAATACGTGGTTGTACGTGTAGAACTGTGGATGAAACCCTATGTCGTACAGGGGACCCGCCACGCTGACCAGGAGACCGATCGCCACCATCACGCTCTTCTTCTTTTCGATTTGGAGCGCGTCGATCACGTAAGCCAACGCTACGGCGAACACGACCGTGACGGCCGGAAAAACGAGGAAGAAGAGCAGCCCGTCGAGATAGGCGCAGTTGGGGCGCCAGAGCAGCGAAGCGGTGAGGAGGACCCAGGGAACCAGCAGCGCCGCTTCCTGGCGCAGCAATACGGATCCGATCGCCCGCTTCTCACGAAAGAGATTGAGACTGGACAGCCCCGCGACGAAGTAGGCCGCAAACGCCACTACGGCGGACGACTCTGCATGCAGCAGGCCAAAAACGGGAATCGGCCAGAGCAGCAGCGCGAGTACGGCGTACGCGATCGGTACGAACCGAAATCCACCGGAGAATCCCGACAAGTCCCGCGTCTTCAGGGCAAAGGCTAGATAAGCACGACGGAGAATCCGATCGAGAGCGATTCTTTCAGCTGAACCTTGTGGCTGAGGTCGCGATCGAACAGGGCTACGAACTCAACATCCGCACTGAGCCATTTGTTCACCTGCATGACGACGGCGTTCTCCCAGAGCATGTCAGGCAACTCTTCCTGATTAAATGCCGCAAAGAGGCCAAGGGACGACTTCAACGCCACGTTTTTTACGATCTCTCGCTCCACTTCGGTGAAGGATTCGATGCCGAGTTGAAAGCGGATCGGACCGGACGGCTCGACCCCGTACACCATGCGAAAGGGCTCGATAAGCACGACCGTCTCCTTCGCCGCAACGCCGAGGCGTTGCTTGAAACCCCATGCGGCCGAGTACGTGAGACCCAGCGACTGCGTAAACGTCGCCGGAGAAAACATGTCCGATACCTTCACGGGCGGCACCCGGTCGTCTTCGAACGGATTCCTCTCATAGTTGAATCCGGGCGCGAACTGCGTACGCAGTCCGCCCGCCGCCGTCGGATTGAACTTGCGAAAGAATCCCCGCCCGTGATATTTGACGGTGGCAAGCAGACGGATGACGTCGTCCGCCTTTCGCAGGTTGAGCGTGTCCTGCTTCACGACGCCAAACCCGAGTCGAGACTCGTACGTCTCCGTCCAGTTCGCCGTCGTGCGCACCGCCTTGCTCAGAAGCTGTGCTGAGGAGGCCAGCGTATTCACGCCGCCTTCCGTCCAGTTGTGGTAGCTCGCCTGCGAGATGTGCAATCTGGCGGCCACGTCGGACGTCCATACCGGGCTGACGACGACGTCGACGCCCGTGACGGCCTGGAGCGCCGTGTCGCGTTCCATGATGGGACGAAGCAGCGCGCCGGTTTCGAGGACCGTCGAAACGAGCGTTGCCGGCGCCAGAACGGGTACGTCAAGCGTATCGAAATCCTGCGCCGCCGAGGGCCTCACCGCCAGCACGAAGAACGCGGCGACGATCCCGAGGATCGAACGTATCGAAACGCGTAACGCGACACGATCCGGAACGCTCGCCAATCCATACCGAAGAAACCCTCTCATCGGCCAACGTCTGCTCCATGGGACCTGCCCGAGTTTCGTCATTCGCAAATAAGGAAGGCTATGCCGCAACCGGCATAGCCTTCCGTAAAATTTTTCATTGGCAAACGAAACGGTTAGCCTTCGTTCTTTCTATCTTGCACTTCAACGCGAATATCTTGCGCCATTCGCTTAAGCTCCTGCATTGCTTTTCGGACGCGCGTCCCGGCGGCCTTGTTACTTTTCTCATAGAACTTGGTGAAGTCTTCTTCCATCGACTCCACAAAGTCCTTGAGTTCAGTGAATCGGCTCATAATAATACCTCCTTACCTTAGCAAATGAGAGATGTAGGAAAGCAGCTGCATGCATAGCGAAAAGAACATAAAACTCCGGCGGGCAGGTGTCAAGTTGACGGACGTATTAGCGTTCCGGTTGGGCCACCCGAATCCGAGAGCCGCGCCGTATTCGTTAGCAATACGCGAACGTCGCGCGACGCAAGATCAGACAGCTGGGGAAGGTCCACGACCCACTGCGCGTTCACGCGTTCAATGGGAATCTCCTCTTCGGGCTCCCTGCCCAACATGACGCCCGGTAGATTCGTCTTCGTGAACGCAACGACCGTCGCCGGATGCGACGATGCGCCCACGAGCGCGGCCACGGTTTGATGGATGCCGACCTCTCCCGTTCGATCCGTACCGCGCTCCGATGCGTGGGAGGCGACGACCGGGACGACCCCCTGATCCATGAGCGACTCGAGCCAGCCGATCCGCATGATCCGCAGCTGCGTACCGTCGACGGCCAGCAGGCCTCGTTCGCTGCCCATCACGCCTACGGACGCAACGACCGCATCCGTCAAAATCCCGGTGATTCTTCGGTTTATTTCTCGAAGCGCCCGCTCGACTAGCGCATGCTCCTCCTGCGTCTGCACCGGCAGGACGCCGTGGGACCGGACGCGAACTTTGCCTTCCAACTCCAAAGCCTGCTGCGCGTGCTCGCCCGAACCATGCACCAACACGAAACGGACGCGATCCACTCGGGAGAGAGACCGCGCAAGGCTCTGAAGAAAGAGGGGATCGGCCGCGTGATAATCGTCCAGATAGAGTATGTGAACGTCGTGATCGGACACGGTCTTTTTCACCGAGGTAGTCGATTCTCCGATCATTCCGGCACGTCGGAGGCGAGAAGGGACGCCCGTCCCAAGGATACGTTCTCGAGCTGCTTCAATCTCGCCCGCGCGTCCGCACGAGAGTCGACGGATTCGCCTCGCGCCACCCCTTGTCTCGGAGTCTCCCGGGAACGACGGTCGGGGGACACGTGACACACGGCTGTCATATCAAGAGGCGTTTTTGGATCATGAGACGCGGCCGCGCCGGCGCGTCGACGGGCCGCGACGACGTTCAAACAAGATATCCACAGACGTTGAACGGCATCGGCGTGATTCTTTCCTTCGGGTCCAATTCGTAACAATTACGCCTCGCATGTGCGACTTCAGTCACCTCCACTGCCATACTCAGTTCTCTCTTCTCGACGGCGCCGCCCGAATCAAGGACCTGGTCGACAAGGCGGCCGGGTACGGGATGTCGGGACTGGCCATCACCGACCACGGCAATCTTCACGGCGTGCCCGAGTTCTATAGCGCCGCAAAAAAGGCGGGCATAAAACCGATCGTCGGGTGCGAATTTTACGTCACGCCCACGGGGATGCGGGACCGGACCGATCGTACGCGATTTCATCAGGTCCTCTTCGCGAAGAACGAAGGGGGTTACCGTAATCTGATCAAGCTCTCGTCCCTCTCCTATACCGAAGGCTTTTACTACAAGCCCCGAATCGACCGAGACGTACTGCGCTCCCATAGCGACGGCCTGATCGCAACCACGTGCTGCCTACAGAGCGAAGTGCTTCAGACCCTTCTGGCGAAAGGTGAAGAGGCCGCCCGGAGCGTATTCGAATCGTATCTGGACGTCTTCGGCGAGGATTACTACGTCGAGATTCAGGATCACGGAATCGAGGATCAACGGAAGTGCAATGAGATTTTGCGCCGCTGGGCGGCGGAATACGGTGTAGAGGTCGTCGCCACGAACGACGTCCATTACGTCGAGCAAGACGATGCCGCGGCCCAGGACGTCCTCCTCTGCCTTCAGACGGGTAAGGATCTGTCGGATCCGAATCGCATGCGCTTCGAGAACGATCAGTTCTATCTGAAGTCGTCTGACGAGATGCGCGCGTCGTTGAGCCGGCTCGGCCCGGCGCTGGCCGATCGGGCCCTCGACACCACGCGCGAGATCGTCGACAAATGCGACCTCGAGTTGTCGATGGGCGAGCTCTTGATGCCGCACTATCCGATTCCCGAGGTCTTCGGGAACGACATGGATGCCTACTTGAGGCATCTCGTTCTCGAAAGGGCGCACGAACGCTACCCGGACCTGAGCCAGGACGTCCTGGATCGGCTTCACCTAGAGCTCGGCATCATTCGAGAGATGGGTTATGCGGGGTACTTCTTGATCGTCCAGGATTTCACGTCGGCGGCGCGTCGGCTCGGCGTGCGAGTCGGACCCGGGCGGGGCTCGGCCGCGGGAAGCGCGGTCGCTTACTGTCTTGGCATCACGAATATCGATCCGCTCAAATACGACCTGCTCTTCGAGCGCTTTCTTAATCCCGAACGTATTTCGATGCCCGACATCGACATTGACTTCGACGATCGCGGGCGATCGAAAGTCATAGACTACGTCGTCGAGAAGTATGGCCGAAAGAACGTTTGCCAAATCGTGACTTTCGGCACGATGGGCGCGCGCTCCGTCATCCGGGACGTGTCTCGCGTGCTCGGGATTCCACTTAGTGAGGCCGATCGCATCGCGAGACTCGTTCCCGACGGCGTAAAGGTGAATCTTGCCTCGGCGATGAACGACGTCGCGGATCTCCGCAAGCTGAGAGAAGACGAGAATCCTCAGATCCGCAAGCTGATGCACTACGCACAGGTCTTGGAGGGATCGGCCCGGCACACGGGCGTTCATGCCGCCGGCGTGATCATCGCTCCCGGCGACGTGAGCGACTACGTTCCCGTGGCTGTCGCTCGGAGTAAGGGACACGAGGTCGTGACCACCCAGTATGATGGAAACTGGGTCGAGTCGTTCGGCCTCTTGAAGATGGACTTCCTGGGTCTTAAGACACTGACCGTTCTCAACGATGCGTTGGAGCTCGTCGAGCGTCACTACGAGCGGTCCATCGACGTCGACGCGATCCCGCTCGACGACGAGGAGACTTTCCGCCTCTTCCAGCGTGGGGACACGGTGGCGATATTCCAGTTCGAATCTTCGGGCATGCGCGAATGGCTGCGAAAACTGAAGCCGACGAGCCTCGACGATCTCATTGCGATGAACGCGCTGTACCGGCCGGGGCCGATGGACCTGATTCCGAACTACATCAATAGAAAACACGGCCGCGAAAAGGTCGTCTACCCGCACCCGATGCTCGAACCGGTGCTCAGGCCTACCTTCGGGTTGCCCGTCTACCAGGAGCAGGTGATGCAGATGGCGCAGGTGATGGGCGGCTACTCGCTCGGCGGCGCCGACTTGCTTCGTCGAGCGATGGGCAAGAAAAAGCAAGCGGAAATGGACAAGCAACGCGCCATTTTCGTCAACGGAGCCAAGGAACGGAACGTTGCCCAAGACACGGCGGAGGAAGTCTTCGACATGATGGCCAAGTTCGCCGGTTACGGCTTCAACAAGAGCCACAGCGCCGCGTACTCCGTCATCGCGTATCAGACGGCCTTCCTCAAGGCCCACTATCCGGCCGCTTTCATGGCCGCGGCGATGACGAACGAAATGGGCGACACGGGCCGGCTCGCGGTCGTGCTCGAAGAAGCCCGGCAGATGGGTCTCGACGTCCTTCCCCCATCGATTAACCACAGCCAGGCGAACTTCACCGTTGAAGCAGAAATGATTCGTTTCGGTCTCGGTGCGATAAAGGGCGTAGGCCTGACCGCGATTGAAGCGATCGTCGCCGCCCGCGACAAAGTGGGCTCTTTCGACGCGATCTTCGACCTGACGCGCGAGCTCGATCTGCGCGCCGTAAACAAGAAGACGCTGGAAAGTCTCGCTCGTGCGGGTGCGCTCGACGATCTGGACGGCCACCGCGGACAGCAGGTCGAGGCCGTCGACCTGGCTGTGCAATACGCTCAAAAAGTGCAGGCCGATCGCGCAGCCGGCCAAAACTCGCTTTTCGGTAACGGGAGCGCCGGAGCGATCATGGCTCCCAGCCTCCCCGCAGCCGAACCGTGGCTGCGTTCACGCATCCTCAAGGAAGAGCGCGACCTGATGGGGCTGTACATGTCCGGACACCCGCTCGAGACCTTTGCCGCCGAAGCCCGCGCGTTCGCCACGGTCGAGCTGGGACGGATTGACGAGCAGGAGATCAGTGCAGCCACGTCGGAGCCGACGGAACGCGAAAACGGCTACCGACGAGGCCCTACCCATCGAATTTGCGGGATCGTCACCGACGTGCAGCGACGAACGACGAAGACCGGAAAACCTATCGCCTTCGCCACAATAGAGGACTTCACAGGACAAGGCGAAGTCGTGTGCTTCTCGAACGTCTACGATAAAGTGCAGCACTACCTGAAAGTGGACGATGTCGTCATGGTTCATGGCGAGGTGGAACTGCGCGGTGGAAGCGTGAAAATCATCGGCCGCGACGTTCTTCCGATGTGGAAGGTGCGCGAACAGCTCGTGAAGGCGATCGTCCTTCGCGTGGAATCCGGCCGCGTCGACGAGGAGGACATCCTCAAGCTCCGGTCGCTATGCGAAGAGAACCGCGGGAACTGTAAACTGTACTTCGATCTGGATCTCCCCGAAACGCCCGTCGGCACGCAGCGCGTGCGAAGCCGCTCTTTCGTCGTCGAGCCGACTCCGGAGCTGATGAGCGGTATGGTCCGATTATTCGGACGCGACAACGTGATTCTGCAAGGAGAGGCCTGAGCTGAAGCAAAAATAGTTGCTTCGGCATGTTGTCTTACACCGTCGGAGTCCCGATTTTTAGTACGTGGTACCTACACATGGACGTTCGCATCGGCATCACCACTTCCTTCAACGAAGGCGAGCAGCGTCTCCACCACGCGTACGTGAAATCGGTCGAGAGTGCGGGAGGAATTCCGCTGATCGTCCCCATGGTCGAGAGTGATCAGGCGCTGCGCTCGTTCATACGCCTCCTGCACGGCCTGGTCATTACGGGCGGACCGGCCATCGTCGACGGCCTTATCGGCGAGCTGCCGCCCGACTTGCATCCTACCGACGCCGTGCGAATACGTTCGGACAAAGCCGTGTTGAACCTATTCCTCGAAGAAAAAAAGCCGATACTGGGAATTTGTTATGGGATGCAGTTGTTGAACGCGGCATCCGGTGGGACGATCTACGCCGACGTCGAACGCCAGCGCGCAGATTCCATCACGCACAGCGACAAGCGTGGTGCGGACGTCCACGCCGTGCGCCTCGTCGAAACGTCCCACCTGCAGCGAATCCTCGACTGCGAGGCCGTCGACGTAAACACCAGGCACGTACAGGCGGTCGCCGAGGTCGGATCAGCGTATCGAATAGCCGCGACCGCGCCCGACGGGGTCGTAGAGGCCATTGAGAACGAGGACGGAACGATCCTCGGCGTACAATTTCATCCGGAGCGCATGGGCTCGAACATGATCCCCATTTTTCGCCATCTGGTCGAACGTGCACGAAAGTTTGCATAAAGTGATGATCTCGGCACGCGACTTGCAGTTAAATATAACGCGTATGTGGAGTTTCCGGAGGCGCGAGAGGGAGCATTACGTTTCCACGGGAGGTTACTTGAAAGTGGATCATCCAGCAGTACCGAACACGAAGTAAGCCATGATGGAAGATTATCCGGACGGAACGCGGTGGGAAGATGAAATACCGGAAGGAAATGCATCGGGTCATACTCCCGAGGGCACGCCCGCTGACGGTGCCACGACAGAAGGGAATCATGAAGAGACGGCCGATTCGAACGGTCGGTCCGTCAATGCCTTCTGGGCCTCGGTAACCGCCGTTCTCGGAATCACGTTCCTCATGATGCTTACCGGTCGGTTAGACTCCCTCGCCCGTGACTTCATGCGGATGTTCGAGCCGCCGCCGGCACCGACGATTTCATTGGAGGCCTCCAGCAAGGCACCCGTAAGCGCCCGAAGCGGCGCTTTTACCTTCGAAGAGCTCGACATTCACCCCGACGTCGTGTTCCGTCCGTATACGGCCGGTCAACTCGTCGAGGGCAACGTCTCCTCGTCCACCTCGGAGATGATTCGGAGTTTCCGAAGCCTACTCGACTTGTATCACGAAAGGCAGGGAGTAGACGACAACTTCACCATACGAGTGGTCGACAACCGGTCCAACAAGCTCCTGGAACTGTATGAGCTGGAAAGTCAGCGGCTTGCGTTCGAGAACCTGGAATCGACCGATTCATGGTCGTGGGGCCGGATCGACGGCTTCCGCAGAACGGCCACCACCAATCTCGTGAAAAAATACGTGGCTCGCGGAATTCCGCGCCAGAACGTCACGGTGAAGTGGGGGCGGAAGAATCAGGTCTTCGAAGCCAGGGAACGAGAGCTTGAGTTTATTCAATATGAGACGCGTCTCGCACGGTATCTCGGTCTGAGTTTGCTCGCCACGGAAATCGGTACGGTCGAAACCTTTAACAGCGATCGGATGGTGTCCCCGGTCGGCGCGCGCAGTCGTTATCAGATGATGCCGTACGTGCTCCGTCAGAACAACGTTCATCACTATCGCATTTCGACCGCTGCGGGCAATGCCGTTGACGTATACGAGGAATGGCACCCCCTCATGACGTTGGAGCCCGCCTTCACCACGTTGGCCGGTTACAAGAACGCCGTGGGACATGAAATCCCGGGGATCTCCGCGTATCATACCGGGCCCGGAAATATCTTCATGGTCTATCGCATGTACTTGACGGAGGAGACCGGCCTCTTCTCACCGACGTCGACCGTCATGGATGCCTACATGTGGGCCGTGACGACCGGATACGACAAGGTATCCAGGAACTCGAGCTTCAAATCCTATTCACGTGGATACGTCGCCTCAATCTATGGGTCGCTTCGCGCCACCCAGGCGCTGCCGATCGACGACACACACACGCGCACAGCCGAGCGCGTTCGCATTCAGGCCGGCAAACAGGTTTTCCTGAGTGAATTGCTCAGGGCGCTCGAAGGGAGCGGAAAATCGCTCGACTGGGGCGTGAATACGAACGATCTCAATTTTTATCAGCGGTTCCAGGCAATGAACGAGCACTTCGTGCTGCCGGCCGCGTCGGGCCCGGCCGTGGATCCCCGCGCCGACGTGCGTCTGGCGTCGGAGGCCCAGGGCGTCCCCGTGTATTTTTTCCTCCCGATCGGGGCCTCGGATGCCTTGCGCGAGGCCGGCCTCGACGTGATCGACGAGACTTCGCTGTTTCGCTTTACGAAGGAGACGTACAGTCGACCCCGATCAGCGGAAATGACGGTGTGGGATCGACAGTATGAGGAGCTCGTGCGAGACGTTGCCAACTTCGGATTCACGAACGAGAACCGGCGACGTCTCACGGCATTAGTGAGTCGATTCAGGCAGCTAGCCGAGGCGAATCCGTCGCACTTCCGACACATGCAGCTTGAAATCATTCAGACGCATTATCGCATCTGGAATTCGGGCGTTTTCGACAAGCTGGCCAGTGCGGTGAGTGCGGCGCAGGGTAGAACGCGATCCGAACCCCTGCCGCCGTCCGTCCTTCCGAGCTCCCGTCGCCTGAGTACGTCCGGACAGTGACCCGCTGGGAGTCGACGACGTCCGTTCATGCGTCGGAACGAGTGCGCAAATAGCGACGCCTGTCAGACGCCCGCCCGCGTGGATACGACGACGATCGCGTCGCCTTTTCGTATCGTCCCTCCCCGGCGCACGTTGAACAGTGCACCCCGATAACCGTCGCGGCTGACGACGGCGAAGGCTTCGGGACTCGTCCGATCCCGGAACGTCATGCACGGCCTGTGCGGCCGGCTCGTGCGTTCGAGTTCGACCTCTCCGACTCGGACGACGTCGCCTTCATTTAGCCGCGCGAGGTCTATTCCCTGGGTAATCAGATTATCTCCGACGACGATCGGATCAACCCCCAGAACGTCGAGTACGTCGAGACTGATCGCCGTGACCTCGCGCCCGGGCACGTACGAACCTCTATAGAAGGACTTGCGTCCATGGTCACCGGCGAAGCCGCGGCCTTCAATCGCAAAAACCTCGTCGCGCAAGACATGTCGATGAGTTTCGGGCGTTTCGACGAGGCCGGCCACACAACCTTCCGGGCTCCATCGGATCTCGGCGATCCGCGCAAGCAACTCGTCGACTTTCTCACGATCGACTCCCGCATCCTTCGTTGGCGTGGCGTAACTTGAGAGGGGCATGTACGTGACCTGAACGTCCTTTCGTTGATTCGATGAGCTAGTTGACCGCCGCATCAGACGGAGCGCTTTCTCCCGCCATGATAGACATTTTGAGGGACGAAATACGGAGTATGGATCGAAGTCGCAAGGCGCTGCGGTCGTTCGGATGCCTCGTCGGCGGCATCCTACTGTTCATCGCGGGCGTCCTGTACTGGCGCGCGGGGTGGAGCGCCGTTCCGGCCGTGTACGTCTTCGGCTCCGTCGGCGGCGCGCTGCTGTTCTCGGGAGTGGCCGCGCCATCGGTCTTGAAACCGATCCATGTCGGGTGGATGGTACTAGCCGTCCTTCTCGGCTTCATCATGACGCGAGTCATCCTGACGCTGGTCTTCTACCTCGTCGTGACGCCGACGGGTCTGATCATGCATGCGACGGGTCGCGATCCTCTTCGTCGCAAGCTCGACAAATCCGCCTCGACCTACTGGCTTGAGAAATCCTACGACGACGACTCGCCGAAACGGCTTGAAAAGTATTACTAAAGGGTCAGGCGATGTCCCAGGGAGCGGCTTTGTCGATCAGACGCCGTTTCGCCCGCTGCATCAACACGTCGTGGAAGCCGAGCTGTGCGTCGGGGTTGGCGGACCGCCGCTGCACGAAGCGTCCGTCTGCGTGCAGATCCCAGGCCAGGCGGTCGTCGTTCATGCAAAGGTGAAGAATGCCGATCAGCTGAAGCTTCAAGTCCGGGTTTTCAACCGGTACGACCGCCTCAATTCGATCGTCCAGGTTCCGTCGCTGCCAGTCCGCACTGCCGATAAATACGAGCGGGCGGCCTTCGTTGTGGAAGTAATAGATGCGGCTGTGCTCGAGAAAGCGACCGACCACGCTCATCACACGAATGTTTTCGCTGTAGTGCCGAAGACCCGGCCTGAGGCGGCAGTGTCCGCGAACGATCAAATCGATCTTGACACCCGCCTGTGAGGCTTTGTACAATTCGCCGATCATCTCGACGTCGTCCATCGCGTTCATCTTGGCGATGATCCGCCCGGTTCCACGGAGTTTCTGAATCTCGATCTCCCGCCGGACGTGCTCGATGAACGAACGACGCATGTCACGTGGCGCCACGATGAGCTTCCGATAGTGTTGCTCAGGAGCGTATCCCGTCAGATAGTGGAACAGGTTGATGGTATCGTATCCGATGCTCGGCGAGCAGGTGAAGAGTCCTATGTCGGTGTAGAGCCGGGCCGTCGTGGGGTTGTAATTTCCCGTGCCGATGTGGCAGTACGCCCGGAGACCGACGTCCTCCTCGCGAATCACCAGCGTCACCTTCGTGTGCGTCTTCAGGCCGACGAGCCCATACGTCACGTGGACGCCGGATTTTTCGAGCATGTGACCCCACTCGATGTTGCTCTCTTCGTCGAACCGCGCCTTTACCTCGACGAGAACGGCCACCTGCTTCCCGCGTTCGGCCGCGCGAACGAGTGCCTCGACGATGGGCGACTCCTCCGACGTACGATAGAGCGTCTGCTTGATCGCGAGCACTCGAGGATCGACTGCGGCCTCCTCCACGAAGCGCTGGACGCTCGCGCGGAAGGACTCGTACGGATGGTGAACGAGGAGGTCGCCGTTTCGGATGATGCTGAACACGTCCGGCTCGTCCTTCGTCTCGCCTTCGAACAGCAGGTTAGGTGGAACGACCGGCTCCCAGGGCTCATACTTGAGCTCCGGAAAATCGAGTGTCGTGAAAAACTGCGTGCTCGAGTGGTCGATCAGCCCGTCACTGTCGTAGATGTCGTCCGGCCCGAGCGACAGCTCGCGCATTAACAGGTGACGGATCTTGTCGGGCATCGAACGCTGCACTTCCAATCGCACGACGGGGGCAAATCGACGCTCCCGGAGCTCGTCGGAGATCATCTCCGTCAGGTCTTCGGCTTCCTCCTCATCGCGCCGAATATCGGCATTGCGCGTGATCTGAAAGGCGTGAACGTGCTCGATTTCCATACCACGGAACAACTCGAACAGGTTGTGGGCGATGACCTGTTCGAGCGGGACGTAATGGAACGGTTCGTCGAGGGCCACCCAGCGGCCCCGGCTCGTCGGCACTTTCAACCGAGCAAAGTGCTCGGTCCCTCGCGTCGGATGGCGAAGCAAAACCGCCAGAGAGAGGCTCAGATTCGAAATGAACGGGAAAGGATGGCCCGGATCGACCGCCAGCGGCGTGAGGATCGGAAATACGTTCGCCTGGAAATACTCGTGCAGTTTCGTCTTCTGCTCGGGCGCAAGCGAGGAGTAATCGACGATGTGGATGCCGGCCTCCTCGACGAGCGCCGGCCGCAGCATCGCCTCCCAGACCTTGTTCATGGTCTGATACATCGGCAGAACGGCCGACCGTATCAGTGCGAGCTGCTCCTGCGGCGTCCGACCGTCGGGAGACAGCGCACGCACGCCGGCCGCGGCCTGGCGCTTCAATCCGCCAACGCGCTTGCGGAAGAACTCGTCGAGATTGGTCGACGCGATCGAGAGGAATCGTACGCGTTCGAGAAGGGCCGTGCGCTCGTCGATCGCCTGGTAGATGACGCGCCAGTTAAAATCAAGCCAGCTCAGCTCTCGATTGAAAAAGAGATGCGGATGATCGAGTGACGCGCCTCGCGGCACCGCCCGTGGGGACGTCGCCTTCGGGACGGCGAAATCAGGCATTCGATGGCCGATACCGTCACCGCTGGTGATCCCTGGATCGATTCGTACGTGCTCCTTCATCTTACTTCCTGCCATCCGGGTACGGCCTTTCGGTTCGCCGATCCGGCCCGTCGTCTATTCGTCGAGAAACTCTTTCCGCTCTATGCGGCGGCGCAGGTCGTGCAAGGCCATCATCTGTGACTGCAGGTGCCGCACGTCTACGCCGGTCCGTGCGGCGCGGTATATGTCTTCTCGCTGCTTTTCGATCGCCGCGCTCACCCGATCCAATTTGAGCAGCATCATCGCACTCACCGCGGCTTCGTACGGATCACCGTCCAGCTTTGGAACGGAAATGTTCTGCTTTCGCTCCCAATTTTCGGAAGGCTCGTGCAGCGGCACCGACACCTCGGCCGCCAGGTGCCGGACGTCGGACCCGAACGTTCCATCCAGAAACGGTTTCCGGTCGACGCCGCCTTCCTGGTATTGAGACAAAAAGCGTTCCGCCGCCGAACGAGCGGGCCCGGGCGTAAATTCTTCCAGGCTCAAGTTTCCGAGCACGAACTCGACCATGGACGAACCGTGCTCGAGCATCAGCCGAATGAGCGACTTCTCTTCCGGAAGGGGCTCCGGCGAACGCGCCTTCTGCACGGGCGTATCCCGCCCGCCCTTCGGTTGCGCGGGCGGAGCGGGCTCACGTTCCGCTTCGCTTCGCCGATGAATCGTTTTCGCCCTGCCTCGATCGCGCCTCAATTCCTGGTCCAGAACCTCGCGGAGCCGTATGTCGGGCACGCCGAGCACGTCGCTCGCGCGCCGGAGATACGTCTCGCGCATGAGCGGATCCGGAAGGCGCGAGATGGCTCTGATGACGTCGTGCATCACCTCGGCCTCCCCTTCCGGCGTGTCCGTCCGACCTTCCGCGATCGCCCGCTCATGCATGTACGAGACGAAATCGCGGCGATGCTCCTGAAGATACGCCTCGACGGCGCTCTTTTGCTTTCGGGCGAACGAATCCGGATCCTCACCTTGCGGCAACTCGACGGCATACGCGGACAGTCCATTCTCGATGACGACGTCTATGCCGCGGAGGGCGGCGCCGGCCCCTGCGGCGTCCGCGTCAAACAAGAGAACGACCCGCCGTGCATAGCGCCCGAGCAGTCTGACCTGCTCGCGGGTGAGCGACGTTCCACTGGAGGCGACGGCATGCTCGATACCCGCCTGATGCAGCGAGATGACGTCGGTGTAGCCCTCGACCAGCAGCGCCTCTTCGTGCGTGCGAATGGCCCGCTTTGCCTGTACAAGGCCGTAGAGGACGCGGCTCTTGTTGTAAACGCGCGTCTCCGGCGAGTTAATGTATTTCGGCTGATCGGCGTCGGCGTGGAGGATCCGACCCCCGAATCCGAGGACCTTGCCGACGTGCGAAAAAATCGGAAACATGATGCGGTCCCGAAATCGATCGTAAAAACCGCTGCCATCCTTCCGGGGAATGACCAGGCCGGCCTCTTCCAGCACCTCCTCCGAGAGGTGCCGCTCCCGGGCCGCGCTGAGCAGCGTGTCCCATCCTTGCGGCGCGTAGCCCAAACCGAATGCCTTGATCGCCGTCTTCGAGAAACCGCGGTCCCGAAGATATCGAAGCGCGGCTTTACCTGCTGTCGCCTGTGTGAGCCGGTCGAAATAGAAGCGAGCGGCGAATCGCAGGGCATCGTAGACGGCCTCCGTCTCGCCAAGTCTTTCCTGATCCTTCGCGTCCTCGGCGATCTCGATGCCTGCTCGGGAGGCGAGCAGCCGCACTGCCTCCGGGAAGGAAATGCCTTCGATCGACGTCACGAAATGAAAAACGTCACCGCCGACCCCGCACCCGAAGCATTTGTAAATTCCCAGGTCCGGGTTTACGCTGAACGATGGCGTATTTTCGCTGTGGAAGGGACAAAGTCCGAAATAATTCGAGCCCCTCTTCTTCAGACGCACGTACTCGCCCACTACATCGAGGACGTCCGATGCAGAGCGTACTTCCTCTACCGTTTCATCGGGGATCATCATCGGCCGAGGTTCGGATTCGCAGCGCCGACGCCGGCGTTGGACGCCCGGCAATATAGAGATCCCGGGCATCGCAGGTAACGAGTTGCTAACGCCTCTCCCTTCCGTTAAACTCTAGCCACCTTGGATCTCACACGCATTCGTCATTGCAGTGGAATTACTCGGAATAGACGTTGGTGGTTCGGGCATCAAGGGCGCTCCGGTGGACATCCAAACCGGCGAGCTGACAAGACCGCGATGGCGGATCAAGACGCCGGAGAGAGCCGAACCTCGCGCGGTAGCCCGATCCGTCGCCGACCTCGTCAAACACTTCGAATGGAAGGGACCGGTCGGCTGCGCGTTCCCGGCGCGGATCAAAAAGGGCGTCGCGCACACGGCGGCTAACATCGATCAGGCCTGGATCGGAACGAACGTCGAAGAACTCTTTCAATCTCATGCCGGACGCCCTTTCATCGTCCTGAACGACGCAGACGCCGCCGCCATCGCCGAGATGAATTACGGAGCGGGGAGGGACCGGACGGACGTCGTGCTTCTGTTGACGGTGGGGACGGGTATAGGCTCCTCGCTGTTCATCGATCGAACGCTGCTGCCGAACACCGAGTTCGGTCACTTCGAACTCCGCGGCATGGTGGCCGAGCACTATTCGTCGGACAAGGCCCGACGAGAACAGGGATTGTCCTGGAAGGAGTGGGCGGGACGGTTCCAGGAGTATCTGACCCACATCGAACGCCTCCTCGACGTCGACCTCATCATCCTCGGCGGCGGCGTCAGCAAGGAGAAGAAAAAGGAACGGTATCTCGATCTCATTCGGACTACGGCCGAACTTAAGACGGCTCAGCTTCAGAACGACGCAGGTATCATTGGAGCCGCCTACAGAGCGCAAGGTCTCATCGACGTGCCAGGCGCCGGCGAGCTCGCGAAATCCTGACGCCGTCGAGAACCTCGACCTGAGGCTATTGAGCGTTCCTTTCGATGCCCCAGTCGCGAGCCAACTGTTGGATAAAGTCTACTTCACCCATCACGATCGTTCCGTCGGCCGTCGCGATGTCGGCGAGATCGTTCAGGATGGCAATGCGCGAAGGCGTAGACAATTCGTCCGCCACCGAGGCAATCGATGCTTCGAGCATCTGGTCGCCCGACGAACCTACGTAGACGAGCATGACCTCCCTCATGATTTTTTTGATGCTCTCGAGATTGAAATGCGAATGCCACTGACTGAGCTTGTGGGACATCGCATCGACCTCCGCGGAATCCAGCTCGTCATCCGCGCCGTGCGTCAAGGCGAGGCAGATGAGAGCAAGATCGTGAGCCAGTGTCCATTCCGGGTACTGTTGCTTCGGTTTATTCACCATTCATTCGGGCAGATTTAGAATTCTTCCATCGGCGAGGAGACGCTGCGCCGCGTGCGCTCGTCCGCGAACGGGTTGGTCCGGTCATACGGCTGACGCGCCCCCGTCCACGCGAAGTACCGTACCCGTCGTGAATTGATTCTCGACGAGGTAGAGCACGGCGTGCGCGACGTCGCGGTTGTCTCCGACACGGCGGATGGGAAGCGATTCCGCAATTCTCCGATTCCGCTCCTCATCCTCTTCCACGCGTGTCTCTCCCGGCGCGACGGCGTTGACTCGAAGCGGACTCAGCTCGACGGCGAGCGACCGGACGAGGGCCTCGACGGCGCAATTCGCAGCGCCAAGGACCGACTCACCGCGCACGACGCGACGGCCCGATATTCCCGAAAACAGCGTAATCGAGCCGCGTTCCGATATGAACGGAACGCACCGCTGCGCCGCCACGAACTGACCCCAGAACTTCGTCTCGAACGCTTTTTTCGCATCATCGAGATCGCACTCGACGAATTCGGCGTGGTAGTCTTCGGCTGCGGTGACAATCAGGTCGTCGAATCCTTCAATCACCTCGAAGCAATAGTCCAGCTCGCGCGGATCCCGCACGTCCAGTACACAAGTCTCGAGGCGCTCACCCAATTCTTCCTTCACTTTCGAAAGACGCTCTTCGGAGCGACCGGCTATAGTGACGCGGGCGCCTGCCGCGATGGCCTCGGCTGCGGTCGCCTTTCCGACGCCGGAACTTCCGCCGATTATCAGGAGCTTTTTTTCAACCAGGGACATATTCTGCGTTCGATCAAATTGATCGAATCTTACCGCGGAGCCGCGGGCATTGGCTCCGACGCGTCTCACTTTCACGTAATCGTGACAAGATGGAGTTTCTCGAGGTCACGTATCGGATTTCGGAATCGGCCGACGACGGCGAGCGCTTGATCGAGTCCGTTCTTCTGGAACAGACGATCGAAACGCCGACGGTCGTGGCGGAGCGGCATCCGTTCGTCCGGGAAAACCTGATGGGCCGCATTCTGGAGATCGTACCGTCCGAGATCGGCGGACTGCAGGCTACCCTCGCACTTCCCGTCGTCACGGCGTCCTCCGATCCGGCTCAGTTCCTGAACGTCCTGTTCGGCAATTCCTCCCTCCACTCCGACGTGGAGCTTCTCGACCTGCGCGTTCCGCAGTCGCTTCAGCCTTTGCTTCCGGGTCCACAATACGGCATCGTCGGTATCCGGCGGATGACGGGAGTATGGAACAGGCCGCTGACGTGCAGCGCACTGAAACCCGTCGGGCTCGACCTCGACGAGCTTTCGGCGCTGTGTGCGGATTTCGTGGCCGGCGGAATCGATCTCATCAAAGACGACCATTATCTAGCGGATCAAACTTTCGCTCCGTTCGAGGATCGCGTGCGCGCGTGTCTCGAATCCACCGCGGAAGCCGCCGTGCGAACTGGAACGGAAACGATCTACGTTCCGAACCTCTCGGGTACGCCCGATCGCGTGCGGCGCCAGGCCGAGTTCGCTCAGCAGACGGGGGCTAAGGCCGTGATGGTCGCCCCGATGCTGATGGGCATGCCATTACTGCACGAGCTGTGCACCGAACGTCTCGACGTCCCGGTACTGGCCCATCCGAGCTTCGGCGGAGCGATCCGAATACGTCCCGCTACGCTTTTCGGCAAGCTTTTCCGGCTCTTCGGCGCCGACGCCGTCATTTTCGCAAATTACGGGGGTCGGTTCAGCTATCCGGCGACGGTTTGTAGCGCGATTGCGGGCAATCTCCGGTCGGATTGGCAGTGGATCGACCGGTCGTTTCCGGTTCCCGCCGGCGGGATGGACGCGGACCGTGCGTCCGAACTCGTGCAA
Organism: uncultured Rhodothermales bacterium; assembly: GCA_964570345.1. GTDB lineage: Bacteria > Bacteroidota > Rhodothermia > Rhodothermales > VXPQ01 > CAZMXY01. The sequence continues at coordinate 48,519 of CAZMXY010000005.1, read as the reverse complement.
TTTTTCGGCATCGATACGATTCTCCTGGTGGGTGGAAGCCTGCTCGAGGCCGGCGACGCGCTGCCTGAGAAGGCGCGGGCATTCACGGACAGCGTGCAGGCTGCGGCGGAGCAGATCCATTCGCAGGAGTCGCCTTGACCGGCAATCGTAGGGGAGCATGGGATTCGAAGAACACGATGGGGGAACTTACGTATGTCGGTTCCATACTCGCAGCGGAGGTCCGCGGCCTACGCGCATCCGCCGCGCCCGCGCGTCATCCGTGCCCATTCGAGGACCAGCAGCGTCGCATCAATGATAAGCGAATCGAAGAAAGAGAAAGCAGAAACGCACGTCGGCCGTCCACCCGAAAGCGTGAGGAAGTTCGTATCCGCCGGTGGCGACTTCCGTTGGCGAGACGTACCGCTGAAGAAGTACCAGGAAGACGGCACGCATTTCAAGGACGTCACGCGTCAAACGCTTTTCACCGGAGAAGAGGATCAGCCCTGCGAGCTGCGTTATTTTGAGATCGCCCCCGGCGGCCATTCGACGTTCGAGCGACACGTGCATACCCACGCCGTGTTAATCCTGCGTGGCCGCGGTCGCGTTCTCGTGGGCGCCGGCGTCCGGGAGATCGAAGCCTTCGACCTCGTGCACGTACCGTCCCTCACCTGGCATCAGTTTCGTGCGGATCGAGGCGAAGCGCTCGGGTTCCTCTGCCAGGTAGCCTGCGATCGAGATCGACCGATGCGGCCGGACGAGGATGAACGAAGTCGACTCCTCGCCAGCCCGGCGATCGCCGAATTCGCCCGGTTCTAACGATCTGAGCCGTACGTGAACATGTCCGATTTCGACGCGCGAGAGCTGCAGGAGCGAATCACGGCCCTCGCCACGACGCTCGACGGCGAAATGGATCGATCGTCCGCACGGGCGTCGTTCGACGCCTTGATCGCGGCCCTGAATCGAGGACACGTGCGAGCGGCATCGCGCTCCGCCAACGGCACGTGGACGGTGCACGGATGGGTGAAGCAGGGCATTCTGCTTGGATTCAAGCTGGGGATGCTGCGCGACTACTCGACGGAGCGCTTCCCCTTCTTCGACAAAGACACCTATCCGCTCAAGCCCCTCACGCGCGACGATGGAATTCGCATCGTGCCGGGCGGCTCATCGATTCGGACGGGGTGCTTCATCGCGCCGGGCGTCGTCTGCATGCCGCCCATGTACGTTAACGTCGGGGCCTACGTCGATGACGGCAGTATGGTCGACTCTCACGCGCTCGTAGGCAGCTGTGCTCAGATCGGGAAACGCGTACATCTCTCGGCTGCCGTCCAGATCGGCGGGGTACTCGAGCCCATCGGAGCGATGCCGGTCGTAGTGGAAGACGACGTTTTTCTCGGCGGGGGATGCGGCATCTACGAAGGATGCCTGCTGCGGCGCGGCGCCGTCCTGGCGCCCGGCGTGACGTTGACGGGGGCGACGAAAATATATGATCTGGTACGGGAGCGCGTCGTTTCACGCGAGGAAGGAGGGGTCTTGGAAGTGCCGGAAGACGCGGTCGTCGTACCGGGCGCGCGGACCGTTGAGGGTGCATTCGCCGAACAAAACGGCCTCTCCCTGTACGCACCCGTCATTGTAAAATACCGGGACGGCAGAACGGCCGCGTCGACGACGCTGGAAGACGCTCTCAGAGGATGACACCTGCCCGCTCGAACCCTCCGCGGCTTACCGTGTAATCGACACCGTGTCGGGCACGATGAACGCTTCGGGAAACCGCTTCGCGAGATATTGCCGTGCCCGCTCGGCCGCATCACGCGACGTAAAGTTGCCGATTCGAACGCGGTAGTACGGCTGAATGTAGACCACCGCTACCGGCAAGTCTCCGGCGAAGAGCCCACCGGGCGCATTGTCCCGATTTTCCCTCCACCACGCCTTCGCCCCTTCTTCTTGTTGCACCGCGACGTTCTTGTCGAGGGTCGTAAAGACCTGCACTCGATACCCCTGTGCGGTCGTGCGAACGCCGGAATCCGCTCGCCCCTCCATCAGGTCCTCGGGAACGTCGTGTTCGACGGCGGTTTCCGTAGGCGGCGCGGGTTCGCGGTAACCGGACGGGTCGAAGTCCTCGAAATCGGCGTACCGTACCTGAGGCGTGGGCAATTCGTCACCCGGTTCGGTCGACCTGGAGGCTTCTCTGGAGCTCGAACAGGCCGCGAGCAACGCTAGAAGGCCGCACGTGCAGACGGCTCGAGAAAGGAACGGTGTCGAATTCATGTCGAACGGCGTGTGTTGCGGTGCTCGGGTTTGCACGAGGACGGGCCGGGGAAGATCCGATCGAAGTCCATCGTCGTCCTAGTACGACGACGTGCCCTGGAGGCCTTTCACGATCGCCACCGACGCGCTGGCGCCGATTCGGGTGGCACCGTGCGCGATCATCGTCTCGGCATCTTGAATCGAACGAATGCCACCCGACGCCTTCACGCCCATCGTGCCGCCTACGGCACGGCGCATCAGTGCCACGTCGGATGCCGTCGCACCGCCCTTGGAGAAGCCCGTCGAGGTCTTGACGAAATCGGCGCCCGCGTTCTGTGCAAGCACGCAGGCAATGACTTTCTCCTCGTCCGACAGGATAGCCGTTTCGAGAATGACCTTCGTGATGGCCCTCCGGCGACCCTTTCCGGCCGCCCGAACCACTGCGCGTACGTCCGATTCGACGACGTCGAATTGCTCGCTCTTCAGCATGCCTACGTTCAAGACCATGTCGATTTCAGTAGCTCCGTCGGCGACGGCCACTTCCGCTTCCCTCGCTTTAACCTCCGATCGATTGGCGCCGAGGGGAAATCCGATCACGGTGCACACCTGAACCTGCGAGGCGGCAAGCCATTCGGCCACGAACGGCACGTAGCAGGGGTTCACGCATACCGATGCAAAGCAGAATTGTTGGGCCTCCTCGCACAACGTACGTATATCGGAGAGGCTCGTCTCCGGCTTGAGCGCGGTGTGGTCGATCATCCGAGCGAGCGGAGGCGCCAGATCACACGCGGAGAACCGGCTCGTGGCGCGGCGATCCGAACCAATGCCGAATCGGCTCGCGCCGATGCGTACGAGCGCTTGGAGCGAATCCTCCACCGCCGCCGCCATCTGAGCGCCCATCGCACCGTCGTCGTCGGTCCGCGCGGAACCGGCGGTCGTCTCCGCGAAACGCTCGCTGAGACGGCGGATGACCTCCTCCTTTTCTCGCTCGTTCATGACTCGAAAATAACGAGTCGTCCTCACATTTTCGCGGTATCCCTACTTGGCTACGATCGCATCCAGATCGTATCGGCGGCGCTTCTCCCAGAGCGTCTTTTTCGAGATCCCGAGCAGATCGGCGATGTCGGAGTAACTGGTGTCGAAATTTTTCAGCGTGTGGAGGATGTATTCGCGTTCCAACTCCTCCAGCGATCCGCCGGTCGGGAAACGAAACGCTCCGTTGGAAAGGTGGCTCTCTTCGAGGACGTCGGATGAAATCAGGGCGAGGTCGTCCGCATCGATCTTTGGGCCGCGAGAGAAAATCATGGCGCGCTCCAGGACGTTGCGCAGCTCTCGCACGTTGCCGGGCCACGTGTGATTGCAAAGCTTCTCCTCCGCCTTGGGCGTGAATCCCCGCGTATTCCTCTTCATCTCCTCACTGAACTCCTCGATGACGGCTCCGGCGATCTCGAGAATGTCGTCGTCCATCTCGCGCAGGGGCGGAAGGTGAAGATTGACGACGTTGATTCGAAAATACAGATCCTTCCTGAATTCTTTGTCTTTCAGCCGCTCCTCGAGGTGCGCGTTCGTGGCGCAGACGATTCGCGTGGTCACTCTGAGATCCTCCACGCCGCCGAGACGCCTGAACGTCCGGCTCTCGAGAAATGAGAGCAGTTTCGCCTGAAGAACCATGCTCATCGAGTCGATCTCGTCGAGGAAGATCGTACCGCCGTCGGCCAGTTCGAGCAGACCGGGCTTCGAGGCGCGCGCGTCGGTGAATGCTCCCTTCTCATATCCGAACAATTCCGCCTCGAGCAGATTGTCGGGCAGGGCCGCGCAATTGATTTCCATGAACCGACCTGCGTTGTAGGTCGAATTGTAATGGAGGGTCTTGGCTACGAGGTTTTTGCCCGTGCCGGTCTCACCCGTGATGAGAACGATCGTGTTGGGGACCCCCCGCAGCGTGTTGACCGTCTCCCGAACGCGCTCTATGGAGGGACTCTTGCCGAGAATGCCGGAGACGGGATAGGCCGCCCGCTGCGTGCTCTTGATCTCGTCCAGCTCCTGCTTCGCGTCGTAGAGATCGAGCGCCTTTGCGATGAGCACGCGCATCTCCTCGAGATTCACGGGCTTTTGCAGATAATGGAAGGCGCCCAGTCGCATCGCTTCCACCGCACTCTGAACCGATGAGTGGGCCGTCATGATGATCACCGGCACGGCGGCGTTCCGGTCACGCAGCGCCTCCATCATTTCGATTCCGTTCATGCCGGGCATCATTAGATCGGCCAGCACCAGATCGGGAATCTCGTTCTGGTCGAGGGCTTCGAGCATCTTGATCGGGCTCGTGAAGGAACGGGTATCGAACCCTTCACGGTGCAGAACCTTCACGAACATCTCGCCGATTTTGGGCTCGTCGTCGACAATGTAGATGCGCTTTTTCACTGGTCGGGACAGGTTGGTGGGAGATCTCGCTCGTGTCATGCACTTCTCGCGCGGACAGCCGATCACCGGTCGGACCAGAAGGCGGCCGGGGGCCTGAGAGGCCGTTCGCAACGTGCGTCCGGCGAGAGGTAAATTCGTAATGGACGTATCGGCCGGCTTCGGAAGAAGTAAAGCGCCCGTTACCTTTTTACTGGAAGCAGCATGCGAATCCCTCCGGGGACGACGGTTATCTCGATCTCCGTCGCACGATCGGTCAAAATTTCACCATCGGCCTGAATCGGAAGTGGATTGGCGGCGGCAATCACCAACCGCCCTACTTTCTCGATGGAGACCTCGGGTGCACCCACGTGGCGTCCTTTCAGGGCCCTGGGCATCAACGACAGCACGCGCCGGACGGAAACGTCGCGAATCACGCACACGTCGATCCTGCCGTCGACGATCGATGCCCGAGGCGTCAGATAGAATCCGCCGCCGCTGCACCGGCCGTTTCCGGCCATCGCGAGAAACAGCGGACCGCGAAAGGAATACACGCTTTCCTCGTCGGTCGAGAGCACGATCTCGACCGTCGGGGCTTTCCAGCGTCGAAGCGTTCGGAGGACGGAAGCGACGTACCTCGGCGTGCCGGCGAGCCATTTGAAGTCCGACGCCGCCGCGGCTACCTTGGCGTCGAATCCCGTGCCGCAGATGTTGATGAAATAGCCCGTGCCCGACCCGCTAGGACCGGCCCACGAGACGCGTCCGTAGTCGATCCGCTCCGAGCGGCCTTCGGCAAGCAGCCTCACGGTCGCTCCGTCCGATCGCGGTACGTCGAGCATCTTGGCAAAGTCGTTCCCCGTTCCCGTCGGAAGAACCGCCATCGGAACGTTCGCACCGCTTTCGATGATGCCGGATGCGACTTCGTGTGCCGTCCCGTCGCCCCCGACGGCGATCACGGCGCTGCCGGCCTCCGCGGCAGAACGGGCGAGCCTAAGCGCATGACGTGGACCCTCCGTGGACGCGATCTCGTAATCGAGCCCGGAAGAGCGTAGTGTTTCCACGAGACGGGAGCGGCGTCGCCGGGCGAACGCGCCGCCGGCCGCCGGATTCAGAATGAAGACGAATTTCATCCGGATGCGTCGATCATGAACGGCAGGAGGTTCACATGACAGGGCGCTTAACATACGCCTCGGCCCTACTTATTCTCACGTTCGTCGCGACGGGATGCGAATCGAATCGCGACGCCGATCACAGAGTCTTGGAGGACGCGCTGGGCCGCACGGTTCGGATCCCTGATTCGATAGGCCGCGTCGTCACCCTCGCGCCGAATCTTACCGAAATGGTATTTGTTGCCGGCGCGGGACACAAGCTCGTGGGGGTCGGCCGTCCCGATGATTATCCGCCTCAAATCGACACGCTGCCGCGCTACAGCGTCTATCCCGTAGATTTCGAAGCCGTGGCTGCGCTGCAGCCGGACCTCGTCCTGGCATCAGATCAGGTCAACGCACGCCGCGACGCCGAGACGCTCGGTGCCCTCGACGTTCCGACGTTCTTCCTGGCGTCCACGAACGTCGATGACGTCCTGAATGGAATTCTCACGACGGGCGAACTGCTCGGTACCGAGACGGAGGCCCGGGCGGCGGTCGACTCGCTCCGAGCCCGGATCGACGCGCTCGTCCGGCGGACGAACGACGTGGCGGATCGGCCGCTGACCCTCTTTTTGATCGGCGAGGACGTCCTGTTCTCCTTTGGACGGGAAAGCTACATGCATGAACTCATCGACCTCGCCGGTGGGCGAAGCGCGACGGGCGACCTCGCTGTCGACGCCCCGGTTTTGAGCGAAGAATTCGTGCTCTCGATTCGGCCCGAGGTTATTATCGGACCGTGGGGCGACGACTACGACGCTGCACGACTGCTCGAGCATCATCCAACCTGGGACGTGTTGCCGGCAATTCGGAACGACCGCGTGTACGGCGTGGACGCGGCGGTCGTCGAACGGCCGGGACCGCGACTGGTCGAAGGCGCTTGGGAGATGGCTCGAAGGATTCACCCGGAACTGTTCGAAGATGGCACCGAGGACCAATAGGGTGGTTCGTGGATCGAGGCGAGACTTGGGGACGGCTCTCGGACTCACGACGGTCCTGCTCGTGAGCATCGTCGGCGGCGTCGCCTTCGGGAGTCACGACGTCGCCGTCGTCGACGTGATCGCTGCCGTCGGCGCCCGCCTGGGCCTCGCGGATCGGGTCGTTGACGAGACGACGGTGCGCATCGTCTGGGATCTCCGCCTTCCTCGTGTGGGACTGGCCGTGGTGGTCGGCGGGGGCCTGTCGATCATCGGCGTAGCCATGCAGGCACTCGTGCGGAACCCGCTCGCCGAACCATACATCCTGGGCATTTCCGGCGGTGCCGCCGCAGGCGCGTCGCTATTCTACCTCGGATTTCTACCTCCCCTCCTCTCGAAGGCCTTTTCCATGCCGCTCGCCGCCTTCATGGGCGGCTTCGTGTCGATTTCGATCGTCTACCTGGTCGCGCGATCGGGCTCTTCGATCTCCGTTGCGCGCCTGCTGCTGGCCGGCGTCGCGATGTCGGCGCTCATGGGAGCGCTGACGGCCCTCATTACGTTCGCCTCGCCTGAACCGAATAAGCTCCGGGCCGTGCTATTCTGGCTCCAGGGCTCATTGAGCGGAACGCGTTGGAACCTCGTCGTTCTCCCCGCAACGGCTTCCGTGCTGGGCCTCGTCGCCCTCCTGGCCCTCAGTCGCCCCCTCGACGCGATGCTACTCGGGGAAGAACCGGCCTTCAGTCTCGGGGTGCCGACCGAGCGCGTGAAGCGTATCCTGATCGTGCTCGCGGCCCTCGTCACCGGGAGCCTCGTCTCCGCCAGCGGAGCCATCGGCTTCGTCGGATTGATCGTTCCTCACGTCGTACGGTTTTTCACGGGCGTCACGCACCGTCGCCTCATCCCAGCGAGCTTCCTGCTCGGCGGCGCCTTCCTGATCTGGGCCGACGTGGCGGCGCGCACCCTCGTTCCCGCACAAGAGCTGCCCGTGGGCGCCGTTACGGCGCTTTGCGGCGTGCCGTTCTTTCTTGCACTGCTTCGACGGAAACAGTATCGTTTCCAAACATCTTAAATCAGGCGGCGTATATGCACAGCCCGTTCCGACAACCTCCGTCGCGTGTATTTGATGCCAGAGACCGAAGCGCCGGCCAAGAGCCAGGACCAACTTGCGAGGCCCGTCTCGAAGGTCACGATCCGGGACGTTCGGCGCGTCGTTGACGAGGAGCTTGACGAATTCCGAAGGTATTTCAGGGAGTCGGTTCGCTCTTCCGTGGGTCTCCTCGACAAGATCACGCAGTACGTGCTTCGCCAGAAAGGCAAAGAAGTGCGTCCCATGCTCGTCCTGCTCTCGGCAAAGGTCTGTGGGAGCGTCCACGATTCGACCTACCGAGCCGCCGCACTCGTCGAGCTGATGCACACCGCGACGCTCGTTCACGACGACGTCGTCGACGTGGCCGAGCGGCGGCGCGGCGTCTTTTCGGTAAATGCGCTGTGGAAGAACAAGATCGCCGTCCTCTTCGGTGATTTTCTGCTCAGCCGCGGCCTCCTCCTCTCCCTTGAGCACCACGACTATGAGCTGCTGCACGTCCTGTCAGACGCAGTGCGGCGCATGAGCGAGGGCGAACTTCTGCAAATCGAAAAATCACGCCACCTCGATATCGACGAAGAGACGTACTTTCGGATCATCTCCGACAAGACCGCCTCGCTGATTTCAGCCTGCACGACCTGCGGCGCGGTCAGCACGACGAAGGATCAAGAAGTCATCGAGCAGATGCGCGTCATCGGCGAAAAGCTCGGGCTGGCCTTCCAGATTCGCGACGACCTGTTCGATTTCGGCGTCGAGGACGTCGGAAAACCGATCGGGATCGACCTTCAGGAGAAAAAGATGACGCTGCCGCTTATTCACGCACTCCGCGAGGCGTCCGGCCGGGACCATCGAAGGATCCTCAAAATCGTCCGAAAAAGGAAGAAGACGCGAGCGGACATCCGGGAAGTGGCCGAATTCGTCGAGAAACGAGGCGGAATCGACTATGCGAAAGAGAAGATGTACGAATCCGCCATGGAGGCCCGAGACCTCCTCGGGGCCTTCGCCCCGAATCGCGCGCGCGATGCCATGCTCGGCCTCGTGGACTATACGGTAAGCCGCTCGAAATAGAACATGCCGACGCTCCACCTCCTCGGAACCGGAGCCGCCGTGAGCGATCCCCATCGCACGACGACGATGCTCGCCTTTGAAGACGACGAGGACAGCGTGATCGTCGATTGCGGTGGCGACGTCGTCCAGCGGCTGCTCGCGTCCGGAGTCGGCCTGGACTCGATCTCCTCACTCATCGTCACCCACGAGCATCCCGACCACGTCAGCGGCTTTCCGCTGTTCATGGAAAAGATCTGGCTGGCCGGCCGACGAATTCCAATTCCCGTCTTCGGTATCCGACAGGCCCTCGATCAAGCCCGCAGCATTTTCTCGGCCTTCGATACCTCCGGATGGGCGGGTCTACCCGAAATCCAGTGGAATGAGGTGCGCTACCTGGAGGGAGCGAGTGTTTTGGAAAACGATCACTGGAGAATCGAGGCGTCGCCCGGTCGCCACGGCGTCCCCGTCGTGGGCCTTCGTGTTCTGGCGAAGCGATCCGGGCGGACGATTGCCTATTCGTGCGACACCGAGCCTTGCGATACGATCACTCGTTTGGCTGACGGCTCCGACGTCCTCGTGCACGAAGCCACGGGTGAGGGGAAGGGCCACACGTCGGCCGTGCAGGCCGCTGAAGTCGCAGTCCGTGCCGCCGCCGGTAGGCTGCTTCTCGTGCATTTGCCTCCCGGGATGACCGACGGTGGCCTTGCCGAGGCGCGGGCCGTCTTCGAGAATACGGAGCTGGGAGAGGAACTCGGATCCTACGAGGCCTAGCCGACCGCCGCATGTGTTCGCGGGATGCCGCCCAACCGCCTACGCTTCTCCCTCATGTACTACGAAAACGCTTCGTTGGAGCCGATCGACTTTCTTGACCTCACGGACGTCCTCAATCAGCTCGAAATCCTGTAATACCTCCTCGATGACGTCGCGCAGGTATTCTCGTCGCTCCTCGAGCACTTCGACGAGAACCTCTTTCAACGCGCGCTTTAACATGCTTTCACTTACGGCAAGTTCGGACATCTTTGCGTCCCGATGCGGAAAAACTATTGAGTGAGGTAAAATAGTCGCGTCGGCCGCCGGAATAAAGTCACTCAGGATCCCCCGGTGCATCTCATGTATTCCCAGTCTAGACGGTTAAGAAAGGTGATCACCACGAGGAAATGCGTTAGATTGTCCGTGCCATTAAGTAGTCAAACCTCTCTATGCCATACGTG
>CAZMXY010000005.1:28038-38395 GCA_964570345.1 uncultured Rhodothermales bacterium | reverse complement strand
ATCGCCAGTCGGTCATTCACATGAGACGCAGCACATGAGACGCAGCACGAACGCAGCCCTTTCCATCACCGCCGCGCTCATCGTGGCGGCGGTGGGATGTGCGGGACCGCGGGGAACGGCCGTGGAACCCCCGTCCAATCAGTGGATCACGCTTTTCGACGGCGCGTCCCTCGAAGGATGGACGATGACGGGTCCCGGCAGCTTCTCGCTCGAGCAGGACGGCAGTATGCTGAGTCACGGCGGCATGGGCCTTTTCTATTACTCGGAAGAGGCGTTCCGCGACTTCGAGCTCGTGCTCGACTGGAAGGTCGCGACCGACTCCGCAAACTCCGGTGTTTTCATTCGATTTCCGGAGCCGACCGATCCGTGGGACGCCGTCGAATCGGGCTACGAGATCCAAATAGACGATTCTCGCGATCCGCGCCACCATACCGGCGCCGTTTACGACTTTGCGGCCCCCTACCGGATGAACACGAATCCGGCGGGAGAATGGAATACGATGCGAATCCGCGTCGTCGGCCAACGCTACGAGATTTTCCAGAACGGCGAGAAGGTGAACGACTTTTTCGGGAGTCGAAGCCGCGAGGGGTTCGTCGGCCTGCAGAATCACGACGACGACTCGAACGTCTGGTTTCGCAACGTGCAAGTCCGGCCTCTCTCACCGGCCGAGTCACACGACAGCCTGGCCGATTATTTCGCGGTATCCGACGACGCCGAGCCGATCCGCGTGCTGATCGTGACGGCCACCCACGGCTTTCGCCATCAATCCATCGAGACCATCCACGAGATCTTCCCCGACCTGGCCGAGACGACGGAATTCGAATTCGACCTCACGGAGGATCTCGACGATCTGAACGACGAGAATCTAGCCGGCTACGACGTGCTGTTGTTCGCCAATTCGACGCTTCGCGTGCGAGGTGACGTCAGCGGGCAGCAGGAAGCGTCGGAAAGTGAGCGCGTGTACGAGTTCACACTTCAGACCCCGAACGGCCCTCTGCCCGGCCGCATCATGCTGTCGGGTCTGAACGATGATCCCTCGGGCTCGATCCAGATCGGCGGCGGCAACCCGACGTCATTCGAAGAAATCACGTACGATGATCCGGCCCTCTCTTTCTCCTACGACGCCGGCCAGCACGGACGGTTTACGGCGCGGGGCGACCTCTCGGACGCGGAGTTCGCCGGTACACTCGGCAACGGCCAATTCTCCGTCGATCTCACGGCTACTCGCGTCACCGAAGCGAGTACGGCCGTCCCCGACGGCGTCACCGCCGAGCAGCGCGAAGCCATCCAGCGATTCGTGCGATCCGGCAAGGGCGTCGCCGTCTCGCATGCCGGTCTCGACGCGTTCTACGATTGGGGCTGGTACCGCGAGATGGTGGGTGGAGGGCTTTTTAAAGAGCATCCGTGGACCCGCAGCGTTCGCATCGAGGTCGAGGACGAGGACGACGAATCCACGCGGCATCTCGGAGACGGATTCTGGATCGTGGACGAAATCTACGTCCTCGACGAGAATCCTCGCTGGAATTCGCACGTGCTCTCTTCGCTGGACATGCGCAGCGTGGGCATCGAACAGGGCCCCGCGAGCTTCGAGTCGAACGACCATCCGATATCCTGGACGCGCCGTCACGACGGGGGCCGCGTGTTCGTCACGAAGCTCGGACATTTCAGCGACGTCTGGCGCACGCCGAGCTTCCTCCAGCATCTGCTCCAGGGAATGCGGATGGCCGCCGGCCGGATCCCCGGGAGCTTCGACGGGCATCGCGTACGTGAATGACCTCCGAAAACGTCTGGCCGGACGACATCGCCGTGGACGATCGCGGTAACGTCTGGATCGCCGAGCTGCGGGGCAAGGTCCGGCGCCCTACCGCCGATTTTCCAGAACAAGCTGTTCCTCTTCGATTGGTCACGCCGGTGGATCAAGTGGGCGGGTATCGAAGACGGGATTTTCGAGAGCGACGACGCAAACAGCGTGAAGAATACGCCGCTGGGGCTGCGCCTGCCGGCCAAGCGTCTGGTGGACGTCAAGACGTTCGACGTGCTCACCACGACGGCACCGATCTCCATGGAACTAGCCCCTGACGGCAGCGTGTACGTCGCTGAATTTGACGGCTTCTGGGACGCCGGACCGAACGCGCGCGTAACGCGATATCGCTGGCTCGACGAGCCGAAAACGGCCACATCCTCGGATTAATCTATGCGCCGAAAAAGTAGTTTGGGAGCACTCGCCCATGTCGTCGTGTTTGCGCTCATCGTCGGCACGACGGCCTATGGAGCGCGTCTTGCACTGGGAGACGTAGAGGCTGGGGATTCGACGTCGAGTCATCCCTCGCCCACCGCTTTGATCGAAGACGGCGCCGAAATCTACATGACGCGCTGCATGTCATGCCATCAAATGAACGGCCGCGGCGTGCCGGGCGTGTTCCCCCCGCTCGCCGGTACCGAGTGGGTGACCGGCGACAAAGGTCGCCTCATTCGCGTCGTTTTGCAGGGACTCATGGGGTCGATCCAGGTCGGCGACGAAACGTACAGTGGAGCCATGCCGCCCTGGAGTTCGTTCCTCGACGACGAGCAAACGGCCTCGCTCCTGACGTACATTCGCTCCTCCTGGGGCAACGAGGCGTCTGAGATCACGCCTGCAGAAGTCGGCAAGGTCCGAGAGGCGACGAGCGAGCGAAGAGATCCGTGGACCGAAACGGAGTTCAACGAGGAAGCCAATCTTGGCATACCTGGAGAAGTCGACGAATCGCCCGAGACCAAAACCGAAGAAGAAGGAAAGGCGATTAGAGGCGATTAAGAGCAGCCCCTACTTTGCCAACACGATCCGACCCGTTCGGCTGACCGTTCCGGTATCCAGTCGAAGTAAATACACGCCGCTGGGCAGCATTCCGGCCTCGACTTTCACGTCATACCGGCCGGCCGGTTGTCTGCGATCGACCAGTCGCGCGACCTCTCTTCCCGTCACGTCGTAGAGCGAGAGGCGCACGTTGGCATCCGAGGCCAGGTCGTACCGAACGACGGCCTCGGGATTAAACGGGTTGGGGTAGGCTGGATGGAGCCGTGTCGCAGCCGGGAGTTCCGAGGCGTCGATCGACGTCGACGGCAAACCGACGTCGAATCGAACGATCGTCTCCGCCGATTCCACGGCCGGCACGTACGTCGCCGTCGCGTAAACCGTGTCTGAAATAGCGATCTCTACGTCGGCGTCATTCGTGGAATACACCCCGGCGAACTCGATCGGCAATGTCAGTCGCAACGTGTCGCCGGCAGCGTTCAATTCGACGGATCCGGCGAAGGTCGTGGTGTCGTCGATGATCACGCGCTCCTCTGACGAAGCCGCTCCGGAGAGGGTCACCCTTGCGTCCAGTTGAAGCCGATTGTCGACTTGGTCGAAGGCCGTGCCGTCGCCCGGCACGGCGCCGCCCGACTCGATCATCGTCACGGACATTTCGCGCGCCTCGACATCGGCATGCAGCGTACTGAAGAACACGGAAAACTCGAAGTTGAGCTCGTCCAGGAAAACGACGTCGGTGGCCGCCAGGTGCACTTCAACGAAAGGCGGCGCGTGCGGGAGGAGAAAGGCGGCGACCGTCCCACCCAACCTCGACGTTTCGCGGTCGTCGTCCGAGCCGAAGGACGACCTCAGCTCGGCGTCCAGCTGAAGGATGGTGGACGTCGAGTCGATGACGAATTCGATCGGTTGCAGCACCTGGGCCACGTAAACCAGGCTGTCGTGTCCCTCGAACGACGGGGCGGGCATATAGAAAAGCGACCCGTCGGTGGACAGGCTCGCCTCGCCGTGCCACGGACCGGCGACCAATCTTGCGCCAAGCGAATCGTCCGCGACGTCGTTGGACAGCACTCCTGGGGCCGCCACGTCGACTGGGGTGTCGACTGGTGTCGAGTACGTGTCTCCTACGGAGGTGACCTGGGCAAAAGTAGGGTGAAAACCGATTGCACAGACGGCGACCAGGCCACCCAAGAGGCATTTCGCAACGGCGTATTTCACGTTTGGATAACTCCCGGATTAAACGTTGGCGTCTCGGGATTGAGATCCGCGACTTCGATACCCAGACTGATCCACTCCCGTGTCGCGGCCGGGTCGATGATCTCGTCGATCCAGAGTCGAGCCGCCGCATAATAGGGCGTCGTCTGCAACTCATAGCGCGCCTCGATCGACGCAAGCAGGTCCTCTCGTTCGCTCGTCGTGAGGTTCTTGTCCGATTTTTCGAGAGTGCGCATCTGGATCTGAAGAAGGGTTTGGGCGGCTTGGGCGCCGCCCATGACGGCGATTCGCGCCGTCGGCCACGCGAGCATCATGCGCGGGTCGTAGGCCCGGCCGCACATCGCGTAGTTGCCGGCGCCGAAGGAGTTCCCGATGACGATCGTGAACTTCGGGACGACCGAATTGGCTACCGCGTTGACCATTTTGGCCCCGTCTTTGATGATGCCCCCGTGTTCTGCGCGGGTACCGACCATGAAGCCGGTGACGTCTTGCAGGAAAACGATCGGGATTCGCTTCTGGTTGCAGTTCATGACGAACCGAGCAGCTTTGTCGGCGGCATCAGAGTAAATCACGCCGCCGACCTGCATCTCGCCCCGACCGTTACGCACGATCGCACGCTGATTGGCGACGATTCCGACGCTCCAGCCATCAATTCTGGCATACCCGGTAAGGAGGGTCTTTCCGTAGCCCGATTTGTACTCCGTCCACGATCGAGCGTCGACGAGCCGTGCGATGACCTCCCGGACGTCGTATTGCTGATTGCCTTTCGCGGGGAAGAGACCGTAGATCTCCTCGGCGTCAAACGCGGGAGCGATCGGCTCGGCTCGGTCGAACTTCGCTCGCGGCCGCGGGCCGAAACGCGAGACGAGATCGCGGATCGTTTGGAGGCAGTTCTCGTCATCCGGCACCTCGTAGTCGATCACGCCGGAAATTTCCGAGTGCGTCTTCGAGCCCCCCAGCGACTCGGCGTCTACGTCCTCTCCGATGGCGGCTTTGACGAGGAATGGACCGGCGAGAAACACCGATCCCGTACCTTGGACGATCAGCGCTTCGTCACTCATGATGGGGAGATAGGCGCCGCCCGCCACGCAGCTTCCCATGATCGCGGCGATCTGAGGAATACCCTTGCTCGAGAGCACGGCGTTGTTGCGGAATATGCGCCCGAAATGCTCCTTGTCGGGAAAAATCTCGTCCTGCATCGGCAGGAACACGCCGGCCGAATCCACCAGATAAATGATAGGCAGGTGATTCTCGAGTGCGATTTCCTGAGCACGAAGATTTTTCTTCGTCGTGATCGGAAACCAGGCGCCCGCCTTGACCGTGGCGTCGTTCGCGAGGATCATCACGAGGCGACCGCTGACGCGTCCTATACCCATGATCGTGCCGCCGGCGGGGCAGCCTCCCTCCTTCTCGTACATTCCGTGTCCGGCGAATAGACCCAGCTCGTGAAACGCGTCAGGGGCGTCGACCAGCGCCGCGATACGCTCACGCGCGGTCATCTTTCCACGACCGTGCTCTCGCCGGATCCGCTCTTCGCCCCCACCCTCCCGGATCGTCGCCCCGAGCTGCTCCTGCCGGCTGACGAGCGACTGTAGCTGGGCAAAGCGATCCTGAAAGGAAGCGGAATCGCGATCGGCGGGCGTTCCTAAATCGTGGAGTTCGGCGGCTTCCTGCATGCTCGGCAAGCAAAAAAGCCCGGCCGAAAGGGCCGGGCTGTAAAATTGTTCCTATCGTCTACAACGGTGGCGCCCAGACGTGATCTATAGAATCGCACTCATCTTGTTCATGATCTCGGTACGCGATTCACCAGTCTTCTGATGGATGAGATTGATCATCTTCTGCAAGCTGCCGCGCGCCCTCTTCATCTCATTGTCATCGAACTCCGTCCCCTCCCAGATCGTCTCAATTTGCGCTTTCATGCGGCGCCAGCTCTCGTTCATGCGCTTTGTCGCCATGGTGCGTCCTCCGTGGTTCGTCGTGTGTATGCCGATGAAATTTATACAGGTAAGCCGGACGTCAAGTTTCAGCATTCGTTACAATCAGAGGCGCCGTCCGGGACTGCTACGCGAGAGGAAAGTGGTTCCAGAACATCAAAACGAGGACGATCAACCAGATCAAGTGTCCCATGCCGATGCCCGTCGTGATTCGTTTCCTGGCGGATCCTGCGGCCTCCCCACCGAGGGCGAGGCGCTTCCACGACGGTGCAATAACGAATAATTGGACGGCGACGAGTATCAGAACGAGTAGCAGACTGGCGTGATACACCGGGCCGTAGGCGACAAACCCGCCCCCCAACAGGAATGCGAGGAACCCGAAGACGAAGGTCAGGACGATGAACGCAGTCATCATCTTGACCGTTTTCGAGCCTTCCTCGACGAGCGATGCACCGCCGTCAGCGGCCACGCGTCGAGCCATTCCGCCGATGACGAGTGCAAGGCCGAACCAGGCTGCGGCGGTGATGACGTGAAGCAATACCAGGAGATTGTGAAGCATGTCGATTCGATGGTCGTGGTATGAGTGAGGTAGATAATAACGCCCCGACGAGCGAACTTCTAACTTTTCGGCGGCAGGACGCGAAGGAAACAGGGACATGACGGATGCGATCGTCGTCGGCGCAGGCATCGCCGGACTCAGTGCGGCGTATCGACTGCAGGAGTCAGGTCACGACGTCGTCGTATTGGAGGAGGCCCCGAGGGTCGGCGGCATCATCCGATCCGAGCGCGTCGACGGCTATCTGCTGGAGCACGGTCCCCATTCGATCCAGTCGAGAACGCCGTTGATCGATCGCTACGTTGACGAGCTCGCCCTCTCCAACGAGCGCATCGAGGCAGCGAAGGCGGCACGCGTGCGCTACCTCGTGAAACACGGCCGGCCCGTCGCGGCACCCGTTTCGCCCACGGCGCTGCTCACCTCGAGCCTGTTCGGTCCGGGCGCAAAACTTCGGCTGATGCGTGAGCCGTTCGTCCCGGCCGCCCCGCCGGATGCGGACGAAACGGTCGCTCAATTCGTGCGCCGCCGGCTCGGTCGGGAATTCCTGGATTATGCGATGAATCCGTTCGTGGCCGGGGTGTTCGCCGGCGATCCCGAACGGCTTTCGGTGAAACACGCGTTCCCCTCGCTCCTCGAGCTCGAACGGAAGCACGGCTCTATCATCAAAGGACAATTAGAGAGCCGGCGCGGCGCGGCGGGCCTGACGGAAACGGGTCGGATGTTTTCGTTCCGGGACGGAATGGAGCAGCTCACGATCGCCCTGGCCCGGCGTCTGAACGGCGTCCGGACGGGTCACCGCGTCGAAGCCGTATCCGGATCGAGCGAAGGCTGGCAAGTGAACACGTCGAGAGGTGAGCTGCGTGCCCGTTCGGTCGTTTGCACGACCCCTCTTCACCGGTTCAGCGATCTGTCGCTGCCCGATGCACTTCCGATCGAAACGCTTTCACGCGTGCGGTACGCTCCCTTGAGCGTCGTCTATCAGGGGTATCGTCGCCGGGCCGTCCGGCATCCGCTGGACGGATTTGGGCTGCTCGTCCCCGAGGTGGAGCGCGATTTTCATATTCTCGGCACGCTCTTCACATCGTCGATTTTCCCGGGACGTGCACCGGACGGCGAGGTGCTTCTGACGACGTTCGTAGGTGGGACGCGGAATCCCGACCTTGCGAGCCGGTCGGAAGATGAGCTGCATCAGGTCGTGCGCAACGATCTAAAGGTCCTGCTCGGGCTCGGGCTCGGCGACGAGCCGACGCTGCGGCGGCGGGTCTTCTGGCCGCACGCAATCCCGCAGTACACGCGCGGCTACGACGCGGTCATCGAAGCCGTCGACCAAGCCGAAGCCCGGATGCCCGGCTTTTTTCTCGCCGGGAATTACCGGCAAGGCGTGTCCGTCGGAGACACGGCATGCTCGGGGGACGACGCCGGCTCTCGCTGTGACGCCTACCTTCGCGCGTAAATCCGGTGCCGCATCGAAGACCGTGCCGCAACGTGGCATGCGTCCGCGCAGCCGTCGGAACCACGCGAGCCGTTACGCGGCCCCCCCTTCCTGGGTGAAAAGGTACCGCATGAGCTTGCGCTTCGCCACCGGAAGAAGGGTGGACTCGTACGGAAATTCGATGTCGCTGTCGAAGTAATACGTCGCGGGATTCGGCAGCTCCTTGCGCTCGTCCATGAGGGAGAGCTTGATCGTATTCGGCGACGGATGAATGCTCCGTTGCGGGATGCTCTTGACGTGGGACGTGCGGAGGCTGCGATAGCGCTCTTCGGTGCCCGTGAAGATCGACAGGTTGTACTGCAGGACGTGGAGCTGATCGTTCTCGCGATCGGGCACGAATAAGTAGCCCTCTTGGACGTACGACGGCACGATGCCGACTTCTTCCATGTGCAGGTGCTCCTCGACAAATTCGAAGATCGTCTTTCCCTCGTCGATCGCCGACTTGACGTGAGGAAGGGCCCACTGGATCAGTTCTTCAACCGTCTGCATCTGATCGGTGTCGAGCCGCTCCTTCTCGTAGATGACCTCTTGCGCCTCAAGATCTACGTCCTTGATTCTTTCGGGGAGGGCGTCTTTCAAGTTCTCACTGTGCTGCACGATCGTCTGCAAGGTACCGAAGATCGTGATCAGGTCTCCGAGATGCGGGTAGATTCGATTGTTGGAAAAGTCGCGGCGAACGTCTTGCAAGTTGCTCAAGATTTGATACTGAGCCCGCTCAAAGTCGTGGACGGCGCTCGTGAAGAGTTCGAGATTCCAGGCACCCATGGAGCATCTCCGGCGGTTTCCGTTACGTCTATGTTACGTTTCATCGATGATGACCACCGGTCGAATGCAAATGTCGGGCCGCAGTTTCGTGGAGTCTTCATTATGCCGTAACCTTCCCAATCCGAGTGGGGTTCGATCGCGTGCGGCAAATTCTGCCGCCGCCGCTCTCGGCTGCCTTAACGAAGGCCGTCCCCGTCGGAGGGAACGCGATCCGCCTCGTCGACGGCGGACCAGCCTTCCGGCCGCCCTTGCGCGCCGAATCGCAATCCATCGTATTCGTCAAGCGTGAACGAATCGACCGAAACGTAGGCGCTTCTCGCCTCCTCTGCGGACCGCACGAGATCCGCCTCGTCCGCCGTGATCACCTCGGCCTGCAGGGCTCGCTCGAGTGTTTCGGCCGGCGACCCGGGACGGATCGTTCCATCGCGCATCGCACTGCGGATACGGCTCAACACTTCCTCTGCCGGCACGGCGAGAGCAAAGGCGTGCTCGAGCCGGCCCAGCGGATCGTCTCGATCGCCGGACAGGAACAGGCCGTCGGTCAGGCGGTCGCGCTGAGCCCCCGGAGTTTGCATGAGCCGGGCGACCTGATGCCCGAGCCGATCGTCGGGCTCTCGACCCAGCCGGTTCACACGAGACCACAGTGCGACGGGACCTCGGAGAACCCAGCTCACTCCGGGAATCCTCAAGTTGGTGAAGAGTCCGTCGAATCCCTCCTGAATGCGAGCGAGCGCATATCGCATCGACCAGTGGAAATACGGAAGGTCCTCCGCGCGCCGGCCCTCGGCCTCGAACCGCCACACGGCAGCCGTCGCCAGATAGAGCCACGAGTAGACGTCGGCGAATCGTCCGGTGATTTTCTCTTTTCGCTTAAGTTCGCCACCGAGTCCGCCCATCGCCAGGTCCGCGAGGAAGGCGAACGACGCGGCGGCCCAGCTGAGTTTTCGCACGTACGGGACCGCCGGACCGCTCACCGGCGAGCGGGATAGACGTCCGCGCGTAAGCGACAGGAGCAGGGCGCGGAATTTGTTGTGTCCGACGTGCCCGACGTGCTTCCAGAACGCCCGGTCAAAGCGTTTCAAATCGCCCTTCGCCAGCGCATCGATTTCGTCGAACGCATACGGATGCGCCCGTATGGCCCCCTGCCCGAAGATAATGAGCGTGCGAGTGAGGATGTTTGCGCCTTCGACGGTAATGCCGATGGGTGTGCCGAAATACGCGTGTGCGAGCAGATTCCGAGGTCCCCGTACGATGCCGTTTCCCCCGAGCACGTCCATGGCATCGTTGATAACGATCCGCTGCAGTTCTGTCGAGTTGTACTTGGCGATAGCCGTGACGACGGCCGGTTTAGCCCCCTGATCGATGCCGCCGCAGGTGTAGCGCCGCATGGCCTCAAGGAGGTACGTAAATCCTCCGATCCGCGCCAGGGGCTCTTCGATGCCCTCGAAGCGGCCGATTTGCAGGCCGAACTGCTTGCGAACGGCAGCGTGGCCGGAGGCCACGCGGAAGGCGAGCTTCGCCCCACCCGTGCTCTGCGCGGGCAGTGAGATCCCTCGACCGGCCGCCAGCGACTCCATGAGCATACGCCATCCGTTGCCGGCGCCTTC
>CAZMXY010000005.1:7151-27938 GCA_964570345.1 uncultured Rhodothermales bacterium | reverse complement strand
GCCTTCGGACTCGATCGCACCGGCGTCGGAGCCGGCGTTCGGCTCCGTGAGGGCGAAGGCCGGAATCTCCTCACCCGTGGCGAGACGCGGAAGATAGTGCGCACGCTGCGCCTCCGTGCCGTAATGGATCAAAAGCTCCGCGGGGCCGATGCTGTTCGGTACCATGACCGTAATCGAGAGCGGAAGTGAGCGAGCGGCACATTTCTTTACGACGGCGCTATTCGCCAGCGTCGAGAACCCGAGACCGCCGTACTCTTTCGGGATGATCATGCCGAAGAAACGCTCCTTTTTCAGGTACGCCCAAACGTCGTCCGGAAGGTCGCCGCGCTGATAAACCTCCCAGTCGTTCGTCATTCGGCAGACCTCCTCGACGGGCCCGTCGAGGAAGGCGCGCTCCTCCGCCGACAACTCGGGGTAGGGCTCGTTCAACAGGCGCTTGAAATCCGGCTTGCCGGAGAACAGCTCGCCATCGACCCAGACCGTGCCGGCGTCGATCGCCGTGCGCTCCGTCTCGGAGATGCGAGGAAGAAAGCCGGCGGATCGCAGAAGGTTGAAGATGGCAGCCGTAACCGTGGCTCGACGGATGGCAACGACGCCGAACGTAAGCGCCACGGCGACAAACGCGATCCAGAGCCAAATCGGCGCGCTTGCACCATACAGCACGACTGCAGTGGCGAGCATCCAGAGCCAGAAGGGCGCATTGAAAAACCCCAAGACGACAATCAGCAGAAGGACGGCCAGGATCGCCCAACCGATCGGGATCTGCGTGAGAAAGTGGAATGCCGGCATGGCCTCGCTCGTTTATCGCATCAGGTTCTCGATAATGCCGGCGGCGCCCATGCCGCCTCCGACGCACATGGTGCAGACGCCGTAGCGCACGTCCCGCCGTTTCATCTCATGAATCAGGGTGGCCGTGAGCTTTGCCCCCGTACATCCGAGGGGGTGACCGAGGGCGATGGCACCGCCGTTTACGTTCACGATGTCCTCATCGAATCCCACCTCGCGTATGACGGCCAGAGCCTGCGCCGCAAATGCCTCATTCAGCTCGACCAATCCGACGTCGTCGACCGACAGACCGGCCTGCTTGAGTGCCCTGCGGACGGCTTCGACCGGGCCGACGCCCATGAGCTCCGGCGGCACACCGGCCAGCGCGAAAGCGACGAGTCGAGCCATCGGGTCCACGCCGAGCGCCTTCATTCGGCGCTCGCTCATCACGACGGCGGCCGCGGCGCCGTCGGATCGTTGTGAGGCATTTCCCGCCGTTACGGTGCCACCTCTCCTGAAAACCGGCCTCAGCGCGGCGAGTGCCTCGAGACTCGTGTCCGCCCGCGGACCTTCGTCTATCGAGAAGGTCTGCCGGATTCGCGTGGTTTCGCCGTTCCGAGAGAGCACCTCGTCTATCTCGAGCGGCACGATTTCCTCGCCGAAGCGGCCCGCTTGGATCGCATCGAGGGCTCGCTGATGCGAGCGGAGCGCGAACCGGTCTTGATCCTCGCGCGACACGCCGTATTTGTCGGCAACGTTTTCCGCCGTGATGCCCATCGAGACGTACACGTCGACGTCGCGTTCGACCGTGGCGGGATCCGGCTGAAAGAAGAAGCCCGTCATGGGTACGAGACTCATGGATTCCGCCCCGCCGGCGACGACGGTTTCGGCGAAGCCCGTCGCGATGGCCTGCGTCGCCATGGCGATCGTCTGGAGTCCCGACGAGCAAAAGCGATTGATCGTAGCGCCGGGCACTTCGTCCGGCAGTCCGGACTTCTGCGCGATGATGCGGCCGACGTTCTGACCCTGGGGCCCCTCCGGGAACGCACAACCGATGAGCACGTCGTCGACGTCTTCCGGCTCGAGGCCCGGTACGCGCCGAACGGCTTCGCGCACGGCGGCACTTCCCATCTCTTCCGGTCGAAAGTGACGTAACGCTCCGCGGTTCGCCTTACCGACGGGCGTGCGGACGCTGCTGACAATGAAGGCCCTGTGCATGATCGTTCGCGTTCTATTCAGGCAGGTGTGGGAGCGTCGCCGCCGTCAATTGCGGAGGGGCGATTTCGCCTCGAGCATGTGCCGGATGCGCGCCTGCGTCTTCTCCTGTCGAAGAAGGTCGAGGAACACGTCGCGTTCCAGTTCGAGGAGGTATTCTTCCGTGACCTCTTGAGAGGAAGTGAGCTCGCCGCCGGTCATCACAAAGGCCAGCCGATTGGCCAGATACGCGTCATACTCGGAAATGAATCGTCCTTCGAGATACTGTTGAACGGACACCCGAAAGGCGGCGGCAGTCGGGCGTCCGAGCACGGTAATCCTCTTTGCCTGGGGCGGGACGTATCCTTCGTTGGAAAGGCGAAGCACCTCTTCGCGCGCGGCGTAGATCCGACGTTCTTCGTGCATCACGATCCTGGCGTCCGGTGCAAGGTAGCCCAGCCGCTGCGCCTCCCGCGCGCTGGTGGATACCTCCGCCATCGCCACCGCCTCGAAAAATTTCTGCAGCCACGCCTGGATGAGATTCGGATGCCGCTCGGGCACGCGGTCCGACGCAAGGGCCGCCAGTCGCATCGTACCCGACCCGGCGGGAATGAGTCCCACCGCGAGCTCGACGAGCCCGACGTAGCTCTCGGCCGCTGCCACCTGATGCGGGCAGGCCATGACCAGCTCGCACGCTCCGCCGAGAGCACGCTGGTGAACGGCCGTCACGACGGGTTTTCTCGCATGGCGAACCCGCTGGATCGTGTCTTGAAACTCCTGAAGATAGGCGCCGACGGCGTCCGTCGACCCGTCTTCCAGCGCCGCCGCGAGCTCCGCGAGATTTGCACCGGCGGAGAAGTTCTTGCCTTCGTTCGCCACGACGAGGCCTTTGACGCTCGAATCCCCCTCCACCCGGTCGATCGCCGACCGCAGGCCTTCCATGACGGCGCGGCCCAACGTGTTCGCCTTCGATCTGAATTCATACAGCACGACGCCGTCGCCGAGGTCGAGAAGCGCGGCTGCGTCGGAAGACCACAGCTCACGCTGCTCCGACGATTTGAGCGGCACGAGTGAAAGATGGTCCGGAGGGTGCGGGTCCTCCACGTAGTGACCGACTACCGGCGAATAAATCGTACGACTTCCGTTCGCTCTGCCGTAGAACGCGTCGTAACCGACCTGTTCCATCGCACGAATCCACTCGGGCAGCTCGAGCCTCTCGAGATCCATCCCTTCCACGACGCGCGAAAATCCGAGCGCGTCCCAGATCTCGAAAGGCCCCATTTCCCAGCCGAAGCCCCAGCGAATGGCGCGATCTACGTCCGCGGGATGATCCGTGATCTCGGGGATGCGACGCGCCGTGTAGGCGAGCAGATCGAGGGTCGTCTCCCGAAAAAAGGCACCCGCTCGGCCTTCGTCCCGATAGAGGGCGCGAAGCCTCTCGGTCAGGTCGCCGGCCTTCCAGATCTCGCCGACACCCGGAAGACGAAGCTCGGCGGGTTCCCCGTACTCGAGCGTCCGAGGATCGACCGACTTGATCGTCTTGCCTTCCTTTTTGTAGAAGCCTTCGCCGGACTTCTGGCCGAGTGAGCCGCGTTCGACGAGTCGATTCAAGACGTCCGGCGTGCGGAACGCTTCGCGTCGTTCGTCATCAACGACGGCCGCGTAGAGGTTCTCGGCGACGTCTTTCATTACGTCGAGGCCGACGACGTCGGCCGTACGGAAGGTGCCCGACTTGGGCCGACCGGTCAGCGGTCCCGTCAGCGCGTCGATTTCTTCGATCGTGTAGTCGCCGACGGTGAATTTCCGCATCGCCTGCAGCATCGCGTAGACGCCGATCCGGTTGCCGATGAAATACGGCGTGTCGCGGGCAATGACGATCCCTTTTCCGAGGTGGATCCTACCGAAGTGTGCGATCCGACCCAGGACCGCATCGTCCGTGTCCGTCGACGGCACGAGCTCGAGCAGCTTCGCATAACGGGGCGGATTGAAGAAATGCGTGCCGAGAAACCGGCGGCGAAACGTATCGGAGCGAGCCTCGGCAATGGCCGCGATGGACAGTCCGCTCGTGTTCGTCGAAATTACCGCGTCGGGCGATGCGGCGGCCTCGACCCGTTCCATCAGAGCACGCTTCACGTCCAGCCGCTCCACGACGGCTTCAATCACCCATTCGGCCTCGCCGATCCGATCGAAATGGTCGTCGAAATTACCCGTCGTGATGCGCCGCTGCGTCTCGTCGGAGAAGAACGGACTCGGCCGTGCTTTACGCAGCTTCTCGAACGCTCTATCGACGACGGCATTCTTGTTCGGCCCCACCTGCGGCGCGAGGTCGAGGAGGTGCACGTCAACGCCCGCGTTGGCAAGATGGGCGGCAATCTGCGCACCCATCGTACCGGCGCCTAGAACCGCCGCCCGGCGAAACGGGAGGTAAGCGTGCGGCGGATCGAACGCTACGCTCTGTATTACCCGGCGAGTCACTTCCATGGATGAATGAACGCGAATGGTTGATGCTCAGTGTCGTTCGTGCTCTTCGAGGCGCTCCACGATCACGAAATCGTCCTGCCGTCCATCGTCGTACATCGACTCGATCTCCTCTGAGAAAGCTTCTTGCACTTTGCTGCGACGCACCTTCAGGCTCGGCGTCAGAAGCCCGTTCTCGGGTGTGAGGGGATGGGAAAGTAGCGTGAATCGCTTCACGCGAGACCAGGGATCCATCCCCCGGTTCGCCTCTGCGACCAGTTCCTTGAACCGCTGCTTGACGGGCTCCTGCTTCAGGAGCGCCTCCACGTCCGCGATACCGTCGAGGCCCATCGACCGTGCGTAGGACGTAAGCTTTTCCCGGTCGGGAAACACCAGCGCGGTCGGATATTTGAAGTCGCTCCCTACGACGACGGCCTGCTCTACGAGCGGATCGGTCGTCAGCCGGTTTTCGATGGGTTGGGGCATCACGTACTTGCCGGTCGACAATTTGAAAAGGTCCTTCTTCCGATCGGTGATGCGCAAGTGGCCGGAAGCCGTAAACTCGCCCACGTCGCCGGTATGAAACCACCCGTCCTCGTCGATGACGTCGTTCGTCCGCTCTTCGTCCTTGTAGTATCCCAGCATGACGTGGGGACCACGCGTTAGAATTTCGCCGTCTGCGGCGATCTTGACCTCGACGTCGGGAATCGGCTCGCCCACCGTGCCGGCGAGGTTGCGGGCGGGTCGATTGAACGCGATCACGGGGCTCGTCTCCGTGAGCCCGTAGCCTTGAAGGATCGTTACTCCGGCGGCCGCAAACAGATTGGCCAGTTTCGGACTGAGGGCGGATCCTCCTGAGATAATGTATTTCACCCGGCCACCCAGCGCCTCTCTCCACTTGGAGAACACGATTCTGTCGGCGAGACGGAGCTGCGTTTTGAGGATGACGGAGGGCTCCCGCCCGATTTCATACCGCTCGCCCACCGACAGTGCCCATTCTGCGAATCTCTTTCGGATCGGGTCCATCTCTGAGATTCGCTCCAGAATTGATCCGTACACCTTCTCCAGAACGCGCGGCACGGTGCAGAAGATAGTTGGGCGAACCTTCGTCAGATCCGCCGCCAGGCGATCCGGTGTGGTAAAATAGAGCGTCGTCGCATGGTAGATGAAGCCGTAATAGAGTGCCCGTGCGAAAATGTGGGTAAGTGGAAGAAACGAGATCGCGATTTCGCCATCCGGTCCGGATTCGTAATCCGGAAGCCCCGAAAACGCCGTCAGGGCGTTGTGCGAGATGTTTTCGTGCGTGAGCATGACGCCCTTCGGCCGGCCGGTCGTCCCGCTCGTGTAGATGATGGTCGCGAGATCGGCCGGGGTGATGCGATCCAGCATGTCTCGAAGCAGCGTGTCGTCCTCGCGCGAGCGGCGACGGCCGAGCTCCCGTACGTCCGCAAGGGCCGACAGCGTGATGCCGCCGGGCAGGGGCTCGGGATCTTCGTCGGGCTTCATCTCCGCCACGACGACGTGTTTCACGTTCGGACTGGCGGCCAGGACTTCGCGGATTTCATCCAGCCGTTCCACGGTCGAAACGGCCACGGCGACGGACTCCGAATGCTCGATCACGTACCGGATTTGCTCGGGCGCATGGGTCAAGTAAATCGGTACGTCGACGAGGCCCGCGATCAAGCAGGCCATGTCCACGATGCAAAAGTACACGTCGCTCTCCATGTACATCGCGACGTGGTCGCCTCTCTTGAGGCCGAGCTCGATGAGGCCGATCGCCGCTTCCTCGGAGTGACGCCGAAAATCGTCGAGCGAGAACGGGCGCCAGTCCTCGCCCTGCGGCTGATTGAGCAGGCGCGCATTGTCGTACCGCGCATCGGCCTCATAGAGGATCTCCGTAAGCGTTCGGCCGCGGTACGAGGTACCGGTGCCGGGAGGAGCCGTATAGACGTGCTCGGCCATGACGGTTTGGGATGGTTGGCGTCGAAAGCGCTTTCGATTAAAAACCTGCCAGCGGCTTGAGAGATCCTCGAGAGACGCCGCATGAAAAAGCCGGCCTCCGATTGCTCGAACGCCGGCTCGTGGGTGTGAGGGAGGGAAGTGAGCGCCTCGGCGGGCGGAAATTCCGAGCCGAGCGACGGGATCGTCACATCTTCTTCAGCGCCACATTGCCCACGCCTGCGCGCATGTGAAGGCCGGGGCCCCCGCCATTGACGTTCCCGCTAAAGCCTTTCGTCATCCACTTGCCCTCGATCTTGAGAGGATACTCGCAGCTCGCCGAACCGACGCTGGCTTCCGCATCCACCCGTACGCCGACACTCGAGCCGAGGAAGACGGTCACGTTTCCGGCGCCGGAGTGCAGGCTCGATTCGGCCTGCGGTTGACGCGTGATGTACGCCTCGACGTTCCCGGCCCCCGTGTTGATCTCAACTTCGCCGCGGACGTCCTTCGCCCGAACGTTGCCGGCGCCCGTATTCGCTTTCACGCCCCCGAGGGCGCCCCGTACGTCGATGTTGCCCGAACCCGAGGCCACGTCTACCTGCCCGTCCACGGCGCCGACGTCGATGTTGCCTGCGCCGGTGCGCCCGAGGACCTGGCCGGTTATCGTTCCGATCGCGACGTTGCCGGCACCCGTGGAAAAGTCCACGTTATAGCGACTCGGAACGCGTACTTTGACGCGAACCTTCATCTGCGTCTTGGAACTCATGCGGCTCCAGAAGCCGCCCTCGCGATCGTAACGCGATTCGATATAGACGTCGTTGCTGCGTTCTTCCAGCGAGAGGTCGTGTCGATCGAGGATGCGCTTGGCCTCATCGCGATTGTCCGACTGAACGGTTCGCTCGACCTCGATGAAGACTTCGCTGCCGAAATGCGACTTGACTTCGACGTTTCCATGATCGACGTCCAGAAAAAGCGTACCGCCCGGACGAACCTTGAACGATTTTTTGACCGTATCCCGTATGTCCACCTGATCGGCGGCGCGCACGTTCACGGCGACCAGCATCAGCGATGCGAGCAGCAAGATCGTATACCGGGCTAACAGTTGGATTTGCATTGTTCCGTCATGATTCAGTGCGACGCGGGGGTTTATACGGCTGCATCGATCAAGAGTTACAGCCCGCGGTCGGGTATCGAACCATCGAGCACGAGGTTTCGGAGAGCGGTAGATGGGGTCAAAACACGTACACGAAGCACGGAACCTGCGGTTGACGTCGTGATGCACGGTCTACCGGATCCCCATCCTCAATATCCGAACCGTCTCTGAGAGAGCTATGGGCAAGAAATTTACCGATCAGACAGCCGTCAGAGCCTACGCGGCCGAGCGCTTTCGAGCACAGCTCCGGCAGGTCCGGCACGTGACGGCGGATCTCGATGCCGCTTCGATGACGAAGCCCCGCCCCGGCGGCAAATGGAGCATCGCGGCGCTTTTCGATCACATGGCGGTCATGAATCGGCTCTACCTCGCGAAGCTCGAGCCCTTGCTGACGTCGGCGGCGCCGTCGCCGCGGAAGGATTGGTCGCCGACGCTCGCCGGTCGGCTGCTGCTGTGGGGGGTGAACACGCAGCTGAAGCTTCCTACGGCACCCGTGTTCGTGCCCCCCGATCCGGAGTCTGATCCGAAGGCCGTGCAGCGCTTCATCGACGGCCACGAAGCGATGGCCTCCATGCTCGAGCGCAGTGCACACGTGCACTGGAAATCGGTGCGTGTCTCCTCCCCCGCCGCGGATTTCGTCAAGCTCAACCTGGGGGACGTGTTTCTCGCCCTGGCCGATCACACGGACCGTCACTTACGGCAGATTGAAGCAACCATTCGAGGGCGCGGCGGGTGAGGTCGAGGGCGTTCGACGTGCAAGGCTACGCTTCAACCATCATGTGCTCGTCGCGAGCGCAATACCGATGAGCTCCTCGTATTTGTTACCGCCCCGTCACCGCCGCCGTCGTACTGATCGCCGGGAGTGTGACCACGAACGTGGCGCCGCGTCCTTCGTCATTCTCGACGTGCAGCCGTCCGCCGTGACCGTTTACGACCACGTCGTAACTTATCGAAAGACCGAGGCCGGTACCTTTTCCTACAGGCTTCGTCGTGAAGAACGGATCGAAGATCTTCGGCAGGACGGAAGAGGGAACCCCGTTTCCGTTGTCCTTGATGCGAATTTCCACACCGTCGGCGACCCGGCGCGTGCCGACGCGGACGACGGGTACATAACGGCCGTTGGTCGATCGTTTCTCGAGCACCGAGTCGAAGGCGTTGGTGAGCAGGTTGATTAGGACGCGGCCCAATTCCTGCGGCGCGACGGCGACCTCTCCGGCATCATCCGCGTAGTCGCGCTCTACGGAGATCGTGAGGTCCGGCAGTCGAGAGTGAGCCCCTTTGTACGCGAGGTTCACGTACTCTTCGACGAGCGGATTGACCTTGACCGCGCGGCGATCGCCGGACGTGCCTCGAGCGTGCAGCATCATCGAGCGAATGATCGCGTCGGCCCGTTTCCCCTGGGCTTCGATTTTCTCGTTGTTGACGTGCAGATACGTCACGAGGTCTTTGAGGCGATCCACGTCCTCGGCCGGGACCGCCTCGAATTGACTGCGCAGCATCGTCGCCAGATCGTCTGTGAGCCGCACGTTCAGCTCCGCGAAGTTGTTGATGAAGTTAAGTGGATTTTTGATTTCGTGGGCGATCCCCGCCGTCAGCTGACCGAGAGAGGCCATCTTTTCGGAGTGGATGAGCTGCGCCTGCGTTACCCTGAGATCCCGCAAAGCCAGATATTGCTCGTATCTGCTCCTGTAAATGACGGCGCTTATCGCGGAAATCATGCATGTCAACACGAATAGATAGACGAGTTGCGTATCGCTCAATCCCGTCACCGTGACCTCCATCAGCGGCGGGAGAAAATACATGCACAGCACGTAGAGAATGATTACGGCACATCCCAGCGCCATCGATTGCGTAGGACGATACGGCATCGTTCCGACAGCAAGGATCAGGGCCAGGCTCAAGTAGCCGGCGGCGAAGGACGGATCGCCACGACCTACGTCTTCGATCATCATGGCGGCACTGATGACGAGAATCATGATCGAAATGATAAGCCGGCCACGCGCAGGAGCGGTCCGGGTTCTGGCCAGAATTACACAGCCGATGCTCATGGCGAAGATGAGCAGCTCCTCCAAGAGCGATCTGTGTGATTGATCGAAGTATATCCACGTGATCGGTTTATCATCGATGAGATACCATCCGACGTAAACGCCGGCGCTCAAGAAGCCCAGGCCGCCGGCGACCATCATGCCTCTTCGCGAAAGGCGTTCGATTTCGTTTCGGAAGCCCGGGTCGCGTTCGGCCGTGCTTGGAATGAAGACTCTCCGAAGCACCATCCTAACCTTCTCAACCATCGCCATGACTCCATCCATACGTGTCGACGGCAACCTTCTAATTCATGGATGCACAATTTCCGGCCGGAGGACGGCTCATGAGGCCGTGGGGCTCATATATCTCACGGCCAGCGCGGCGTAGTCATCCGACTGCGACACGCCCTCGGAAAAATGGGACACGTCGCGAACGACCCTCCGGATGATCTCCGGAGCCGGCGAGCCGTGCCGGCGTGCGAGCGCGCTCTTGATCCGCTCGACGGTGAAGCGGTGCCCGTAGCGGTCGGTCGTTTCCGGGAGGCCGTCCGTGAAGAGAAAGATTTCGTCGCCGCGCCGTAGCTGCCGGATCCGCGTTTCGTACGCATGGTCGCGGTCGAGCCAGATTGGAACGTCGGCCGGAGTGTCGAGCGTCGTAGCCACCCCGAGGGAACTCACGATCAGCGGAGCGAGGTGCCCGGCGTTGCAATAGGACATGGAGCCGGTGTCCAGATCGAGGTCGGCAAAAAAGATCGTCATCGAGACGTTGGGAAATCCTTCTGAGTGGACCACGCGATTCAGCGAAGCGAGGCATTCGCCCGGTACGCTTCCCTGCGTCGCGAACCCGCGGACGAAAGTCTGAGTGATGGCTACCGCGAGAGCGGCCGAGACGCCTCGGCTCGCCACGTCGCCCACGAGGAAACCCACGCGTCCGGGGCCGACGGCAAAGAAGTCGTAGAAGTCGCCGGCCACGTCGTGCGCCGTCGCCGTGAAGCCGAAGACGTCGACGTCGTCGCGCTTCGAAAACGGCGGCGGCAGCATCGCGTCCTGGATGCGGCGGGCGACCTCCAGCTCCTGTTTGATCGCGACGAGCTGATGCTGCGCCTCTACGGCTTTCCGATGCGTGATCAGCTCTTCACACGTCTTGCGAATGGTCGCCTCCAGATCGGCGAAGTCGATGGGCTTCGTGACGAAATCGAACGCGCCCCGATTCATGGCGGCGCGGATGTTGTCCATATCTCCGTAGGCCGACATGACGAGCGCCTTGATGGGACGGCCGAACTCGCCCAGGCGAGACAGAAGGCCGAGGCCGTCAAGCCGCGGCATTCGGATGTCCGTCAGAACGAGTGCGACGTCGGGATGGGCGTGCAGGGTTTCGAGCGCCTCGACGCCATCCGAGGCGAAAATGAACGTCCACTCAGCGGCCCGTACGCGCTCCTGAAAGCGCTGTCGGATGAGCAGCTCAATCTCGGGCTCGTCGTCCACCACCAGGATGGCGAGCGGCCGGGCCGCGAAAAGGGGATCGGAGGACGACGGAATCCGGCGGGTGTCCGAGCGCACGCCGTTTCCGGGTTTCGTCGGCGTGAGCACCTCGCCGGCAATCGACTGCGTGGCCATCCGCCCTTGGACGGCCTGAATCTCGTCGAGCACCGCTTCGACCGTCTCGTAGCGGCGATTTAACGGTTTCTCGAGCATCCGGTGGATCACGTGTACGAGCTGCATCGGGACGTTCGGGAGGAGGGCGCCGATGGGCGTCGGCTCTTCGCACAATATCGAATACGTCACCGCTTCCGCGTATTCGCCCTGAAACGGTCGCGAGCCGGAGAGCATCTCGTAGAGTACGACACCCATCGACCAGACGTCCGTGCGATGGTCGACCGCTTCGCCTCGCGCCTGCTCCGGGCTCATGTAGGCCGTCGTACCGAGGACCTTTCCCGTCGCCGTCAGGCTGAGGCCGTCGAGCTTCGCGATGCCGAAGTCTACGATTTTCACGATCCCGTTCCGACCGATCAAGGCATTGGCCGGTTTGACGTCTCGATGCACGATCCCCCGCTGATGTGCGAACGCCAGGCCGCGTCCGATCTGGAGGACGTAATCGAGGGCCAGATGGATCGGCAGAGGGCCCCGGGCGATCCTCGACTGAAGCGTGTCGCCGTCGCAGAACGCCATCGCGATGAACAGACGGCGATCGTCCGTCTCGCCGATTTCGTAGATCGTGCAGATGTTTACGTGCTCGAGGGCCGAAGCCGCTCTCGCCTCGACCTGAAAACGGGCTTTCGTCTCGTCATCAAGCGCACGGTGGTCGGACAGGAACTTGAGGGCCACGACGCGATCCAGACGCCGGTCGCGCGCCTTGTACACGACGCCCATTCCGCCGTGGCCGAGCTTTCCGAGAATCTCGTAATGACTGACGAGGGTGCCCGCCCGCATTTCCTCTGTCGGGCGCCGTCGTTCCGGCGTACGCGCTCGAAAGAACGACAAGGCCCCTCGGATGCCGGAAAACGATCCGTCCGATACGCTGTCGCGCTCCAACAGGGCAGTCAGCGTGTCCCGCATTGCGGCGTCCTGGCGGCAGACTCGATCGACGAAGGCCGGCCGCTTCGCGCGAGGCAGCGCCCGAGCCTGTTCGAACAGCGTTGATATTCTAGTCCGGCTCTCGTCGTCCATGGGACGTTCCTCGGTCGATGTTGTTGTTCGGGAGGAGGTGATCTTGCGCCTCCCGTGCCTCCTCTGTCGACGTGCGAGAACGCTGTGACGCCGAGGTCGGCATGTGGGGGATTTCGAAGGCCGCCGGCTTGACCTGCGAGTGCCGGAGCCGCGGTGAAATTAAGGCCGTCGTGTCCGTGGGCTGCGAGCCGTACGAGACGCCTGAACGACTCCCGCTGCGTTCGGATTGAGCCGCGAGGCCCGGGCGAATCCGGGCGGCGGCGGCACGCGGTGCGCACGGCTCGTCGAGCACGGGGCGAAGGCCCGTCTCAAGGTCCCGAAAGAGCCGTCGTATGCTCGATTCAGGGAGGGTCTCCATGTGGATGCGCGCTCCGGGTGGCGGATGCACGTGATGGCCGTCAAGGCGGCATCCTGAAGGCCCAGGGTCCGGCCGTGAGCCCTCTCGGGGACAGCGTAAGACAAATGAGCGGAGACTTGGACGTGGGATCCCGCGCTCCGCCCCGGATCAAATAGGTCCGCCTCGTCCGGACATGATACGGAATCCGGACGATCGGCGCATCAAAGATTCTGCACGGGACGGGCGCTACCGGCGGAGACAATACCGGAACAGGCCGGCAAGGCTACTCGGCGGGCGCGGCGTAGCGATCGTACAGCCGCTCCATCAACGCGGCGTCCCAACGTCCTTCGTGCACGACGATCCGATACCGGAGCGTGACGGGCTCGCTCCGGGGCAGCAGGACCGGCTCCGCGCCCGGCCACTTGACGTTCTGCATGCTGTCCCGGCTGCGAAGGATCCACGGCTGCGGGAAATCGGGATTCGAGGGATGCTGGAAAATGGCTACTCCGGAGGGAGTCGCCGGCGAATTCAAGCGCGACGGCGCCGAATTGGAGGGTCCCGCCGGCGAATTCGAGATGGCTGATTCGGGGGTTGCCCGTGCGGGCGAACTTCCGAGCGTGCCCGACACATCCAGCCAGGGACCTGCGTCCACGGCCGTGACCTGCGGCTCTACGGGCCCGTCGCGGCCGACGAAGCGGACGTCGTCCGGCAACCGAATACGCATTGAAAATCCACCGTAGCCCTTCTCGTCTTCGGAGCCGCCGATCCGCACGCTGTCGACGAGCGCACGGAGCTCGATGGTGAAATCGATCTCGCGGAAGGGGCCTTCACCACGATCCACGGCCGGATGTGCGCGGATCGTGGTCGTTTCCTCGACGACAGGCTCCGCTGGGCCCTCGCTATCCAGTGGCGAGGTCCACAGCACGTGTGCCCGGATCGCGGACGACTGCTCTCCCTCCTGCATCGCGACGTCGCGCACGTCCCAGGCGAGATTCTCCTGAATCCACCCGTCTCCCATGCGTTGGCTGCCGACGTAAAGCTGATGCCAGGCCCAGAACACGCCGTGATGATGCAGATGATCCGCCGGGAAGTCCTCCGTCAACACCTCCCCTCGCAGACCGAAGAGCGGGTGCACGTAGTGGGCCCGCGCATACTCATGCTCCGGTTGGACGGGTTGGTCGCGGTAGTGCAGGACGGAATCGCGACCGTCCGACAAAAGGTAACCATCCTCTGTTCGGAGGACGCTGATCGGGGGAGCCGCGCGCGTTGCCTCTGTCGACGGCTCACGCGTGCAGCCGGTCGCCAGCAACAGCGCGAGCGTTAGAGACGTCAGCGCTTTCGTTATCGATCTCATCAGCGTATTTGATTTCAGTTCGGCGCAGCCACTCGTGCGAGAAATTCCTGTACCAGATCGAGGTCCACTGCGAGCTCCCCCGCCGAAGCGCTTAAGTCGGCGACGACGGTGGCCCAGATTTCGTCGTCGGCGCGAGGATTTACGGACTCTATGTACCCGTGATCAAGAAGATAACGCTCAAGATTATCAGTTTTCGACGACCAAAAGCCGCTTACCTCGCCGCGGCGAAGCGCCTGAATCAGGGCCATCCCCCGACCTTCGAGTGAATCACAGAGATCGGAGACGCTGTCGATGAACTTCTCCGATACGGCGTCCGAGGCGAGGAGGACGGTCCGATCCACCGGACTCCCGCGGCCGATCGTCCACCCCTCTCGCCACGTCTCGAGGGCCCGAGCGCAGAGGGCGAGCTTCCTGTAATCCTCCCGGCTGAGCCCGACGCCGTCGAGACCTTCAGATGCGCCGAGCTTCTCCAGCGAGCCCCACCGCGTGAATCCTGATGAGAGCACCCGATGCAGCTTCTCGACGTCCGTAATCAGATACCAGACGTGGAGGGATCCGACGGGTGAGCGAAAATCCCAGCCGGGCACTTTCAGCAGTCGTCCGTATTCCGTATGCAAGCGTCCATCCGGGTCGGGATGGTCGTCCTGCCATATCGCCGCGGGGAGCGCATCGGTATCCGTCGTCTCTGGCGCGGGCGCATCCCCGAGAGGCAGGATGCGATGCTCCACGCCGTTCTGTTTGTCGAGTACCGCCTTCCACCGCCGCACCTCGTCTTCCTGCGCGGTAAAGTAGAACACTTGTCGTCCGGTCCGGCAGATGCTCAGCACGGCCGAGATGATCTCTTCGGCCTTGCCGTCGTCGCTGTTCGCGAGCGTTTCGTCGAGCACGAGCGGAATCATGACGCCCTGCTCCTGCTGCTCCAGGAACGCGAGTCGAACCGAGAGCAGGAGCTGCACTCGGGTGCCGCTCGAGAGTTGATCCAGGGACCGCCCCCGCTGAAGCACGTTATCGTACGCGGCGAACTCCTCGGTCGCTTCGTCAAAGTCGAGACGGTACCGCTGGCGCGTGATTTCGCCGAAGACCTCGCGCGCTCGGTGAAAGACTTTCGGCAACTGCTCGTCCTGCGTGCGGGTCCGGATATATTCGGCGAGGTACCGCCCCGCGACGGACCGAAAGTCCTCTTCTCGCTTCCGTCGCAGTTCTTCCAGCGCCCGCACGTGACGTGCCCGTCTTTCCTCGAGCGTATGCTCGCGTTCGGCGAGGCGGACTCGCGCTTCGATGCCCTTGATCTCGTCCGACAGGTCGTCTAGCCCGTCTGCCGTAGCCTGCGCTGCGTCCTGCTCCGACTGCAGCGTCTCGGCCGATGCCTCCAGTACGTCGTCGTCATAGAGCGGGTGCTCCTTCAGCCGCTCCAGCGCCCCGTTCTCTCTTCCACCCGCCTCTATCTCCTCTTGCTGAATGCGCCGAAACTCTTCGAGCCGGCCGCATAGCCGGTGGAGTCCGACCTCGTCGTCGGCGTCGAGTTGGAGCCGCTCAAAAAGCGCATGGATTTCGCTCCGATACCGCGCTCCCTCCTTTTTGGACTTTTCAAGATCTTTCACCGCCTGGCATAACGCCTGCAAGTCGTTCTTGAGATCGTCCGCCGCTGCGGAAAGCGTCGTGACGTGTTGATGAGCCCGAGCCGCGTCCTCGGCCTCGTCGAATCCGAACGGCCTCAGCTCGCCGTTTATTTTGTCGAGGACCTCGACGGCATGCTGCTTTTGCACCGCCAGCTCGGCCTCGCACCCGCGGACCTTGCGGTCGAGCTCCTGCCATCGCTTCATCATTTCCACGAGATAGTACAGCGACTCCTCCTCGAGGTCCGCGCGGATGCCTATGTGAGCCGCCATGCGATCACGCTGCTCGTCCATGCTCTCCTTCCTGCCTTCAAGTGCGGCAAGCGCCCGTCTCACTTCGGAAAGCTTTCCCTGTCTGAACGCACGGTCGCTGTGCTGCGCGAGCTCGTCAAAGAGCGCATCAAGGCTTCGTCGGACGACTTCGGGCTCCCACTTATCGGGCCTGCGCCCACCGCTCCTTTCGTATTCCGTGCCTAGCCGTGCCCGCTCGTCGGCGCCGGCCTCCGCCACCGAGAGCCGCCAGAGGACCCATCCCACCATGCCGACCGGGATCAGCAGGACGAAGCCCAGCCAATGCCAGTTGATTCCGAGCACCAGAGCCGCCGCCGCCAAAACGATCGCCGCGACAAAGAGAAGCCGCTTGACGCTCGGAGGCGTCGACTCCGACGTGCCGGCCTGCAGCCATCTCGTTAGAATGCGCGATGCCTCCCGGCACGTTTCGAGATCGGAAGAAAGGTCCTCTTCGCCGGCCTTGTAGTGATCCTCCTGCTGCCGCAGCACCTTCTCCTCGGCGCGGAGCTTTTCAGCTTCCCTGACGAACTCGCTCAAGTCGCCGATCTCCGTCACGTCGAGGCCTCGCGCCTGCTCCTCGTCGACGGCCCCCTGAATCCGTTTCCACGCGTCGTCCCGCTCCGTTTCGGCGGTCCGAAGCTCCTTTTCGATGCGATGCGCCTCCTGCTCGCATTTGTCCAACTGCCGTACCCGCGCCTCCAGACCAGCCACGAACCCTACGTCGAGCCCTTGTGTCTCTATGATCGAGTTGTTGATGCGCGACTCACGGTCGTTTTTGCGACCCTGCGCCTCCTCCGCGTCGCCCTCAGCGCCGGCAAGGCCCTCCCGCAACGTGCGGAGCCGATCCGATTCCTCTCCCGTCATTTCTTTCAAGACGGCCGGAAAACCTTGCAGGATGCTCCGCTTTTCCCTTGCCGATTCGCGGGCCTTCCTAAACGCGATCGCCCGTTCCAGAAAGTCGCCCCTCGAGCGCGCCGCCCGCGCCTCTTCGAGCTCGGCGCGCAGACGCTCCAGCCGACGCTGGTCGTCGCGAAGCGTATCCTGGTCCGTCCGGGCTTCCTTGACCTTCACCCACGCGTCCTCGGCTTCTCGGGTCAGTTTCCCGCTCGCCGGCCGGACGGCTTTGAACCCGAGCACGTTCTGCGCCTCGGCCACGTCGATGCCGCCTGCCGCTTCCTGGAGAATCGCGCGGGCGAACGGCTTGCTGGCCTCTTCGGAGGCCGCGAGGAGCTCGTGGAGATAGAGATGGTATCGTCCGGAGTGATCGCTCAGCGGGAGCACGGGACGATCGGCCGGCCTTCCGTCTCGCTCAAACCGCGCGCGGCCGGCCTGAAGATCGACGCGCCACCGCGTTCCGTTCAGGCGGAAGAGCGCCTCGACGACCGATTGGCCGTCACCGCGATCGGGCCACAGGACGCACTGGACCGCCCGGCCCAGCGTCGTTTTTCCGGCCGCGTTGGGCCCGTAAATGATATTCAGACCCCCGCACAGCTCGCGGGCATGGAGGCCGTCGTGCGCCTCTCCGTACATCCGGCGAACGTTCAGCTCCGTAAACCTGAGACCCTCTCTTTTCATCCCGAGACCCCCCGCCTGGTCTGCGAAACCAGCTCATCCAGCAGCAGCATCCCCTGCCGCGCCAGCATTTTCTTGACGTCCGACATGTCCGGGTCGTCGGCGTATCCATGCTCACGAAGCGGACTGTATGCGGACGCCCGCGAGATGCTCTCCAGCGAAATCACAACGTCGCGCAGCAGCGGCCGGAGCACTTCGTCGTCGTCTCCTCGTTCGAGCCGGAGCAGCAGACCAGCCAGTTCGGAGAGCGGACCGCCGGCCTTCAACAACTCCGCCAGATCGACGGCAGGGCGCGTCGCGATGGTGAACGTGTCGATGGTGGCAAAGGCGTCTCCGACCGGCACGTCGAGCTTAATCCGCACCTGCGCGTGCAGCTTGTCGATATCACGCTCGATAGTCGTTCGCCCGACGTAGTGAGGCCGGTAGACGACGTGCTTCAGGCGAACATTCTCTTCGATCTCGCTCTGAAGTCGGTCGCGAATCACGGTCAGTACGACGCTTTCGAAATCGTCCGCCGACGCGACGTCCGACAGGTTCACGTCGCAGGCGGCGTACTTGAGCGTGGCCAATTGCACCTGGCGCGCGTCCACGCGGCCGTTCGGATGCACCTCCAGCACGTACGGTCCGTGATCTCCCGTCTCGCCCGGATCGAGCGGCTGCGGCGACCCGGCATAAAGAATGCAGCCGGACCGGTGATCGATCTTGGACGCGCGGTGGAGATGCCCCAGAACCCACGCGGCCACCGGCACGCGCTTCAGGTCGCTCTCCGCGAGCGGAGCATAGGGGCTCGCCTCCGCGTTCAGATCGCCGTGAACGAGTCCGATGACCGGAACGTCGCCCCGCGGCTCAGGGACGTCGTGCAGCGGAGAGGTTCGCACGCGGCGGCTAGGAAACGACCATCCGAGAAATTCGATCGCCGGCTTCCCGTCACGCGTCAGGGTCGCCGTTTCCCATGTGCCGTCCTCCCCGATCAGGTGGAAACGGTCGGGGCAGAGCACCTGATTCAGGCGAGGCAACACGTCGAAATCGTGATTGCCCGAGACGGCAAACGTGTGGATGCCGGCGTCCTCGAGCCGCTTCAGCCCACGCTCGAGCGCACCGAAGGACTCAAAGAACTTGTTATCCTCATCGACGACGTCGCCCGCCAGTACGAGCGCGTCGACCTGCTCCGTGACGGCATAGTCGATGATCCGCTCCCACACGAACTCGACCGACAGCTCGTGCTTGCCGATCGGAATACGCGAGGGATAGCGGCCGAGATGAAGGTCGGCCGTACAGAGAAGGCGAACGGGACTGTCGGATTGCATGCGATGCCAAAGGGTCGTCAGATGGCCGTTGGACCGATTCCTCGCGGTTCGTACAACGACCGTACCCGCAAGCTTCGGACGGTGTTTTTCAGGATAGGAATCCCGTGTGACACCATAGTGTCGCATGCGTTCAAAGAATCGTCGTGCCTCCGGCGACCACCTTCGCGGACGCGGACGGGGCAGACGATTCGCTCGGCACGGCGGACGACGACCTGCGCCTGCGCTCCGGCTCGCCGGCCATCGACGCAGGAAGCAATGAGGCCCTTCCGGAGGACGTCTTCGATCTCGACGGCGACGGCGACACGACGGAGCTCCTGCCGGTCGACGTCGATTACCACGTGCGGACATTCGACGGCGGAAGCGGTCGTGCCGTCGTCGACATGGGGGCCTATGAATTCGGCTCCGTGCCGGTAAACGCGGATACCGAGACGGATGCCTCGAAGCCTTCCCAGGGGACGGTCGAATTGGACGTGTTTCCGAACCCGACGGACGTGTCGATTACCCTAAGGGTAGAATTACCGGCCGCTTCTATGCTTGCCGTAAAGACGTTCGACGTGCTCGGGCGCAGCGTCTACGAGACGGCGCCGGCCTTCTACCCTCCCGGGAGGCGTCTCATCGAGCTGACGACGACAGGACTGGCAACCGGCACCTACTTCATTTGCGTCACCCGTGGAGAAGAGCCGGCCAAGTGCACCTCCGCGATCATCTTCTGAAGGATTCTCGTGGGCAGGACGAGCGCCTGCGGTGGCCGGGCCGCTTGAAGTGGGCAGCTATCCGAACCCCTTCAATTCACACGCGACGATCCGCTACAATCTGCCCATCGAGGGTCACGTGAGTTTGAGAATCTTCGATACGCTTGGACGCGAGGTGCGGATGCTCGTGAACCGAGTACAGGAAGCAGGGATGCACGAGATCGTGTTCGACGCGGTGAACTTACCCTCCGGCCTGTATGTCTATCGCCTTGAGGCAGCCGCCGATGCGGTCACTGGTACCATGCTCTTCCTGAAATAAGACGGTCCTGTTTAGTCGCAGGCTCGGCCTCCCTGATGTCCTCGACGTCGCAACTTTCCCCGAGCTCTACAGCGACGTTCTACTTGTTGGCCGAGAGCCTATCTCACAAGCAGGTGGTCGGAAACCTGGACATCCGCAGCAGATTATGCTAGGATACCAGCGGAGTTCTAGTAAACTACCATCCACTGAAAAATCATGACGAATCTTCTCAAAAAAGCAATCAAGGAGGTGGAAAGCTTGCCCGACGACGAGCAGGATGCTATTGCTGCGAGCATTCTCGAGGAGGTCGCATCAGAACGGACGTGGGATGAGCTTCTAGGTGATCCGCGGAGCGACACGTTTCTCGAGCAGTTGGGCGAGAATATTCGCCGACAGAACGACTCTGGAGAAATAACGCCTGGCGAGAAATTCCTCGAGGAAGAATGACGTTCAGCGTTACTGACAACTTCAAGCGCCTTTTTCGTCAGCTTCCGAGGAGAATACAAAAGAGGGTCCGGCCTAAGCTTGTCATCTGGCAGGAGAATCCCATGCATCCCAGTCTTCACTTCAGAAAATTCGTGGGTCATTCTGGTCACTCCGTATTACCCATGACTACCGGATCCTGGGTGAGCAGGAAGGAAGCCATGTAACGTGGGACTGGATCGAGTCGCACTCGGACTACGAGAAGATCATTTCTCGACTTTAGAAGCGCCATTCACTATTCATCAACCGCCTGGGTCCTCTGGGCGGTTTTGTATGCAATGAGAATATGAATCTGACTTGACACTGCGATCAAGAACGGGATCGGCGGATTGGCTTGTGGGTCGCGAAGAGGTTTCGCGGGGCACGCAAAGCGGCGGCCGTGATTGGCCGCATCCGAATTGAAAACACACCCGATTCACATCTGCCTTTGTCTGTGAGGATGTGGTAGGGAGAAATGAATGTCGTCAAACAGGCGACGGGTCGACGTCTGCGTCCCGTTATCGCGCGGGCTCATCGGTAAGGCAGCAGGTTCGACGCCATCGGCATCGAAGTCGGTGGGGCACAGCACCGGCGTCTATTCAAGGCGCTCGAGGTCGGGTCAGCGGTTAACTACCGCCGGTCTTGGCTCTGCAGATT
>CAZMXY010000005.1:1921-7051 GCA_964570345.1 uncultured Rhodothermales bacterium | reverse complement strand
GATTCTGCTCGGTAGCTCGACCCATGCGGCCTTAGGTATGCGTCCAGCTCGCCGGCGCCGGCCCCAGTTCGGTACGTGGATGGCGTCAGGCTTCGGCAAGGAAGCGGTCGACCTCGAAGGGCGCGCGCCGTCGAAGTACGTAATAGACGGCTCTTCCGAACTTGTGCGAGAGGATCGAGATCGATTGGCACTGCGTAGCGACCGAGCGGCAGGAATTGGGAAAGATCCTGAAGCGCGGATTGGGGCTATTCGTAGCGCAGGGTCTCGACCGGTTCGGCGACGGCCGCGCGAACGGACTGATAGCTCACGGTCAGGAGGGCGATGGCCAAAGCGGCGAGACCACCGGCTAGGAAAACGTCCCACGTGATCTCCGTCCGATACGCGAATCTCTCCAGCCACCGGTCCGTCATGAAGTAGGCTGCCGGTACTGCGATGACGATGGCTACGAGCACGAGCTTTACGAAGTCGCGCGCCAGCAAACCGACGATCCCGGGCACCGATGCGCCGAGCACCTTTCGCACGCCGATCTCTTTCGTTCGTTGTTGCGTGGCGAACGAAGCGAGGCCGAACAGGCCCAGACATGCGATGGCGATAGCCAGAGCGGCGAAGAGTCCGAAAAGCGAGGCGAACCGCCCGTCCTCCCGGTACTGAGCGTCGAACTGCTCGTCAACAAACGCGTACCGGAACGGATTGGCCGGAAAGTGCTGCGTGTACAATCGCTCGATGGCAGCCAATGTGATGGGCATGTTCTCCGTACGCAGCCGGATCGAGATCTCACTGCCGGCATGAGTCGGCGTGAAGACGATGTTCTCCCGCATTGTATGTGCGGTCGACCAGGTGAAGTCCCGCAGCACGCCCACAATTCGTCCCTCGTTGCCGCCAAGGGCGACTCGCTGGTCGATCGCTATGGCCGGACTATCGAAGCCCATCGCCATCACGGCCGTCTCGTTCGCCAGGACCGGGGTCGGCTCGCCCTCGCGTCGGGTTGAGGAGACGTGGCGGAACCCTTCTCCCGCTATCAGCTCCAGGCCATAGATCTGCGCGAAGCTGGAGTCGATGGA
The DNA here is from genome assembly GCA_964570345.1 of uncultured Rhodothermales bacterium. Taxonomy (GTDB): domain Bacteria; phylum Bacteroidota; class Rhodothermia; order Rhodothermales; family VXPQ01; genus CAZMXY01. Next base: position 5,990 of record CAZMXY010000005.1, on the reverse strand, counting down.
GGTCACCGCGCCCTCGACGGCCTCGGCCGGGTCGGCGGTGGCCCTTCTGAGGCCGGAGGTGTACCACGAGAACCCCTGCCCCGGAACTGTGCCGGATGTCGCGCTCGCCTGCACGCCGGGCACCTGGCTCAGTTCCTGGCGAAAGGTCGCGATCCTGGTTGCATCTTCTGCCCCCTCTGCCAGGACCCGCGGCGCGGGCACGACGACGACCTGTTCGAGTTCGAGCCCGAGATCCATTGCGCGCACGTAGCCGAGCTGGCGCAAGACGACGAGCGTGCCCACTAAGAGTACGATGGATGTGGCGAACTGGAGCACGACGAGTCCCTTCCGCAGCCAGAGCCCGCGGGCGACGCCCCCCGCCTTTCCCTTCAAGACGGCGATCGGCCGGAACGACGAGAGCACGAACGCCGGATAGAGCCCGGCAAGCAGCGTCGCCACTGCCGTCGTGCCCGCGAGCCCCAGCCAGACCCCCCGGCTCGCGAACAACGCGGCTGGCAGATCCACGCCGACCAGGCTGCTCACGACCGGCCGCAGCACGGCCGCCAGCCCTACAGCGAGAACGACGGCGACGCCGATCGTCAGTGCTGATTCGACGATGAACTGCGTGGTGAGCTGGTTGCGCTGCGCGCCCACAACCTTTCGCACACCCACCTCACGCGCCCGATCCTCGGCCTGCGCGGTCGCCAGGTTAACGTAGTTGACGAGCGCGATCAGGAGCACCACCACCCCGATAGCAATGAAGAAGTACACTGTCCGATAGCTGCCTGTCACCCCCGCCGGCGCCACGACATCGGCGTCCAAGTGAATATCCCCCAGCGGCTGGGCGTTCATCTGCACCGCGGTGTTCGATGCACGATACGATTCGCCTAGGTTCCGCATCAGCACGTCCGTCATCAGCATCTCTACGCTCGACACATCGGCGCCCTTGCGGAGCTGGAGGTAGGTGAGGAAGTTGTTCCAGCTCCAGCCGGTCTCGGGATTACTATAATTGCTCCCCTGCAGCAGGTCGTCCATCGGAAGCAAGAAGTCGAAGCGGAGATGCGAGTTGGCGGGCACATCTCGAAACACGCCGTTCACGCGAAACGAGCCCTCGATCCATGCGGTGACATCGAGGGTCCCGCCGATGGGATTGTCGGAGCCGAAATACTTGCGGGCGGCGGACTCGGAAAGCAGAACGGTGCCCGACTCGGCGAGGGCCCTGGCCGTGTTACCGGCCACCAGCGGATAGGTGAACATCTTCAGGAACGCCGGATCGGCGAAGAACAAGCCCTCCTCTTCGAACACGGCGGATGGGTTGTCGGGCCGGCTTATGACGGCGGTCCCAAAGTTCGGATGCAGGCGTGCCGAGCGGACGATCGCGGGGATTTCCCGAGCCAGTGCCGGTGCCAGCGCGTGGCCCGTCATGGCCTGCGTGCCAGGATCGGCGTTGTTCCGGCTCATGGTGAGGGTGACGCGGTGGAGATTGTCGGCGTGCTCGTTGAAGTCGTCGTAGCTGTACTCGAAGGCGACGAACTGAAAGATGAGCAGACAACTCGCCATGCCGAGCGTGAGTCCGGCGAGGTTGATAAACGTATTATCCTTCTTCCGGAGCAGGTTGCGTAGCCCGGTCTTGAAGTAATTGGTGAGCATGGAAATCCGCCAGGTCAGGTCGTACAGCAGTTGGACGCCATTTTCAGCCAATTCCAATTACGTGCCAACTTCGTCATTAAGAGGTGGGCGAGGTGATGTGACTGTTTGGACGTTCATTTGCGAACATCAGGGTTCGGATATGAACGACGCGCGCACTCACTCCCTCATCCGCCTGCGTCCCGACCACGCGGCACCTATCGCAGTTTCCCATCCGCAGGACCGGTTCCTGTGCACGCTCGTGCCGAGTCGAATCGCGACCCATCCGCATTAAACTCGTCGCCAAGATTCTTCTCCGCACCTGGAAGAGCCGCAAGGCGTAGTTCACCGAGCTGATACGGCCTTCGAGCTTTACGCCGCCTATCCGGAATTCATCGAGGCCCTCCGGGCGGCGCTCGATGGCCGCCGTCCTGGCCACACGTTCCGAGTGAACGGCACGTCGTTCGAGGTCGTTCTCAATCGCCTGCACGACGACCGCGGGGAGATCTCTGGAGTCATCGGCGTTGCCTTCGACGTGACCGGACGGGTGCGATATGAAAAGGAGCTGATCGAGGCCAAGGAAGAGGCGGAACAGATGAACCGGCTGAAATCTTGCTTTCTGGCAAACATGAGTCATGAGATTAGAACGCCGCTCACCGGAATCCTGGGGCCTGGCGGAGATCCTGGCCGACCGTGCCGGAGAGGAGGAACGGGAATTCGTCCGGCTCATTCACCGGAGCGGGGAGCGGTTAATGGAGACGTTGAACTCCCTGATCGATCTTGCCCAACTGGAGAGTCGGGAGCAGGCGCTTAAGCGGGAAACCTTCGAGCTCGCCGCTTCCGTCCGAGAGACGGTGGACCTATTTCAATTGCGCGCCCAGGAAAAGAATCTGTGGCTGCGCCTTATCGCTCCGGAGAATCCAGTCTTCACATGTGCCGATTCGGGCGCCCTCGGTCGTGTTCTGGACAACGTCGTCGGGAACGCCATTAAGTTCACGCACGTCGGCGGCGTCACGGTCTGCGTGCACGAAGACGGCTCGCACGCCGAAATCAGCGTAATTGATACGGGCATCGGAATTGGTCCTAAGTTTCGAGATCGGATCTTTGATCAGTTTACACAGGAGTCCGAAGCCTTTACGCGGGAATTCGAGGGGATTGGCCTGGGTCTATCGATCTCGAAGGAGCTCCTGAAGCTCATGGGTGGCACGATTGGCGTTTAGAGCCGGAAAGGGGAGGGCAGCACGTTCACCGTCCGGCTGCGGAAGGAATGCATGCCCAGCAACGATCAGCTTATTCGGCAAGACTCTTCGGAGCCTCTGAACGGGACCGATCACGTCGTGAATACGCGAGCCGAGGCGAGCTCGAAGGACTGATGTGGATTCGTGCCGGCTCACCGCTCGTCGTTCACCGATCCCTGCTCGAATCGCCTGAGCTTCATCTCGACACATCCACATAAGCAGGCGAGCAAGCTCCTTCCACTTCATTGGAACGCAAGACGAAAAGCAACATGCCCTCAACGACGGCTCTTTGTAGACCACGAAGACGTATTTTTGGCTAGGCTGTGACCAACAACGGGACAGACCTAGAACTTTTGAGAAAATTACAGACCAACTCGTCCAAATATGTCCTTCGTCAATATGGGAGGGGAAAATAGTTGACGTTGTCCAGCGTGGGGACGAATTCACGGCCACCACGGGCTATCACCGCAAGTCGGCTGTCCGGCTGCTGAGCAAGCCGCCGGCTACCTCGCCGACGAAGCGCCTTCGCCGAGGCGCTTCAGCCGTGCCGTAGCGACGCAAGCGCCACTACGACGAGGCCGTTCAGGAGGCGCTCCGTGGCCGGCATGTACCTTCAAAGCCTGACACGAACGCTATGCTTTTTCCCCTCAACCTCTAGCCCGTCGAGCCGCGATTCGAACGCGCTCTCCAGCGGCGGTCCCATCGGCGTGTCCCGCAGCGTCGCCTTCGCGGCCTCGGCCGCGAAGGCCAAGGTGAGCACCTCCTCTTCGTCGAATTCAAACGCCTCGGTGAGGACCGCACGGTGCTCTTCCGGCACGAAAAACCGCTTCATCCGGCCGTCACGCCGATGACTTACCGGCACGCCGTCCTGGCGAAGCCGACCGATCAGCCGCCGAACCTGACGGCGGGAGACGTGCAACCGATCGCTCAGCTCGCCGAGTGAGAGCTGGTGCCCTTCGTCGAATAGCCGACGAAGACTGCCAGACCGATCTGATTGACGAGGCATGACGGCTGGGACGGTTGCCGGGAAACCTTCCGCGTCCGGAGCCGATCGCCCATGAGGCGAGCCGGCCGGAAAAGACTCAGCATACGAACCGCCGGATGACGACCGGACATTCCACGTCTGAATGTCACCCGAAGTCTGATCTCACCGTTCGCTCGCGAGGGGATGCGCCTCCTCTACGGTGCAGGGAGCCGGCGCGCGACGGATGGGACGAACCGGTGAG
>CAZMXY010000005.1:0-1821 GCA_964570345.1 uncultured Rhodothermales bacterium | reverse complement strand
CACCTGCTCGCCGTCTCCGCCGAGGGCGGCCTGCAGCTCCGCCAGCTCCTTGCGCGAGCCGACGACCATGTCGCGGAAATGCCGCTGACCGGTACCGGCCGGTATCGGATGGCCGACGATGACGTTTTCCTTGAGGCCGTAGAGCGGATCGACCTCCGCCTTGATGGCCGCGTTCGTCAGCACTTTCGTGGTCTCCTGGAAGGAGGCCGCCGAGATGAAGGAATCCGTCGACAGCGCGGCCTGCGTGATGCCGAGCAGGATGGGCTCGGCCACGGCCGGCTCGGTGTCGCGTACCTCGACCTGTTTCTTGTCGTGACGCTTCAGCTCGGAGTTGACCTCGCGGAGCCGGCGCCGATCGACGACGTCGCCGATCGAGAGCGTCGAGTCGCCCGGCTCGACCACGACGAATTTGTCGTAGAGCTGGTCGTTCATCTCTTCGAGCACGAAACGGTCGACCGTGTCGTCCTCGAGCAGCGTCGTGTCGCCCGGATCCGTCACGCGCACCTTCTGCATCATCTGGCGGACGATCACTTCGATGTGTTTGTCGTTGATCGTCACGCCCTGGAGGCGATACACTTCCTGGATCTCGTTCACCAGGTATTCCTGTACCGCGCGCGGCCCCTTGATCGCCAGGATGTCCTGCGGCGCCACCTGTCCGTCCGACAGCGGCTCGCCCGCACGAACGAAGTCGTTCTCGTGCACCAGAAGGTGCTTCGAGAGCGAGACCAAATACGTGCGGCTCTCCGATCCGTCGCGCGAGGTGACGACGACCTCCTGCGAGCCGCGCTTGCGGCCGCCGAAGCTGACGACCCCGTCGATCTCGGACACCACGGCCGGATCCGACGGCGTGCGGGCCTCGAAGAGCTCCGTAACCCGCGGCAGGCCGCCCGTGATGTCGCGCGTCTTGGCGGACTGGCGTGGGATCTTGGCCAGGACCTGACCGGCCTGGATCGCGTCGCCGGCATCCACCTGGATGCGCGCACGCACCGGCAGCGGATATTCGCGCGAAGAGCGGACCGTGCCGTTTCCGGTCGTCACCAGAAGGGCCGGCGTCAGCGAACGCTCGCGCGTCTCGGTGATGACTTTTTCCTTGTGGCCGGTCTGCTCGTCCGACTCTTCGCGGAAGGTCGTGCCTTCGATGATGTCCTGGAAGGTGACCGCACCGGTCACTTCGGAGATGATCACGCTGTTATAGGGGTCCCAGCTCGCCAGGACGTGGCCCTTCTCGACCTCTTCGCCTTCCCGCACGAGCACCTCGGCGCCGTACGGAACGACGTAGGAGATCAACTGGCGTCCTTCCTCTTCCGGATCCGTAATCCGGATCTCACCCTGACGCGCCAATACGACCTCCTTGACCTCGTCGTCGTCGTCGAACGCGACCGTCCGCAGGTTTTCAAAGACGACCTTGCCGGCGAATTTCGTCTGCATCGTGCTCTCGGCCGAAATGCGGCTGGCCGTACCTCCGATGTGGAAGGTGCGGAGCGTCAGCTGCGTGCCCGGCTCACCGATCGACTGCGCCGCGATGACGCCCACGGCCTCGCCCGATTCAACCAGGCGCCCGTTCGCGAGATTGCGACCGTAGCACAGCGAGCAGATTCCTCGGGGCGACTCGCACGTGAGCGCCGAGCGGATCTCGATCTCCTCGATGGAGGTCTCCGAGATCATCCGAGCCTTCTCCTCGTCGATCGTTTCGTTGGCCATGACGATGAGCTCGTCGGAAAGCGGATCCCGCACGTCGTGTACGGAGACGCGCCCGAGGATGCGGTCGGCCAGCGGCTCGACGACTTCTTCGTTGTCCTTGAGGGCCGAAATCCGGATCCC
>CAZMXY010000004.1:70503-74315 GCA_964570345.1 uncultured Rhodothermales bacterium | reverse complement strand
TAGCCGGCGTCGGCGTGGCGCATGACGCCGGTGCCGGGATCGGCAGTGAGCACGCGTCCGAGGCGCCGGTAGGCCCGCTCGGTGCCGTCGGCCACGCACACCATGCCCGAGTGGATCGAATAGCCGATCCCCACACCGCCGCCGTGGTGGATCGAGACCCAGCTCGCGCCGCATGCCGTATTCAGCATCGCGTTGAGCAGCGGCCAGTCGGCGACGGCGTCGGATCCGTCCGCCATGCCCTCGGTTTCACGGTTTGGAGAGGCGACCGAGCCGGCGTCGAGATGATCGCGGCCGATCACGATGGGTGCATCGACCTTCCCCTTCTCCACCAGCCAGTTGAACCGCTCTCCCATCGCGGCGCGCTCGCCGTATTCGAGCCAGCAGATCCGCGCCGGAAGACCCTGGAAACGGACTTTTTCGCGGGCCCTGTCAATCCACCGCACGAGCGACTCGTTTTCGGGGAACGTCTCCAGAACGGCTTCGTCGGTGACGGCAACGTCCCGCGGGTTTCCAGAGAGCGCGGCCCACCGAAACGGTCCCGCTCCGCGGCAGAATAGAGGTCGAATGAACGCGGGGACGAATCCCGGAATCTCGAACGCCTCGCGCATGCCGCGATAGTCGGCCACCTGGCCGCGGAGATTGTTGCCGTAGTCGAACGTGATCGCACCGCGATGCTGGAAATCGAGCATGGCACGGACGTGCGTCTGCATTGAATCGAGTACGGCCTCCTCGTACGAGCCGGGATCGTTCGTGCGAAGCGTCGCTGCCGCATCGATCGAAAATCCCGACGGAATGTAGCCGACGCGCAGGTCGTGCGCGGCGGTCTGGTCCGTAAGCACGTCGGGTACGACGTCGCGGCGCACGAGCTCGGGAAGCACGTCGGCGACGTTGCCGACGAGTCCGACAGAGAGCGCCTGTTTCCGCCTGCGCGCTTCGAGCACGCGGTCGAGCGCGGCATCCAGGTCGTCCATCATTACGTCGCAGTAGCCGGTGTCGACTCGCCTCTGGATACGGTCAGAATCGACGTCGATGCCCAGAAAAGCGGCTCCGTTCATCGTCGCGGCCAGCGGCTGGGCGCCTCCCATTCCACCGAGTCCGGCGGTGACGACCAGGCGCCCGGCCAACGTCCCGTCGAAATGTTGGCGCGCGCATTCCGCGAACGTCTCATACGTCCCCTGCAGGATTCCCTGCGTCCCGATGTAAATCCATGACCCGGCCGTCATCTGGCCGTACATCATGAGTCCCGCGGCTTCGAGCCGTCGGAACTCGTTCCAGTTGGCCCAGCGGGGGACGAGGTGCGAATTGGCGATGAGCACGCGCGGCGCCTCGCCGTGCGTTCGAAATACACCCACGGGCTTGCCGCTCTGGACGAGCAGCGTCTCGTCGTTCTCGAGGCGTCGAAGCGTCTCGACGATCTTGTGGTAGCACTCCCAGTTTCGTGCCGCCTTGCCGGCGCCGCCGTAAACGACGAGCTCGGCGGGATTCTCGGCGACGTCCGGATCGAGATTGTTCATGAGCATGCGGAGGGCGGCTTCCTGATGCCAGCCTCTACAGCTCAGCGCTGCGCCGAGTGGCGCGCGGATCGTCTCACGGGTGGTGGCCTCCATCGCTTCCCTCATCTTAGACGTTCGCCCCTATTCGAACTGGCGGCGGAAGCTCTCGAAGGCATCGGTCAGCTCGTCGATCTGCTGCTGCAGCATCTCGATCTGTTCCTCGAGGTTGCCGACCCGCCCCTCCAGATCCCCATGTCCGCGCGACGCCGCCGCGACATCGTCCTCATCCGGCACGCCGGCGAAGAGATGGGCGTAGCGGGCTTCTTTCTGACCGGGTTGCTTCGAGAGATGGACCACCAGCGCCGGCTCCCGTTCGCTGAGTGCGCGGAGCATGGCCTCGACGGCATCCAGCGATCCGAACTCGTGCATGCGGCTCGTGCGTGCTCGGAGCTCGCCCGCCGTCTCCGGGCCCCGGAGCATCAGCGACGACAAGACGGCCAGCGCCGGCCGGTCGAGGCCCATGACCTCGACCAGCGCGTGGCGAAATTTGTCGGCTCGACCGTAGGAGCTCGAGGCGTGCCCGACGAGGCGCCGCCGTTGCAGCGCGTCGAGCGCCTCCGACACGTCGGACTCGTCGTAGTCGACTACCGGATCCCGATTGGTTTTCTGATTGCACGCCGTCGTGAGCGCGTTCAGGGTCATCGGATAGTAATCCGGCGTGCTGAGCTCTTTTTCGATCAAGCATCCCAGAACCCGCACTTCGCGGGCGCCGAGGGTCAGGGCGTCTTCCGCTGCGTCAAAAACCATTCGTACAGCTCGGGATTGTCGTACGTCTCCGTCCATGAATCATGGCCGGCCATCGGGTAGACGGTAAAACGCACGTCCCCCTCGCATCGTTCGAGCGCGGCGACCATGTCGACCGAACGCGCAATCGGGACGACGCTGTCGAGCGCACCGTGAAAGACCCATGTGGGCGTGTCTTTCAGCGCGCAGGCGTTGTACGGTGCTCCCCCGCCGCAAATCGGAGCAATGGCCGCGAACCGCTCGGGATGGGCAATGGCGAGATCCCACGTTCCGAATCCACCCATGCTGAGCCCGGTCACGTAGACGCGACTCGCGTCAACTCGGTGCGTTTCCTCAATTTCATCGAGCAGCGCCGTGAGAAAATCGACGTCCCACCCCTGATTCGGCGGCGCCTGGGGGGACACGACGATGAACGGAAACGTGTCGCCGCTCGCGATGCGTTTCGGCGGACCGTGCGTTTTCACCAGCTCGAGGTCCGCTCCCCGCTCCCCTGCTCCGTGGAGAAAGAGCAGGAGAGGCCAATCGTCAGTGCCCTCCGCATATCCGTCGGGCAGATAGAGCAGATAGTCGCCGGTCATCGTCCTGGTGACTTCCCGAGCGAGATGTTCGGCGCGCTGGGGGTCGGACTGGGCGCGGGCGTGGTTCTCGATCACGGAGCCAAGAAGCAGCAGGCTGAAGGAGATGAGTAGGAATCGTTTTTTCATGCTCTTGGACGCTTCATGCATTGGGTCCGATCGGCAACGTAGCAGAGTGGGACGTCAGGAATGCGGCGTTCGAATGAGCACCGTCGTGCCGCCCATCTTCAACATGAACGTGTGCTGTCCGAGCCACCAGAACGCGGCATCCGAATGACTCGTAGGGATCGCTTCGATAAGAGCCGCTCCGATCAGCACGTCACTACAACCGTCGGATCTTTATGTCTCGATACCAGACGGGATCGCCATGATCCTGAAGCGCGACGTGGCCCTCGCTGACGCTCCCGAAGTCCGGATACTCCGTCCACTTGCTCTCGGCAATTCGTGCGTCCCAATCCTCGCTGCCGAGCTCGTACTCGACGACTCGAGTTCCGTTGAGCCAATGTTCGACCCGGCCGTCGTTCACGACGATCCGCGAATCGTTCCATTCGCCGGCCGGGCGCGCGACGTCTTCCGTTACCGGATAGACGTCGTAGGCCGATCCGGCCGTGCGATCGTCGCCGACCTCGGCATCCGGATGACAGGTGTTGTCCAGGATCTGATACTCCGGCCCGGTGACCCACGTGTTCTCGTGTTCGTCCGCCTCCTCGACGAGGTACATGACCCCGCTGTTGCCGCATTCGCCGATCTTCCATGCGAACGAGAGCTCGAAGTCCTGAAACACGTCCCGAGTGACGATGTCGCCCCCTGAACCGGGCTCGTCCGGGTCGAAGTGGATCGCATTGTCGTCGATCAGCCATTTGCCCGAGATGCTGTCCGTCTTGAATCCCTTCCAGTCGGCAAGGCTGCTGCCGTCGAAGAGCAGCTGCCAGCCTTCCTC
>CAZMXY010000004.1:42526-70403 GCA_964570345.1 uncultured Rhodothermales bacterium | reverse complement strand
TCGGCGCCGGCTCGTTCGATGAGGTCCGTTTCGCGAGTCTCGCAGGCCGCGAGCGCGATCATCACGGCTACGGTCAGGATGCCGAAGATTCTAGTGTTTGATGGTTTCATCGCGTAAATGCAGGCTGTGAGTATTTGGGCTGTGAGTACTTGGGCTGTAAGTATAGCGGACTATGATGCCGCTAGCGCAGCTACGATGCGGAATGGACGACTTTGTCGAAGGGTCAATATACGGATCGACGTACGACGCGCCACGTCGTTCGGTCCTCGGCGCACGACTCCGTTACGAAACGGCCCTCACGGGTACGTCGCCGTACGCATGTACGCGATCACAAATCTCTCGAAGCACGCCCTCGACGTCTCCGGCCGCGGCTTGAAACGCATGGGCGTCGATCGCGAGCGGTGCGCCGATGACGACGATCGGTGCGCCGTAAGACGGCGCCGCGACGGCCTCTTCGAGGCTTAGCCCGCCGACGGCCTGAACAGGTACGGGCACCGCATCGACGATCTTCCTGAGGTGTACGAGGGGGCCGTCGACCGCCTCACCTCGTTCTCGACGCACGGTCCGATAATCGTATCCCACGTGGTGAATGACTACGTCGCAACCGGCCTTCGCCAGCTCTCGCGCGCCGGTGACCGGATCCGGCATGCCGAGATTGTCTCCCATGACCTGAACGCCGAAATCGTGACCCGCGCGGACGACGAGCTCGATCGTTTCGCGATGGGCCTGTCCCATCACGACGACGTGTGTAGCCCCCGCGCCGGCCATGAGCTCGACCTCAAGCCATCCGCCGTCCATGGTCTTGAGATCGACGACGATGGGCACGTCCGGATAACGCTCGCGGAGCGCGCGCACGCCGTGCATGCCTTCCGCTATGACGAGCGGCGTACCCACTTCGAGCCAATCTACGCCGGCGAGCAGTGCCATCTCGGCCGTCTCCACAGCTTCGGCAATGGTGGTGACGTCGAGCGAAATCTGTACGATCGGCTTCATCGATCAATTCAGGCGCCGAACTTTTGTCGCCCACGGACCGGCCATCCCCCCTTCCACGACGAACGAGACGCGCTCCCCCGCCGTCGGAACTCGATCGGTCGGAAAGTCCTCCAGCGACGATCGATCGAAGGGAATGCGCTCGTCACCCATGTCGGGGTCGATGTATCCCCTCTCGTCCTCAGTGTCATATGAAATGATGGTGCCTCGCGTCATAACCCCGTGTCGTCTTCGGTGGATATTCGAATACAAAATATCCATGGCCGGCGACAATCGCCCCCGGCGATGATGGCAGCCATGAAGATGCCTCATGGCGATCGAGATGAAGCCGCATGGCAGCCAGGATGACGTCTCATGACAACCAGGAGGCGACGTAGTCCCAGACTGCTTTTAAGCCCGCGATCGTGAGGAATGAACCTGAAATCAGCGTCAGAGCCAGCAGCAGCCGATTCATGCGGAGTTCCGGTATCACGAATCGGCGATCGGCCCAGACCATGAAGAAGCACCATATTCCACAAGCGAAAACGCCTCCGACGAGCGCCGCGGGCGTCACGATCTCGACCGGATCTTCCATCCACCACATCAACGCGAGACCCGGGATCGCGCAGTAGAGCAAAACGACTCGTCGAAATCGCGCGAACGGCATCTCGCGTACCCGTCGCGACAAGGGCCCGAGGCATTCGAATGCGGTACGAACGTAAAGCTCGTAAGCTCCATAAATCGTGCCCCAGAACGCGAAGAATATCCCCGCCTGGTAGACGTAGAGCAGGGCTGGATGAAGGCTCGTGAGAAACGACGCCTGGTGCGTCAGGAGATCCGCCCCGTCCGGCACGAGTCGTTGTGGATAAAGTATCACGGCTCCGAGGATCAAGAAACAACAGGTAAAAACGAGAACGCACAGAAAGCCGATCCCGGTATCGACCTTCGCCGGAAGCAGCCAACGACGAGCTCGACGCACGTTCTCCTCGTCGGCCGCAATCGAAAGCGGGCCGGCGTCGAGCCCGACCCGATAACGGTCACGCTTGACACCGAGCGCTCCCCACGCCTTTTCGCGATAACAGCTGACGTAACCGATGTAGTCGTACGTCCCCCCGCCGATCGCGCCCAGGTAAACGACGATCTCGAGCCAGGGAGGCCGGCGGGTCACGGCCGGGTACGCCTCCCATACCCACGGTTCGTAACTGGACGGAACCGCCGGAACGAAGCCCGAAAGCAGGCCGGTCCAACTCGGTGCGGCAGCGGCTACGGCAGCGACGACGCTGAGCATCAGGATACCGACGACCACGAGCTGGGTCCGCTCGATTACCCCGTAGCTCTGGATCCAGATCAGCGACACGATGACGACGGCGTTCGCCGTACCCCAGAGACGGGCGTAAAAGAGCTCGTCGGACGGGGCCGCTTCGATGCCTACCATCCAATTGATCATGGACCCGAGTGCCAGCGGCAGCCCGGCGTGCCAGAACGGAAACGAGGCGATGCTCAGCACGGCGAAGACGACGGGAACCCAGTTGCGAGGCCCGGGAAAGAGGCGCCAGTGCGTCATCGGGTGCTCGCCCGTCAGCGTGATGTGTCGAGAGGCGGTATAGACCTGGACGCCCTTCATCAGCGCCCCTGCTACGACGCACCACAGGAGGGAATACTCGAAGATGGCGCCGCCTCGAGCCGCGAAGATGGTCTCCCCCGCCCCGATCGTGGCCGAGGCGACGATCGCGCCCGCACCGAAATACTTCAATGACCGCCACGACGCCCGTCCTTCCAGCTCGGGCGGCAGAGCGGGGTAGCGAATCTCCGGCGCCATGGTCTGAGTCCGGCCCGCGTCCACTAGTATAGAAACATCGGTTTGCCCATGACGTGGTGCACCTTCGGGCGGTATTCGTCGACGTCATAGAGTTCGTCCACGTCCACGCGTTTTACGCCGCTCGCAACGTCGCTCATTGCGATGTGCGTGTATGTGCCGCTGCGAAGGGCGACCATCCTGCCGGAGCCGCCCTGGTCGATGACGTCCATCGCCATGTTCGCGAAGTTCACGCCCACCATGAGGTCGAGCGCGTCCGGCGCCCCCGAGCGCATCAGGTAGGCCACCTGCTGATAGATGATGTTCTCCCCCGTCAGGTCCTTGAGCGCCTCACCCGTGATCATACCGATGCCGCCGAGCTTACGGTGCCCGTACGGATCGGCTTCGCCGTATTCGACGACCTTGCCGCCGACCATGTGTGCGCCCTCGCTGATGGTGACCATGGCGTAGTTGCTCGGGTTTTCGGTCTTGTCCCGCATCAGGAAATCGGCCAGCCGCTCGGGATCGAAGGGCACCTCGGAGATGAGGGCGCGATCGACGCCCGACAGGTAAGAGCTGATCAGACTCGTCTCTCCGGAATTGCGTCCGAACAACTCGATGACGGCGATGCGTTCGTGCGATCCCACGCTGGTTCGGAGTTGATGGATGAATTTGACGCTTCGCGTTACCGCCGTCCCGAATCCTATGCAATAATCGGTGCCGTAAACGTCGTTATCCATCGTCTTCGGGATCGCGACGACGGGGAAACCCTCGCGATGAAGCCGCTCACCGAAACTCAGCGTGTCGTCGCCCCCGATCGGAACGAGCGTTTCGATACCCAGATGCTCGAGGTTCCTCAAGACGTGCGGCGTGAAATCTCGCGGGCGAGGGTCTTCTCCTTCTGCCTCGAGATGCACGGGATCCTTCAGAAATTCGGGCACGTCGACCGGCGCGACACGCCCCGGATTGACACGGCTCGTGTGCAGCACGGTGCCCCCGGTACGATCGATGGTACGGACCGTCTGCTTGTCCAGCTTCATCGTGTACTTTCGAACCAATTCCGGGTCGTCGCGATCGATCCATAGAAGGCCGCCCCATCCGCGGCGAATCCCGACTACGTCGTGTCCTTGATCGATCGCCCGGTAGGCGATTGCCTTGATGCATGGATTGAGCCCGGGTACGTCTCCTCCGCCGGTGAGTACGCCGATCGTCATCTCTTGCAGCTCCTTCTTTAACGTTTAAGTAAATTTGTAACGGTTCTCTTTTCCGGGCGCAGACAAGAAAGTGAATCGAGCATAGAGAAGCGAGAGTGAGCCGGTCCGAGGTTCGGCTAACCGAGCCTACCCGGACGCCCCTCGTTCGCCGGCAGCGACGTGACTGGCCCCTGTCGATACGCGCGCGACGGGCGTAGTCCCTTGTTCGCCAGGAGCGATCGCCGTAAGTTGATGACGGTAATTCGATCTTGTCTCTCAGCCACCGTTGGGGGCATCACGCTGCCCCATCCAACCCGTTTCTAGGGCGCGACCGCGGCCGTTTTGCCGCCGCGGCCGGGTCGTACGAGACCTTCCGGAGTGATGGTTATGGATACGACGAGAAGAAATTTCTTAAAAACCACGTCGACGGCAGCCCTCGCGATGCCGTTCGTGTGGACCGGACGGACCTCGCCTCGTGCCGTCGTGATCGGCCACGGCGATTTTCGCTACCGTGTGGAACCCGACTGGAGTGACCTGGACCCGACGAAGACGCCCGTCAAGAACTGCCATGAGATGGTGATGGATCGGCGCGGCCGGCTCTTCATGATCACCGATGACGTGCGTAACAACGTCATCGTTTTCGACAAATCGGGGCGCTTGCTTGATACGTGGGGCACGGAGTATCCGGGCGGACACGGGCTGACTCTCTGGGACGCCGGCGACGAGGAGTTCCTTTTCCTTACGGATTTTGAACGCGGGATCGTGGTCAAGACGACGCTTGAGGGGCGCGTTCTGATGACGCTCGGACATCCTCGTGAGATAGCCCAGTATCCTGACGATGCGCCGTTCAGGCCGACGGAGACCGCGATCGGTCCCAACGGCGACGTCTACGTCGCGGATGGCTACGGCTCCCAATACGTCCTGCAGTATTCTTCGGAAGGCGAGTTCATCCGCAAGTTTGGTGGCGAGGGCGATGGCGACGATCAGTTTTCGACGGTGCACGGAGTGGCCGTGGACGGCCGTGGCCACCTGGGGCCGACGCTTGTATGTACTTCCCGAGGGCACAACAGCTTCAAGCGATTCACGCTTGACGGACGGTATCTCGAGACGATCTTCCTTCCCGGCGCCTACGTCTGTCGTGCCGTCATCGATGATCAGCAAATCTACGCCGGAGTCTGCTGGTCTCGCCTGCGCTATTTGAATCAGACGCCTGACTCCGGATTCGTCACCATCCTGGACGCATCAAATCGCGTCGTCTCAAATCCGGGCGGAACGGCACCGGTGTATCGTGACGGAGCGCTTCAGCTCATGCTGCAAGCGGATCCGGTATTCAGACACTGTCACGACGTCTGCGTCGACGACGACAAGAACCTCTACGTTTGCCAGTGGAATGCCGCCGGGACGTATCCCATCAAGCTGCACAGGATTTAGATCATGCGGCGAAGGCTGTGGATAGCGGGGGGGATTCTGTTGATTGCGGGTATGGCGGTGCTCGTTCTGGGTATCGAGCGCGGCAGCGCGCCGTCGATCGTGCTGTTCGTCGGCCGATTCCATCCTACGGTCGTTCACTTTCCGATTGCATTTCTGATTCTGGCGATTCTCATCGAGGTACTGGCCGCCAGATCGACTTACGTGGCGCGGGTGCGGCCGGCGGTGCCGTTCATCCTCCTCCTCGGAGCGCTGAGTGCGCTTGCTTCCGTCGTACTCGGATACTTGTTGTCGCTCGGCGGCGGATACGACGACGATTTGCTCTCCCTGCATATGTGGCTGGGACTAACCGTGACGGTACTGGCCTTCGGCCTGGCGATGATCTCCAGCGAGAAAGCTCCGTCGGGGCGCGTTTTTCGCGGATCGCTGTACGTACTCGGTATTCTGGTCGTCGTCGCCGGTTATTTTGGCGGCACCCTCGCGCGCGGTAGCGGCTACATGACCTACTATTTGCCTGAACCTCTGAAGCAATTGGCCGGTCTCGAATCCGGTCCCGGCAAGGGCCTCATCACGAACGTCGATTCGTCGCTGGTCTTTGCGGATCTCATCCAGCCGATTCTCAACCGCCGGTGCGTGAAGTGCCACGGCGCGGGGAAATCTGAAGGGGACCTCAGGCTCGATTCTCGCGAAGGCATCGAAAAGGGCGGACGGGACGGGAGCGTCGTCGTGACCGGTAATCCGTCGCAGAGCGAGATCCTACGGCGGATCACGCTGCCGCCGTACGACGAAGACGCCATGCCGCCGGACGGTGGGATGCCCCTTGACGTTGGAGAAACCGAATTAATCCGGTGGTGGATTCAGAGTGGCGCCTCGTTCGAAGTGAAGGCGGGTGACATCCCGGAGACGCCTTCTGCCGTCGAGACTTTCCTGGCCCGAATAGCTGCGCCGCGCGAGCCGGTGCGCTCCGGCATTTATGCGCTGGACGTCCCTCCGGCCGACACTTTGGCGATCGCCGAGATACGCCGCCTCGGGCTCATAGTGTCTCATGCCGCGCCGGATTTCCCGTTCCTGATGGTGAGTGCATCCGCCCTTCGGGATCGGTTCACCGACGACGAGCTCCAGAAGATCCGGCCGATTGCGCCGCAAATTGCGCGACTCGACCTCGGGCACACGGCCGTCACGTCGAGCGGTGCGGCCCTCTTTTCGCAGATGCCGCACCTCACGCATCTTCATCTCGAGAACACGGCCGTCGACGACGACGCGCTGACGCATCTCGCGGGTCTCGAGTATGTCGAGTACTTGAATCTCTACGGGACCGAAGTCAGCGATGCCGGCCTCCGAGATCTCTCGAACCTCGGATCACTGAGGTCGGTCTACCTCTGGCAGAGCCGCGCAACGGAAGACGGCGCCGGGAAGCTGCAGGCGGCGATACCGGGCGTGACGGTCAACGTGGGCGCCGAATTGGCGTCGGCAGAATCGGATTCCATCATTTCGACCGCTCGATGATGCGCGCTCCTCAGTTGTGGAATCCTCGAGCCGGGCGGGTTTCGGGAAAGGTTCTTGTATCTTGTAGAGAAATGACAGCGTTTTCAGTCCGATGACGAAGGACATGTGCCGCTTCCTTTTGTCGTTGACCCTGCTCGTGTTCGCGGCCGTTCTACCGCTGCGCGCACAGTCGTCGCATCCCGACACGAAGGGTCCGGAATGGTCGGATCTCTTCCGATCAGATCTGTCGGATGCCGTCCGACCGGACGGTGTCTGGTCCATGGAAGGCGGCATCCTTACGGCGACCGAAGACGAGGTGCTCTGGACCGGCAAGGTCTACGACAACTTCATCGTCGACCTCGAATACCGAAACGCCGAGGCCACGAATAGCGGCGTTTTCGTCTATGCGAGTCATCTCATCGACTGGATTCCCCACTCCGTAGAGATCCAGATCGCCGACGACTACCACGAAACGTGGGCGAGCGCTCCGCCTACGTGGCAGGCCGGTGCAATTTTCGGCCACCTGGCTCCGACGACCTCGAAGGTCAAGGCGCCGGGAGAATGGAACCGGATGACGATTACGTGCCGCGACGACCGGATTTCCGTGGTGCTCAACGGCGAGCTCGTCTCGGTGATGGACATGAGCAGGTGGACGTCGGCTGCCGAGAATCCGGACGGATCTAAGATCCCGGAATGGTTGAGCGTTCCGAAGGCCGATCTCCCGACCTACGGCCATATCGGGCTTCAGGGCAAGCACGGGGATGCGCCCATCTGGTTCAGAAACCTGCGAATCAAGGAACTCGACTGAAGCGAGTCATGCCCTTTCAATTCTTGAAACGCGGAAAGACGTACGACGTCTGCATTATCGGCTCGGGAGCGGGCGGTGGGATGGCCGCCAAAGTCCTTACCGAGGCCGGCGCAGACGTCGTCATGCTCGAGGCGGGCCCTATGTGGGATTCCGCACGAGACGGCGACATGTTTACATGGAACTACACGTCGCCTCGGCGCGGCGCGGCGACTCCGGAGCGCCATTTTGGCGAGTTCGATGCCTGTCTGGGAGGATGGACGCTCGAGGGCGAGCCGTATACGGTCGACGAGGGCACGGAATGGGATTGGTTCCGCGCACGCATGCTGGGTGGACGTACCCATCACTGGGGGCGCATCTCCCTGCGTTTCGGTCCCGATGATTTTAAGGGCAAGACGGTCGACGGCCACGGCGACGACTGGCCGATCTCGTACGACGACGTCGCGCCCTACTACGACGAAGTCGATCGCCTGGTCGGCATCTTCGGCTCGAACGAAGGTATTTACAACGAGCCGGACGGTATTTTCATGCCCCCTCCCCGGCCGCGCTGTTACGAGCTGCTCGTCAAAGAGGGCTGCGATCGGCTGGGCGTTCCAATTATCCCCAGCCGGCTGTCCATCCTCACGAAACCACACAACGGCCGCGCGGCATGCCACTACTGCGCGCAGTGCGGGCGGGGATGTTCGACGCATTCCAACTTTTCGTCGCCGTCCGTCCTGCTTCCACCCGCCCTGGCGACGGGGCGCCTGCAGATCATTCCGAACGCGATGGCGCGCGAGGTGCTGACGGACGACGAGGGCCTTGCCGGCGGCGTGTCGTACGTCGACAAAACATCCGGCCTCGAGCGTCAGGTGAACGCTCGGATCGTCGTCCTGGCCGCGAGTGCCTGCGAGTCGGCGCGCCTGCTCCTGAACTCGACGTCGCCCCGGCATCCGAACGGGCTCTGCAACTCGAGCGACGTCGTTGGCAGGTATCTGACGGATTCTACGGGAACGGACGTCGTCGGCGTATTCCCGCAGCTACTCGACCACGTGCCGCACAATGAAGACGGGACCGGCGGCGCCCACCTCTATATTCCCTGGTGGCTCCAGCGGCAGAAACAGGACGTCGATTTTCCGCGGGGATATCACCTGGAGATCTGGGGCGGGCGCACCATGCCCGGATACGGCTTCATGGCAGGCATCGAACGATACAACGGCCTCCTAGCCAACGACAAACGGGCCGGCGGCTATGGCACGGCGCTCAAAGACGACTATCGGCGCTTCTACGGCGCGCTGATCGGTTTCGCAGGGCGCGGTGAGATGCTCGCCCGGAGGGAGAACTTCTGCGAGATCGATCCTCACGTGATCGACCAATGGGGGATTCCGGTGCTCCGCTTTCACGTCACCTGGAGCGACGAGGAAATACGCCAGGTCAAGCACATGCAGGAGACGGCGCGCGAGATCGTCCACGCGATGGGCGGCGAGCCGATCGACTCCATGCCCGACGAGCAAGAAGGATACGGCATCCTGAAGCCGGGCCAAATCATCCACGAGGTCGGCACCACGCGAATGGGCGACGACGCGAAGCACTCCGTCCTGAATCGATACGCCCAGGCGCACGACGCGAAAAACGTCTTCGTCGCCGACGCCGGACCGTTCGTCTCGCAGGCTCACAAGAATCCGACGTGGACCATCCTCGCTCTCTCGATGCGGACCGCGGAATACATCGTCGAGGAACGAAAGCGCGGAAACCTCTAAATCCTCATGCCCGAACTCACTCGACGCGAATCACTGAAACTGCTCACGCTCGCGCCGCTTGCGGCCGGATTCACGTGGGACGCCTCCGACGCGAGGCGAGCCCGTGACCTGGCTGACGACACGAGCTCATTCGCTCCGACATTCTTCACCGACCACGAATTCGAGACGGTCAAGCTCCTGGTCGACCTGATCATCCCAGCGGATGCCCGCTCCGGAAGCGCGACCGACGCCGGCGTTCCCGAGTTTATGGACTTCATGATGGTCGACCGGCTCGAACTCCAGACACCGATGCGCGGCGGGCTCGCGTGGATCGACTATCAGTGCGTCGAGACGAACGGCCACACCTTTCTGGAATGTTCGGATGATGAGCGCCGCGAACTGCTCGACCGAATCGCATATCCGGCCGGCGCACCTTCGGAAGTCTCGCACGGCGTCGCCTTTTTCAGCAGCTTTCGCGACCTCACCGCATCCGGGTTCTGGAGCAGCCGAATGGGTGTCGACGACCTGCGGTACATGGGGAACGTCTTTGTGCCGGAATGGACCGGCTGTCCGCCCGAGGCGCTCGACCGGCTCGGCGTGCGTTACGACGATTGAGGCCGGCGGCTTCTATCTCAGCCCGTGCTCGCGCATCTTCGTCCGCAGAAACGTCGCGGAAACCTGTAGATTCTCGATCCCCCGATCCGGGTCGTCGCCGTCCTCGATCGAGACCCAGCCGTCAAATGCGACCCCGCGGAGCATCGAGAAGATGCGATCGAAGTCATTGAGTCCCTCCCCGATCACGCCGTGCTTCAGGACGTCCGCATACCCCTTCTGAGGATGGACCTCTCGCGATCGTAGGTCGTCGGACGTCCCGCCTTCGAAGTACCGGTCGGATGCGTGCATCGTCACGACGCGATCCTTCACGGCTTCAAGCAGCTCGATCGGATCGTCTCCTCCGATGATCGCATTCGACGGATCGTAATTCACGCCGAACCATTCGTGATCTCCGATTCGATCCACGAGCTCCAGAAAGACATCCATTCGCTGGGCGAATTCCGGATACTCCCAGTACCCGTCCTTGTAGTGGTTCTCTAGAATCAGCGTCACACCACTTCGTCCGGCATGATCGAGGGACTCGCGAATGCAATCCACGACCCAATCGAGACCCTGCTTCCGCATCACGTCGGGCCGCCTCTGGCCCGACAACACGCGACAGTAGAGCCCTCCTAGCGCGGCCGTGGCGTCGACGGCGCGCTTCTGAAGAGCGATCTCCTCCCTGCGCTCGTCCCGGTCCGGTTTCGTGAAATCGGAGGAGTAGCACATCATGGAGATCTGCCGCCCCTGGTCTTCGACGCGGCGACGCAGTCGTTCGAGAGCGTCGGGGTCTTCATGGGGTGTGAACCCCCAATAGAACTCATGACCATCCACGTCTAGAGAAACAGACAGGTCGAGCCACTCCTCGACGCTCATGCTGCGCTCGATCACGAGGTGATCCAGATAACACTTCGGAAATGCGGCTAGGGGCATGTTTATTCTTTATGTGGATTTCGGCCGACCATCGGATACTGTTCAACCTCGTAGACGGCGCCGCTCACGGGGCCGGCTTCGTCGGAGAGCCAAAAGGCCACGTGCGACGCAATCTCGTCGGGATAAAAAATCCGTCCGGACGGTGCGAACGACGTCGGCAGCTGCCTCTCCCATCCCGGACCCAGCCCTTCCTCGATTTTCATCCGGCGCTCGTTCTCGGTGAGCGTCCAGCCGACGTTCACGTGATTGATTCGGACCCCCTCGGCGGCGTGCGCGTCCGCGAGGTTCCTGCTCAGTGTCTGCAAACCTCCTTTCGAGATCGAATACGCCAGCAGATTCGGCTCGCCGCAGAGCGCGTTGATCGATCCGATATTGACGACGACCCCTCCACCCTGGCGGCGGAAGTGTGGCATGGCCGCGCGAATGACGAGCAGCGGCGCCCTCAGATTCACCGCGATGACCTGGTCGAACACCTCCGCCGACGTCGAATCGACGTTGCTCCGCGTCGTCAGGGCGGCATTGTTCACGATGCCGTCAATGCGGCCAAATCGTTCCACGGCCGCCTCGACCAACTTCGTCGGAACCGCCGGATCCTGAAGATCACCGACCACGTAGGCGCCGCCGACGGCCTCGCTGACTTCCCGCGCGCGCTCCTCGTCTCGCCCGTGAACCAGAACCGAAGCCCCCTCCTCCGAACACCTTCGAGCGACGGCTTCGCCGATGCCCGTAGTCGAGCCGGTGACGAGTAGAGCCTTGCCCTCGAGTCGCTCTGCCATTGGATTTCATTCCGTTGTGCTATGCGGACGGCCGCAGCACGGCCTTGACGAAATGGCACTCATGCATCTTCTCGAAACAGTCCTCCCACTCTTCCAGCGTAGCCGTGCGATTGAGGATGGGAGATACGTCGAGCTGACCGGAAGACAGGAGCCGCAACACACGCTCCCAGATCGGCCAATTGTGCGAGAAGCTCCCCTGGATAGAGACGGCTTTTTGGACGATCGGATCGATGCTGAAATCGAGTGGACGCCGCCCCCACCCTATTTTGGATATTTGCCCGCCCGGCCGTACGACGTCGATCGCCATCTTGAGCGTGTGCGAAACCCCTGCCGCGTCCACGACGAGGTCGAATCCCAGGCGTCGGTACGTCGTTTCGACCAGCCCGGCGACGTCTTCCGCGAGGACCGTCGAGAGCCCCATTTCCCGCGCCACCGCCAACCGCCGGCCGTCGCTCTCCAGTCCCGAGACGATGACCCGGCCGGCCCCGCTCATCCGGGCCATCAACCCACAGAGCAGACCGATGGGACCGGGACCTAGCACGATCACGTCGTCGCCGGGCTTTACGGTCGAACTCGCACAGACGGCGTTGTAGGCGACGCAGCAGGGCTCCGTCAGGGCCGCGATTTCGAACGCCAGCCCATCCGGAAGGTGATGCAGGCACCGCTCGGGGACCCGCACGTACGAGGTCATGGCACCGTCGACGCCGTATCCAAACCCCAGCCGCATCGGATCGAGGTTGTAGTTTCCGGTCCTGGCCAGCGGCGACGTCGGGTCGATCACCGCCGCGGTTTCACTGGTGACGCGATCGCCCTCGAGAAACTCGCGCACGCGTGCACCGCGCTGAATCACCTCGCCGCTGAACTCGTGGCCCAGAACGCACGGATAGTTGACCGGCCAGCTATGCGATCCCTGCCACTGATGGACGTCGCTGCCGCAGATTCCAACCGCTTGAACACGCAGCAGCACGTCCTCGTCACCGATCTCCGGAATCGGCACCTCTCGCAGCTCCACGCTTCCCGGCTCGCTTCCGTAGTTCACGACGGCCTGCATGGTGTTGTCCATAGGTCAACCGGATTTTTTCTCGGTGATCGGTGGCGGTCGTTTCACATCGGATCGCAGGATCCGAAGGGATTCGGGTCGTCGGGCCCTAGATGCCTGAGGCGATGAGAAGCTCAATGTCACGGTGCGGCATGCCGAACAGAGATGCGAGGCTCTTCTTCGTGAGATGGCGCCTGTAGACGTACGTGCCGTTGCGCAGACCGACGTTTCGCCAGAGCGCTTCGTTTATGGATCCGACTTCTCCAATCTGGATCAGGTAGGGTACCAGCACGTTCGTCAGCGCATACGTCGCCGTCCGAGCGGCATTCGAAGGCATATTCGGCACGCAGTAGTGGATCACGCCGTGCTTGCGGAATATGGGATCCGAGTGCGTCGTCGGGCGACTCGTCTCAATGCATCCCCCCTGATCGATTACCGCATCGACGATCACCGTCCCCGCACGCATCGTTTTAACCATGTCTTCGTTAACGAGCACCGGCGACCGCGCACCGTCGGACATCATCGCGCCGATGACCACGTCCGCGCTCAAGACGGCGCCCCGCAGATATTGGGGGGAGGCCATCGCCGTCGTGATGCGGCGATCGAGGTAGTGCTCCAAGCTGCGGAGCGAACTGAGATCCGAGTCGAGCACGATGACGTGTGCGCCGTAGCCCAGCGCGGTGCGGGCGGCCCACTCCCCGACGACGCCCGCACCCAGGATGACCACCGTTGAAGGGGGAACCCCCGAGATCCCGCCCAACATCACTCCCTTGCCCCCTTCGCTGCTCTCTAAATACCGCGCGGCGATCTGCACCGACATCGAGCCCATGATCTCGTGCATCATGCGCACGATCGGGAGCGAGCCGTCGGGATCCCGAATAAATTCGAATCCGATGCTCGTGATCTTGAGCTCCATCAAACGCTTCAGGAACTCGGGCGTCGTATGGCCGAGGTGCAATGCGGAGATGAGAATCTGCTTTTCCTGAAGGTAGTTCATCTCGTCGCCGTTCGGCGGACCGACCTTCACGATCATCTCGCACTTGCTGTAGAGGGCCGCCGGCGAATCCACGATCTCCCCACCGTATTCCGTGTATTCACCGTCCGTAAAATGCGCCTGCGCACCCGCCTGCTTCTCGACGAAAACTTCGTGCCCGTTGGCTACGAGCGCGGCTACGCCGCTCGGTGCAAGAGCAACGCGACGCTCCTCGTTGGAGACTTCGGACGGCACGCCGATTCGAAGGGACGTGTGTTTCTCCCCCAGAGCCGCCGGTTTTTCCATGGTCATCAGACCCGGATCGATGCTCAGGCCCTGGAGCGACGGAATTTCCATGCCGCGTTACACTTCGATATGAGTGGCTTGGTGCTCAAAGATTGGCATCCCTAAAATATAGGCGTTACTTCACTTTCTATCCGCACGTTCCTGGAGACCGCACCCGGAAACACGACCCTCATCGCACCCATTGATACATCAGAATCCCGGCGGCGACGGCTACGTTGAGGGATTCGGTGGCCGTCCGCGACGACGCACCCCGGACGACCACGCACTCGTCCATCAGTTTGATCACGTCTCGCTTCATACCGTGTGCTTCGCTGCCGAGAACGAGTACGGATTTCTCGCTCGGTGTCCACTCACTCGCGGACGTTCCTGCCATGTGCGCGCCGTACAGCACGAAACCGTTTCGTCGGAGCTCCGCCAGAAGCGACGGGAGGTCGTCGACCGGGGCATGCTTCACATCCCACAGCGCACCCATGGCGGCGCGGACCGCCTTCGGATTGTAGAGATCTACCGTTCCGGCGGCGGTCGCGACCGCGTCCACGCCGAACCAGGCCGCCGTGCGGATCAAGGTGCCGACGTTGCCTGGATCGCGCAGACCGTCGAGTACGAGAATTCGGCGAAAGGAGTGCAGCGCGGCGGGCACGACGGTTTCGATCGCCGCGACGGCGAGAATGCCCTGACTCGTCTCGACGGCCGACAGCTCCGCAAGCAGCTCGTCGGGCACCACGTGCAGCGGCACGTCCACGCGGGCGATGAGCGGCCGGACGTCCGACGCCCTCGCGGCCGTCTCCGTAACGAGGACGTCCCTCAGGGGTGCGCCGGCATCGAGTGCGGCTTCGACGGACCGCTTTCCCTCTACCAGCATTTCAGCACTTCGCTCGCGGTATTTTTTCCTGGTCAGCGCGGCGATCTCCTTCAGCCGACGATTGGTGAGTCGATCCCTCATCTGCCGCTTCCCCTCGCATGAATCGATGAACGAATCAATGCGCCGGAGACGCGCGAACCGCCACCTTTCGGATCCGGTATCTGGGAGGTGCTCTTCACGAGAACCCGGAGGTTCGAGGCACCGACGAATGAACCGACGACCCAATTTCGACGCAAGGCGTTCATACGGTAAAACTGCATCTATTGGGGGAAATGACACGCCCACAAGGCGCAAGACAGGGCGTAGACTCCACCTCCGGCGTCGCGACCGGGTGATATCTTCCTTCGAACGCTTTCATCTTAACGAAAATGCCGTACAAACGTAGCGTATACGACCGGGCCATCTACCAGGAGCCTGCTCCCATTATAGACCGCGAGAGTCCGTTTCGCTCCATGATGGAGCGCTTCGACATCGCCGCCGAAATCCTCGAACTCGACCCCGGGTTCTACGAGTATCTCCTCTCCCCCGCCCGCATTTACATAACGGCGGTTCCGGTAATCATGGATAGCGGCCGCATCAAGGTGTTCGAAGGCATCCGCGTGATCCACAACGAGATCCTCGGACCCTCGAAAGGCGGACTCCGTTTTGCGCCCGACGTCACGCTGGACGAAGTGAAGGCGCTCGCCGCCTGGATGACGTGGAAGTGCGCCGTCGTCGGCGTACCCTTCGGCGGCGCGAAGGGCGGCGTCGTTTGCAATCCGCGTGAAATGAGTCCCGGGGAATTGGAGCGGCTGACGCGCCGCTATACCGCCAACATGATCGACGTCTTCGGACCGGATCGCGACATACCGGCGCCGGACATGAATACGAACGAGCAGATCATGGCGTGGATTCTCGACACGTATTCGATGCATGCGAGGCGAACCGAGAATGCCGTCGTGACGGGAAAACCGATCATGCTGGGCGGTTCGCACGGACGCAAGGAAGCCACGGGGCGTGGAGTCGTGACGGTTACGGTGGCGGCCATGGACCGGATCGGGCTGCGACCGGCGGATTGCTCGGTGGCGGTTCAAGGATTCGGTAACGTCGGATCTACGGCCGCCCGTCTTCTTCAAGAACAGGGGTGCAAGATCGTAGCGGTGAGCGACGTAGGCGGCGGCTACTACAGCGAGGACGGCCTGGACGTTCACGGCATGATCGAATATGCCGCCGCGAACAGAAATTCACTGGAGGGATATGAGAACGCAGATCGCATCACGAACGACGAACTGCTGACGCTGCCCGTCGACGTACTCGTACCCGCGGCCAAAGAGGATCAGATCGACGTTCGAATCGCCGAAAGCGTGAGGGCCAAGATCATCGTCGAGGGTGCGAACGGCCCCACGACGCCGGATGCCGACGACATACTGAACGAAAAAGGTGTCATCGTAATTCCGGATATTCTGGCGAACGCCGGCGGCGTCACCGTGTCCTATTTCGAGTGGGTCCAGAACCGCCAGGGGTACTTCTGGACGCTCGACCGCGTAAACCGCCGTTGTGACCGTATCATGCGCACCGCATTCGACAATGTATTTGAGGCAGGCCAGAAATACAGCGTCTCGATGCGTATCGGGGCATACGTGCTCGCGATCGACAAAGTCGCGAGTGCGCTGCGCATGCGCGGCATCTATGCCTAGACTCGGCGGCCCGGGCCTCCACGTCGTCGCCATCGTTTTGTCGACCCTGGCATGTGCCGGTCCCGTCGTCGCACAGGAGACCAATCTCGCCGTTTTTCAACGTCTGGCCCGAGAATGCCTGGGAGAGCTTCCGGCGGACGTCGACACCCTTGCTCTCGAGATGCCGGACCGGATGCCCTATCTCCGCTCCGCCCTGATCGAGCGCTGGAAGTCCGACGGCCGCGAGGTCTACGCCGCAGCTAATTCCCCACCGACCGCTGTGACGCTGCCGCGCCTCGAATTCTCAATTGCAGAAGCCGGGGTTAGGTACACCGCATCCGGTCGACGACGCCTGAACCGAGACGTCACGCTCGTGATGTACTACACCTTGACGGGTCCGGACGGTCGCATCCTTCTAGATGATCACTGTTCGAGGACGGCCGGTGATTCCATCCGACGATCGGACGTCGTGCGTCTCGAAGATCCGGCCTTCGCGGAGACGCAGGGCGACGCGCCTCGTGCGAGATGGATCCGGCGATACGTGGAGCCCGCCCTGTTGACGGCCGCGACGGCTCTGGGTGTCTATTTGTTCTTTACCCTTCGCAGTCAGAGCGCCGACGACTGATGCCCCGACACGCCGGCGCCCTCACGTTAACCGCTTTCATGACGGCCTTCTGTGGATGCGCGACCCCCGTAGCACCCTCCGGCGGGCCGCCCGACGAAACGCCGCCGGAGGTCCTTGAGACGCGACCTGCTCGAGGCGCCGTCAACGTGGTTTCGGAGACCATGCGAATCACGTTTTCCGAACACGTCGACGTAACGACCCTGCCGCGGGCTCTATCCATCTCTCCCGCCTTCGCGCAGCCGCTCGACTTTTCGTGGAGCGGACGCAGCGTCGTCGTACGCTTTCCCGAGCCGTTACGCGAGAATACGACGTACGTCGTCACGATCGACACGAATCTTCGCGACGCCCGGCGCGTCGCGCTTCGATCCCCCATTATTCTGGCCTTTTCCACGGGACCGACGATCAGCGGAGGCATCCTTTCGGGGCGCGTGGTAGCGCCGGCTGCAGGAGATCCCCTTGCCGGCGTAGACGTTCTCGCATATGCCCTTCCCGACAGTACGGCGCCCGACTCGCTGCCCGATCGTCCGGCCTATGCGACGCAAACCGACGCCGAAGGCACCTTTACGTTCGAATACCTGACCGAACAATTCTACTACGTCGTCGCACTCGAGGACGTCAACCGCAACCGGCTGCCCGATCCCCAGGAGGCATTCGCCCCGCCGCCGTACGCGGCCCTGTTTGCCGACTCAACGGCTGCCTTCGCGACCAAGCCGTGGGTCCTGTCCCGCGTCGACACGACGGCGCCGGTCCCCGTGCGTTCGCAATCCCTCTCGAACTCTCGCCACCTGATTCTCTTCTCCGAGCCGGTCCGGTTCGTCGACCGGGATTCTACCGAGTGGGTGGTCGTCGACTCCGCCTCTGCCGAATTGGTCGACGTTCGATCGCTCTACCAGCGGGCCAACGAGCCCCGGCAGATGTTTTTCCTGACGGGCGAGCTCGATTCCCGCCGATATGCCGTCGAGGCCTCCTCGGTCGTCGACACGAGCGGAAATCCCGTTAGGTCGACGCCCACCTATTTTACGCCCGTCATCCTGGAGGACACCCTTCGGACGCGATTCGTGGACTTTCTTCCGCCGGGCCTTCCGGCGGGCGAAATCATCTCCGTGCCGCGCGGCGTCGAGCCGGGCGTTCGCTTGAATGCCCCTTCGGACGAAGCGCTCCTCCGTTCGGCCGTCTCGATTACCGATTCGTCGGGGGCGACGCCACCCTATCTCGTTTCGACCTCGAACGGAACCGACTACGAGATACGGTTGGAGCCGGACCTGCAGCCGGGTATGCCTTTCGAGGTGGCCGTTGACGCGTCCCTGATGGCCGGACCCGATACGGTATTTCGCCGGACGTACGTGCGGTTGTCATTGGATGAGGTCGGAGAGATTACCGGTGGCATCCAAACGAATCGAACCGCTAGCCCGTCCGTCCTCATCGAACTCATCGCCGTCGACGTGCGCGTAATCATACCGGATTACGTTGTCGAGGCCGATGCCGACGGAGGCTTCGTTTTTACGAACGTTCCGGCGGGAACGTACCGTCTTCGCGCGTTCGTCGACGCAAACTCGAACGGCAGGTGGGACCCGGGTTTCTTGACGCCGTACGAACCCGGCGAGGACGTCATGTGGAGAACGGAACCGGTCCGGGTCCGCGCCCGGTGGGAGACGGCACTTCCGGACACGCTCCACTTGACGCCTCCGAGCTGACGCCCGCATCGCACCATGCCGCCGGGGATGCCTCCGGATCGAACACCCGACTATGAATTCATACGAGCCATGAAGCCTGTCTTGACTTCCGACGCGATGCGAGAGGCCGATCGGTTTACGATCGAGGAATTTGGGATTAGCGGACGAACGCTGATGGAGATTGCGGGCCGGGACGCGGCTTCGATCATCGCCGGACGGTACGGACCGGCCTCCGATCTCGTCGTCGAGATTTACTGCGGAAAGGGCAATAACGGCGGTGATGGTTTCGTGCTCGCGCGGTATTTGCACCAGCGGGGAGCGCGGGTACGGGTTGTCACGCTCGGCGACGTCGGGGACATGAGTGAGGATGCCGCAGCCAATTTTCGACTTCTCGGCACGCTCACGGCCCACGACCGGGACGACCGACTTCGTCTTGTTCGGTATGACGATGCCTCCCTTCCCACGTCTCTCCCCACGGCCGGCGTCGTGATCGATGCGCTATTGGGCACGGGACTCACCGACGAGGTGCGCGATCCGATCTTGGGCCTCGTTCGCCGGCTCAATGAGCTGCCCGGCGCGAAGGTCGCCATCGACGTCCCCACGGGAATTCATGCCGATATGGGTATCGAGCTTGGCGCCGCTTTTCGCGCGGATCTGACCGTTACGATGGGCGCTCTGAAGTCCGGGCTATGCCTCAACTTCGGGCCGTCGATTGCCGGCGAGGTCGAAACGGTGGACATCGGCATACCGACGCACGTGTTGATCGAACCGGCCGCCGCCGGAATGTCAGGATGCGCCTTCCTCTCCACCGACGAGAGCGTCCGCCGCATGCTGCCCCGCCGGTTGCCGGACGCCAACAAATATTCGGTAGGATATGCCTTCGTCGTATCGGGATCCGCAGGTATGACCGGCGCGCCCGTCATGGCCTCGACGGCCGCTGCCCGGGCCGGAGCCGGCTACGTCTCGTGTGCGTGCGACGAGCGAATTCGGGACGTCCTTTCGGTAAAGATGACGGAGATTACGACGATCGGGCTTCCGGCACTCGACGGCGGGATCGATCCGCTCGGTGCGATGACGGCTCTGGAGGACCGTCTTGCGAAGATCGACGCCGCTCTAATCGGCTGCGGCCTGGGGCGCCAACCGACGACGGGAGCGTTCGTCCGCCGCTTCCTCGAGCAGGTCGACGTGCCGCTCGTGATCGACGCCGACGGTATTAACGCCCTCGCCGGACATACCGACCTGCTTCGAGAACGAGCCGCCGGACGCTGGATCCTCACCCCGCATTTCGGCGAGTTCAAACGACTGGCGGGCGACGCGCTCGAACGCGCGGGCGTCGACCCGAACGATCGCGTCCGACTCGCGCAGCACTTCGCACGCGAATGGAATTGCATTCTCGTTCTCAAAGGTCTTCCCAGCGTGGTCGCTGCCCCGAGCGGATCGGCCTGGATTCCGGGAACCGGCAATACCGGACTCGCTTCGGCCGGTACGGGCGACGTTCTCGCAGGGACGTGCGTGGGACTGCTGGCGCAGGGGATGTCACCGGCCGACGCGGCTATCGCGAGCCTTCACGTCGGGGGGGCGTGCGCAGATCGATACGCCGAGCGGCGCGATTCCAGGACCCTTCAGGCGACCGATCTCGTCAATCAACTCCCTTTCGTCTTGAAAGAGCGTTTCTAGAATCATGCATCGCGAGACGTCGCGGTCCCAGGCGTATTCAAAGTCGCACCGCTGGAATCTCGTCGCGGCGGTGGGCTGGACGATAGTTATCCTCGCCCTCTCTACCATACCGGCCCCGGATCTTCCGACCGGCCGTATTCCCGGCGTCGACAAAGTGGCCCATTTTATCCTGTTTGCCGCCTTTGGCTGGCTATGGATACGCTCGTTCGTCGCCAACGTGGATCGACGATTCAAA
Organism: uncultured Rhodothermales bacterium; assembly: GCA_964570345.1. Lineage (GTDB taxonomy): Bacteria > Bacteroidota > Rhodothermia > Rhodothermales > VXPQ01 > CAZMXY01. The sequence continues at coordinate 49,662 of CAZMXY010000004.1, read as the reverse complement.
CAGGTGGTGTTGGCCGGCCTGGCCTATGCCGTGCTGACCGAACTTTATCAGGGAGTCTTGCCTTTCGGGCGTGAACCCGACGCGTGGGATGCCGTGGCGAACTCTGCCGGACTCTTGGCCGGCGCCGTTTTCGGCCGGTATCTCGTAAGACGCTCCACAGAACGGGGCGTGGACGCTTAGCGGCCGCCCGCCATAGGCGACGAACGCAGCAACACCTGTGCCGAAAATTCGACGTTTTCCCACGATTGAAAGGCTTCGGTGACGCTGAATTCACGGAACCGGCAGGAGAGCCCAGGGTATCGAACGTCATATTTCTTTGGCAAGGCATTTGTCGTATATTTGCCGACAAGTTTACTCACTCCCGATTCGTAGACCACCTACCCGTCATGGCACTACGTAAGCTAGAGAAGTTCGATCTCCGGAAGAAATACCCGATTTACATCGAGATCGGACTCATTGCGACACTCGCACTTTTGATCGTCGCCTTTCGCGTCGACTGGAGTCCCAGCAACGATTTTGACATCGTAATGGCGGAGCAGGAGCAGATAAAGATGGAGGAGATCAGGCAGACGACGCAAATCGAACAGCCGCCTCCTCCGCCGAAGCCGCCGGTTCCGGTTGAGGTTCCGAACGATGAAGTGCTGGAAGACGACGAGCTTGATCTCGACGCCTCACTCGACATTGACGAACCGATCGCCAACACCCCGCCGCCGCCTCCCGCTCCCGAAGAGGAGGTTGAGGAAGAGCCCGAAATCTTCGTGATCGTCGAGCAGATGCCCGAACTCATCGGAGGTCTCGCTGCAATCCAGAAAAAAATCAGCTATCCCGAGATCGCCAAGAAGGCCGGAGTCGAAGGACGCGTGATCGTCCAGTTCGTCGTCGACGAGAACGGCGCCGTGCTCGATCCGCAAGTCGTCCGTGGGATCGGCGCGGGCTGCGACGAAGAGGCCGTCCGTGCCGTACGACAAGCACAATTTCAACCGGGCAAACAGCGTGGCAAGGCCGTCAAAGTCAAAATGTCGCTGCCGATCACGTTCAAGCTGAAATAGGGCGAAGCCGATTCACAGGCTCTCGAATTCGTTGAATCGAAAGGGGGATGGGAGATCGACTCTCATCCCTTTTTTCTTGTCGCGGCGGATCTATCGAAGTGAAAAGCTACCGCTTAAGCTCACGCACGCTTCCATCGGCCCGGCCCACGAGCACATGCGTCGCCATTCCAACGAACAGGCCGTGATCGAGCACGCCGGGGATCAGTTTGATCTCCCGATCGAGTCGCGCCGCATCTTCGATGGCCGAAAAGCGGCAGTCGAGAATCCAGAATCCCTGATCGGTGACGACGGGGCCGTCCTTCCGCTTTCCCAGACGCAACGCAGGCATTCCTCCGAGGCGACAGAGGGCTTTTTCAACGGGACGACGGGCCAGCGGCACGATCTCGACCGGCACGGGGCAGTTCGATCCCAGTCGATCGACGATTTTTGAATCATCGACGAGTACGACGAACTCGCTCGCGATCGACGCCACGATTTTCTCGCGAGTGTGTGCTCCGCCGCGACCCTTGATGAGGTTAAACTCCGAGTCGACTTCGTCCGCGCCGTCAAGTGCGACGTCGATGGCGTCGATTTCGGCGAGCCCCCCGAGCGGGATGCCGGACTTCCGAGCGTGGTGCTCCGCGGCATACGACGTAGGCACTCCTACGATGTTCAGGTCGCCGGAGCGGATTCGCCGCCCCAGCTCCTCGATGGCGAATGCGGCCGTGGATCCCGTTCCGAGCCCGACACGCATTCCGTCCTGAACGAAAGAGGCCGCCTTCACACCGGCGGCCTGCTTAGCGACGTCCGCATTCGACATCGGCCTATTGATCGATATCCCGCGTAATCCGTAGTTTCCATGACGGTAATCTCCGTCGTTCGAGGTACGTCATGTCCAAAGTCGGCATCCTTCGGGAGTTTTGGAGTTTTCTTCGGGTCCGCAAGAAGTTCTGGCTGGCTCCAATCGTGTTCGTCCTCGTGCTGCTAAGCCTCTTGATCGTCCTGACACAGGGATCTGCGCTAGCTCCGTTCGTATACGCCCTGTTCTAGGGATCCGTCTGCGGCCTCGAATTTGTGTCCGTCATAGCTCATCGAGTCTTTTCTCGAGACGAATACGCCAATCTTTGTACGTCTTGTTGAAGTCGGCCTTTACGACCCGGAACCCTTCGCTCAGGCCCATGATGGTCATACCCGGCCCGCGATTGGGGAAGGTATCGTAGGCAAAGCGAACGTACCCGCGCCGGCGTGCCCGGCTCATCATTTCGTAGAGCATCTTCATGGCCAGGCCCTGCCGACGATGCTCCCGAAGGACGCCGCCCTTTGCACTGTAATAAACGAAGCGATTCTCACGATAACCGATCTTGAATCCGACGGCATCGCCGTCGACGATGGCGAGCAACATCATTAGATCTTCGCGATCGAACGTATTGATGATCCGTTCTTCGTTGAAAATCGAAACGTTGAGGTCTCTGATGACGTCGATCGCGGAGTGGTCGACTTCGATGATGCTGGCATGCTCCGCGATCTGCGCCGCCGTGTCTGCCAGTGAAATATGTGCCGTACGTCGATTCATTATACCGGCCGCGGCGCGCCGCACTCACTGGGCGGGCCGTCAAAAAGGGAGACCGTCTTCGACATCCGTATCCGTTTCCGTTACCGCGTCCGAATTCAGTCCCGCCTCGTCCGGCAGCGGACGTTCGAGCGTCGAGCTCGAAGATGAAAGGTGACGGCCATTCGATGATTCCGTCAGGAGCGATGGACCGTCGCCGGTCGTTCCCTCGGCATCATTCGAAGAGACCGATTCCTCCACGAGCTTCATCTCCTCCAGAAGCCGCTCCGGCACGTTTGCGACGAACCGGCTCGGCTCCGAAAAGTACCGACCCTGAAATCGACGATACTGCAAAATAGGATAGGAGATGAAGAGATTCTCCTCCGCCCGAGTCACGGCCACGTAGAGCAGCCGCAATTCTTCGTCCAACGCGTCGTGGTCCTTAAGGGAGTACCCTGACGGAAGGACGCCGTCGAGGGCATGGATTATGAACACCGTGTGGAATTCGAGACCTTTCGCCGAATGGATCGTCGACAGTACGAGCGGGGCTTCGTCCTGCTCCATCGGCTCGGTTTCGAGCGCCGTCAATTCGATGGGATCGAGAGCCATGGAAGATAGAAAGTCACCCCGTTCCGAGAAATTGCCGGCCAGGGCGACGAAGTGTTCCAGGTCCTGGAGCCGCTTGGGATAGTCCTCGTAGTACTTGCGCTTCAGGATGGGCTCATAATACGTCATGAGCGCTTCCACTTGCTCCAGCAGCGTCAGCTTGCCGCCTCGAATTCGCCGCAGGACGTCGAAGAGCTTTGTGATTTCGTCGACGTAACGCGGCGAGAAAGGACGATCTCTTACCACGAACGGATCGTCACCCTCCACCGTGGTGATCCATTCGATCAGATCCTGTGCCGTTTTCGGACCGATACCGTCGAGGAGCTGGAGGACGCGATTCCAGGATACGGCGTCCATGAGGTTCTCGACAACCTTCAGGTGGGCCGCGACGTCCTTGACGTGGGCCGCCTCGTTCAATTTCAGACCGCCGTATTTCACGAAGGGAATGTTGCGGCGGTTGAGCTCTATCTCGAGATCGTACGAGTTGAAGCTGCTGCGAAAGAGCACGGCCATGCGGTTTATCGGGATGCCTTGCTCGCGCAGATGAAGCACCATCTGGCTAACGAAACGACTCTCATAGCGATCGTCGGGCGCCGCAACGACCGCCGGACGCTCGCCGCGAATCAGGTCGCTGAATAGCCGTTTGTCGTATTTGCGACGGGCCTGCTCGATCACGTGATTGGCCAGATCGAGAATGGGCTGCGTCGAACGATAATTCTTCTCAAGCTTCAGCACCTTAGCGGCCGCAAATTCTCGAGGAAAGTCGAAGATGTTTCGGAAGTCGGCGCCGCGAAATCGATAGATGCTCTGCGCGTCGTCGCCGACGACCATCGCGTTACCGTGAACCGCCGTGAATTGCTTTACTAGCTCGGACTGCAGTCGGTTAGTGTCCTGGTACTCGTCGACAAGCACGTGACGGCAGCCCGCACTGACCTGATTTCGCACCGATTCGTCGTTCGTGAGGAGCTCGAGCGCGTGCAGCAGCAAATCGTCGTAGTCCATGAGACCGCACTGCCGCTTGTACTCGGCGAAACCCTGCCTGAGCTCGGTGAGCTCCGTGATGAACCCAGCGAATTGCGGATAGTGAGCTTCTACGAGCTCGTCGAGTGATTTGCCGCGGTTCGTGGAGGCCGAGAAGATCGAGTACAGCGTTTTCTTCCGTGGAAATCGCTTGTCGGTCCTATGATAACCTCCGGCGATACGGACGACGTCGACTACGTCCGCCGCGTCCGAGGCATCGAGGATGTTGAAACGGTTGGGAAAGCCGAGGCGAGATGCGTACCGGCGTAAAATCCCGAGACAGAACGAGTGAAAAGTACCCCCTGAAACGCGGTGGCAGCGTCCATCCAGAAGGGTCGAGGCGCGAACGAGCATTTCGCGTGCCGAACGCCTGGTGAAGGTGAGCAATACGATCTGCTCCGGATCGACCCCACTCTCGACGAGATAGGCGACTCGGTAGACGAGGGTGCGCGTCTTGCCGGTTCCGGCGCCGGCGATCACCAAGACCGCTCCTTCCGGAGCCGTGGCCGCCGCGAGCTGCTGCTCGTTCAGCTCGCCGGCATAGTCAATCGACAGCCGCCGAGCTTGTGAGCGGTCATCCGATTCCAGTACGAAACGACGGGCCAAGCTGATTCGATGATTTTATGCGTGTGGGACGTGCCGACTTCGTCGAGCCGACGCCGAGCCGATGATCCGGCCGAATTCGCCTCGACGAGCACTACTACACGTTAAGCAAACCATGGGTTCGAAGAAACGCCGGAGAATGGGTGTTTCCAAGACCTTGTTTTGGCGGACGATGCGTGCGTATCGAAACCCGTCGCGCCTTCGCGGATACGATTGCCCGACCCGTGCCCTGCAACTGGCTTGCCACCGTGATTCTTCATAGATTGGGCGCGCAGTTTCCCGGGCGTCGAGATACGCTTCGCGCTCGTGATTTCCGGTGCGGTCCGCCGCTCAGAACCGCACTACGTTCCGGACCTCACGGCACCTAGCGCCGTTCGGCACCTCACTCACGCAAATGGTCGATGGGAAAAGTCATATCGGTTGCTAACCAGAAAGGCGGGGTCGGCAAAACGACGACGTCGATAAATCTCGCCGCTTCCCTTGCTGCTACGGAACACCCTACCCTCTTGATCGACGTTGATCCCCAGGCGAACTGTACGTCGGGTATCGGCATCGAACATCGTTCTTCCGGGAATTCCACGTACGAAGTGCTCATCGGAGACATTCCGGTAGCCGACGCCGTGCGACCGTCCGAGATGCCGTATCTCGACGTCGTGCCCAGTCACATCAACCTCGTCGGGGCGGAGATCGAAATGGTGGACGTCGCCGAACGCGAAAGGATACTCAAGAACGCCATCAAGCGCATTCGTCGCGAATACGACTTCGTCGTCATCGACTGTCCCCCGTCGCTCGGGCTGCTTACCGTCAACGCATTGACAGCATCGGATTCCGTCCTGATTCCCGTCCAGGCGGAATATTTCGCGTTGGAGGGCCTCGGGCAGCTCCTCAATACGATCAAGATCGTGCGCCAGCATCTCAACCCTGATCTCGAGATCGAAGGCGTGCTGCTCACCATGTTCGATACGCGTCTGCGACTCTCGAATCAGGTTGCCGACGAAGTGCGCCGCTATTTCGGTGAGAAGGTGTTCAAAACGATCGTCCAGCGAAACGTCCGGCTCTCGGAAGCGCCGAGCTTCGGTAAACCCGTTCTCCTCTACGACGCCACCTGCATCGGGGCGCGCAATTACATCGCACTCGCCCGAGAGGTTATCCGCGGTAGTCGATCCTATCTGGATGGAAGCCGAGAGGCGACTCAAGAAAGAGCTGCCGAGCCCGGCGACGACGGCGGCTCCATCTATCGCTCGACGACGGCGAACGGTTATCCCGGATAACGTCCGACGAGGCTACAGACTATGTCATCCAAGAAAACAGCGCTTGGCCGCGGCCTGAGTGCGATCCTCCCCCCGCAGGACGACGAGGCACTGGAGGGCGGCCGACCGCAGCGTGCGGACCGATTCAGACTGGCCGGACGCGTAGCCGACGTGGACGTCGGCAGCATTCGGCCGAATCCCTTCCAGCCGCGTAAGAAGTTCGACGAAAAGGCGCTCGACGAGCTCGCGGCGTCCATCCTTCAGCTTGGCGTCATTCAGCCCATTACGGTTCGCGCAACGGACGACGGCTTCGAAGTGATTACCGGTGAGCGACGCCTTCGCGCGGCGCGGCGTGCCGGATTCAAACGCATACCGGCCTACGTCCGGGAGGCCGACTCCGAGGCGATGCTCGAGATGGCCATCGTCGAGAACATCCAGCGGGAAGAGCTGAACCCGATCGAGGTCGCGCTCGGCTATCAGCGTCTCATCGAAGAGTGTGACCTCACCCAGGAACGGGTCGCCCAGAAGGTCGGAAAGAATCGGGCTACCGTAGCCAACTTCCTTCGACTGCTCAAGCTGCCGCCGAGAATACAGGCCAGCCTGCGAGACGGCCGCGTGTCCGTCGGACACGCCCGTGCCCTCATTTCGATCGCTGACGACGACTTTCAGCTCAATCTCCTCAACGCCATCGAAGAAAGCGACCTGTCCGTGCGTGAGGTCGAAGAGAGGGTCAGGAGATGGCGAGAGGCCGCGAGGGCCGACAGGAACGAAAACGGCGGAGTCGGTCCGTCGGAGGCGGAGTCGGTCGCCTCCTCGCGGAGTGACCGGGACGCGCTTCAGGTGCAAGAATTTGCGTCGCAGCTCCGATCCAAGTTTAGCACCCAGGTCAGGATTCGACATAGGAACGACGGCGGGCACATCGAGATCGCGTACTATTCCGACGAAGATCTTGAGCGCATCGTGGAGCTCCTCCTGTGACGAGGGAGGTCGTTCGTACTTCCTCCTCGACGGTGCATCTTCGGGTGCCGCGTCCGTCGGCCCATCTTTCTCCGTCCACACGTGTTCCGGCTGCCGCTCGCG
>CAZMXY010000004.1:25036-42426 GCA_964570345.1 uncultured Rhodothermales bacterium | reverse complement strand
CCGCGTCCGTCGGCCCATCTTTCTCCGTCCACACGTGTTCCGGCTGCCGCTCGCGTCACGCGCTTCGTCTGCTTCTTGCTGCCGCTTATCGCCTTCGCCGTACCGTCGGCATTCGGCCAGGAGAGCACGAGCTCGAGCGTCCCGGACGACCATTCGCCCCGGGGGGCGCTCTGGCGCGCCGCGGCGATCCCAGGTTGGGGCCAATACTACAATCGACAGTACTACAAAATACCCGTCGCATGGGCCGGTCTGGGCGGTCTGACCGCGTCGGCGATCCTCGTGAACCGCCGGTACCTGCTCTACCGGCACTCCTTTCACTTTCTCGCGCGCCGCGAAAACGGCATGCCTCTCTTCCCCGAGTATGAAGCCGATTTTGAAAAGCTGATTGCAGATCTGGGAATTTCACGTGAGCGCGCCGAAGCGAGCGTGGGTACGTTCCGGCAAACGCGCGACAATCTCCGACGCAACCGTGACCTTTTATACATTGGCATCGGCTTATTCTATGGGCTAACCATCCTCGATGCGTACGTCAACGCACATTTGCTCCATTTTGACGTCAGCGAAGACCTGACGCTCGTGGTGCATGCGGCTCCGGGTGGATTCGCCGTCTCATTGCGAATGGCACGATAGGGCGGCGTCCGCGTCTTTGCGAAAAAGCTGCGTTCGTGGATGAATTTTGAAATCGCTATTTCGACACTGGAGCCCGGGTGGCAGACGTTTACGAACCTTTGACAACCGTTATCGTACGAGCTTGGCGTTTTCGGCGGAACAGCCCGGTTAGGGCCTTCCGCCTTATTTGTGGATACGGGACGTCGAATTTTAGACTCCATCGTCCGCGGCAGGCCGAACCGTCTGACGGTCGATCGATGCAATCGAGACGACATGGCTAAAATCGTTTATGCGCTGAGCGGGCAGGGTCGTGGGCACACGTCCAGGGTCATGGCCGTCTCGGACGAGCTTCGAGATCGCGGTCACGAAATCATCTACTGCTGCGGCGGAACGGCGCAGGACATTCTGCAGACAAGCGGTGAACCCGTCATTCCGGTCCCTCCGCTTCGGCAGATCATGGAGGGAAACAAAATCCAACTCCTCGAGACCCTTCGCACCAATTGGGATTACTTCATTCACGTTGAAGCCATCGTGGAGGAGCTCTCGGCCGCTTTCCTCGATTTCGGTCCCGACATGGTGATTACGGATTTCGAGGCGTTTTCTCACCGCGCCGCGCAACGTCTCGACGTTCCGGTCATCTCGTTCAATCACCAGCAGATCGTTACCGAGACCCGGTACCGTCTGCCCCTCAAATATCACGTCAACGCCGCCGTCACGACCGTTGCGATACGGCTCATCGTGCCTTCCCATCCCCGGCAGGTGCTTATCACGTCGTTTTATTTTCCAGCGCTCCGACATCCGCTCGAGACGCGGCTGGTCCCGCCGATTATCAGGCCGGCCGTGCAGTCGCTGACGCCCACGAGGGGTGATCACGTCCTCGTCTACTACAACAGCACGGTCGGTGCCGGACACGTGCTGAAGACGCTGCGCGAGGTCGACGCACCGTTCGTCGTCTACAATTTTGAAGCCCCTCGTGACGGCGAGCACTACGACAACGTGATTTTCAAGGAGCCGTGCATCGACGAATTCCTCGAGGACCTCGCTTCGAGCCGGGGCGTGATCTCGACGGCCGGATTCACCCTTACGAGCGAGGCGCTGTTTCTCGGGAAGCCGCTTCTGGTGGTACCGAACCGTGGCATCTTCGAACAGACCTTAAATGCCCTGTTCCTACGGAGAAACGGGCTCGGAGCCGCCGTCGTCGACCGACCCCTCACCTCCGGTGACGTCACGGACTTTTTGAATCGGCAGAAGTCGTATGAAGCCAGGCTCTTAGACCGAAATTCGTGCGGGAACAAAGAGGCGATCGCTTGTATCGAAGGCGTGCTCTCTTCAATCCTGCCGCGCTCCCACCAGAGACCGGCTGCACCCTACGAAACCGTCCCCACCTCGTCCGTCGCACCGTCGCTTGGAAGCCTCGAATGAGATCTAAGCAGGAAATTCCATATTTTGCACGCCGTCCGATTGCAACGTCATCGTGTCTGGAGGTCGATTCACAGCGTACGCCCGCCACACCCACGCTCTACTTAGTCCTTTCCTGAATCGAAAATGACGACGCCCGATTTTCAAAGGAAAAACGACGGAACCCCTCCGGCGGAGGCGGTTCAGACCATCAAGGACGAGCCGTCACTGTTCGAGAAATGTCATCACTTTTTCGCCGAGACGGGCGATTACGCGCAGGCAAAGGCGGCGGACCTGTACCCGTACTTTCGCCCGATCGAACGCAACGAAGGGTCTCGCGCCATCATGAACGGCCGCGAGATCATCATGGCCGGCTCGAACAACTACCTGGGCCTGACGTCCGACCCCAGGGTGCAGGAAGCGGCCGCAAGCGCGATCAAACAATACGGTACGGGCTGCACGGGCAGTCGATTCCTGAACGGAACGCTCGATCTTCACATCGAACTGGAGGAGAGGCTCGCCGAGTTCATGGGACGTAGAGCGGCCGTGCTCTTCTCGACGGGCTACATGACGAACGAGGGCGTCATTCAGGCCGTCGCGTCGAAGAACGACACCATCTTCTCGGACAAGGACAATCATGCCTGTATCGTCGCAGGGACGCAGGTGAGCCTCGCCGAGACGCTCCGCTATAGGCACAACGACCTGGATCACCTTCGCCGACTTCTCGAAAAGGTCCACACCGAGAATCCTCGAGCGGGCAAGCTGATCGTGACGGACGGCGTGTTCTCGATGAGCGGCGTGATCGCTAAAGTCCCCGAGCTCATGGCTCTGGCCGACGAATTCGGCGCGGCCCTCATGCTCGACGATGCGCACGCGTGTGGGGTCATCGGCCCCGGCGGTCGCGGTTCGGCGGCGTATTTCGGACTGGAGGACGCCGTTCATCTGACGACCGGGACCTTCTCAAAGAGCTTCGCTTCGCTGGGCGGGTTCTGCGTCGGTAGCGAGGACGTCATCGAATTCATCCGCCACCGCAGTTCCACGCACGTCTTCAGCGCGTCCATGCCCCCTGCCAACGTCGCGACCGTACTCAAATGCCTCGACATCCTCGAAGCCGAGCCGGAGCGCCTCGACCGTCTCTGGGAAATATCGGATTACATGCGGGCCGGGTTTCGAAACGTCGGTTTCAACGTCTGGACGAGCCAGTCGCCCATCATACCGGTCGTCATCGGAGACATGAAGACGTGTTTCGAGTTCTGGCGAGACTTGCTCGAGGAGGGTGTCTACGTCAATGCCGTCGTGCCGCCCGCCGTACCGCCGGGACAGGCCATCATGCGCACTTCCTACATGGCCACACATACGGATGACGAACTGGATTTCATCCTTGAAGCATTTCAGCGCGTCGGCCGCCGACACCACGTCATCAGCAGGAACGGGAGTCTGTAGACCGACTACCGTGCTGGGATGGACCCTCGACTGCAGAATTCCGCCTGATCCGTATCTTCGAAGGACGCTTCATGAACGGCGTCCTTTTTCGTTTCTGTACCCTTTCGGCGTTTCCGCACCGTATGGCCGAGTCGATTTCAGTGACGCCCGCGGATTCACTCCGCGATCGCAAACGGTTCGTCGATTTTCAGTATGACCTTTATCGAGGCCATCCGTACTGGATTCCTCCCCTGCGACGCGACGTTTACAAGACGCTCAACCGGCGGAAAAACGCCTTCTTCGAGCACGGAAAGATGCGTCTTTTTATCGCGAAAGATCCGTCCGGGCGGGTCGTAGGTCGGATTGCCGGCATCATCAACGGCATGCATCTCAAGAAGTACGACGATGCCAATGGGTTTTTCGGATTCTTTGAAACCATCGACCGGTACGACGTCGCGGCGGCACTTCTGGACACGGTTAGAGAATGGCTTCACCTGGCCGGCATGAAGGGCTGTCGAGGCCCCGCCAATCCCTCGATGAACGACACGGCCGGTGTGCTCGTCGACGGATTCAGCCGGGAACCGTCCGTTCTGATGCCCTACAATCCTGCGTACTACGTGGACTTTCTCGTCCGCTACGGCTTCGAACGTGCAATGACGATGTGGGCCTATTACATCCACAAGAAATACGTCAACACCGAGAAGCTAAGAAGAGGCGTGGACCTCGTGAAGCGCCGATATCCCGAGCTCAGCGTGCGAACGATCGACATGGATCGCTTCGAAGAAGAAGCAAAGACGATCCTCCACATCTACAACGACGCCTGGTCGCAGAATTGGGGACACGTGCCCATGACCGCGGCCGAATTCGCCCAGCTCGCAAAAGACATGAAGCAGATCATCGATCCCAGAATCGTCTATCTGCTCGAGAACGAAGGCAAGCCGGTGGCGTTTTCCATCAGCATCCCGAACGTCAATCAGCTTCTCAAGCGCGTGAAGGACGGTCGCCTGATGCCCCTGGGCCTGCCCAAGATGCTCGCCTACGCCAATTTCGGCGGACTTTACGAGGTGAGAACCCCGCTCATGGGTGTTCTGCGGGAATATCAGGGACGCGGACTCGACGCCGTTCTCCATCTCGCCATCATCGAGCGCGGACCGACCCTGGGCTACGACGCGAGCGAGATGAGCTGGGTGCTGGACTCGAACAGCGTCCTTCGAAACGCGCTCGAATCCTTCGGAGCCGTTCGAGATAAGGAATACGCGATGCTCGAGATGCGCTTCGCCGAGTAGATGAGACGATTCCCGATTCACGGATGGGCCGGCCTGTCGCTGATCGCCATTTCGTGGACTCTGAACTGGACGCTCTACGGGCCGCGCAGCCACGTCTTTTTCTTCTCGCTCTGGCTCGGCTACGCACTCTGCGTCGACGGCATCGTCGTGGTGCGGCGCGGCACGTCCCCGTTCACTCGTTCCCTGCGCAAGTTCTGCCTGCTATTCGCCCTTTCTGCACCCGCGTGGTGGCTTTTCGAATTGTTTAACTGGCGCACGAGGAACTGGCAGTACCTCGGAGCGGAACTCTTCAGTGATCTCGAGTACGCCGTCTTCGCCACGATCGCGTTTTCGACGGTCATGCCCGCCGTGTTCGAGACGGCGGAGCTCGTGCGCTCGTTCTCGTGGACGGACGGACTCGGTCCGGGTCCGGTCATTCGCAAGTCGCGAAGCGTGCTCGCCGGCTTCTTCAGTACGGGCGTCATCCTCGTGATTGCGATCGCGGCCTTTCCGACCATTTTCTATCCGTTGATGTGGGCATCGATCTTCTGTCTGATCGAACCTTTGAACGTTCGTATGGGGCGCCCGTCACTGTTCGATTGGCTCGAGCGTGGCGACTGGCGACCGGCCGTATCGCTGGCGCTCGGCGCTCTGATTTGCGGATTTTTTTGGGAGTTCTGGAACGTTCACTCCTTCCCTAAATGGACGTACCATACTCCGGGCGTGAACTTCTGGCACGTTTTCGAGATGCCGCTGCTCGGCTATCTCGGTTACCTTCCATTCGGTCTGGAGCTGCTCGCGCTCGGCCATCTCATTCGGGGCGAGAAACTGGGCGTGCGGTTGTAGGGGCGTTCAAGGACGGGAAAACCGTAACGATCTACGCGCCCAGCGCGTTCGCAGAGTTGGCACGGCGTCACAGCCCGAGTCGATTCAAGAGATAGTCGATACGGCTCTTCCACCCGAGGCCGTATCCATATCGCTCGGCGGTTCCCCGTCCGAAGTGCTCGACGTAGTCGTCGACGGGAAAGGACCTCAATTCGTATTGCTGCCGCTGTGCACCTTTGAAGTTGTCCAACGCGGGAAGCCCGTGGTGTACGAACGGTGGTAGGGCGTGGTAAACTTCGCGCTTGAGCAGCATGAACGCACTGACCAGGACGGGTATGCCGGAATCCGCCGAGAAGCCCCGGCGATTTACGTGCACGATCTTGCCGGCGCCGTAGACGTTAGGCGGGCTGCACGCGGTCGTCATGTCTTCGAGAAATCCGCCTCGGCGCGTCTCCGTATCGCTGTCGAGAAAGAAGACGAAGGGCGTTTCTGCGCTTAGCATGGCCCTATGCATGGCGGGGCCGTGATATGTGTTCTCCTCCAGGAAGAGTGACGTAACACACGAACCCAGGTCCTTTTCCAGGCGGTCAATGACCCGGGCCGACGCGTCGTTTGAGCCGTTGTCAATGACGAGAACCCGAACGCCGGGATAATGCAGGTGAAAAGACCGTACCGCGGTATCGACCAGGTCGGGCGTTCGATAGTTTATGACGGCAGCGGTGACCTGGTCGGAAACGGGCATGCACCTGACGGCGAGTGATGGAGACGAAGGCGTACGGCGGTACGACGTGGCCGCCGTTGTCGCGAGGCGGATCGAGCGGGCGTCGTCCCTGCTGACGCCAAAATAAAAAAACGCCGACCACCGTTGGCAGCCAGCGCTTTTCAAGTTCCCTAGACGCGACGGCCTCCCTTGAGGCAGGTACTGCCGAAGCAGCGATCTGTCTCAGACGGGAGGCCCAAACTCTCGTGCCGGTATGGAGGCCGACCGGTGGCGATTCGAACGCCGACCGGTTTCCCGGTCGTGGTTCGTCTAAACCGCATGGGCAGACGGTTTAGGAGCCACTGACTTTCGATGTCCCGTGTCATCGGCTTCGCGCACGCTCTCCACAGTCGGCCGATGAATACGGCAGCTTGCTTCAGCGTGCTTCGGCTCTCCTCGCCGGCGTTTCCGCCAGGCGTATCGACGAGCTTCCACACTCCACAAGCGGCCTTCTTCTGCCGGCCCGCTTCATCGAGCGCTGCTCTCCGCAGCGGCTCTTGCAGGGCTTGCTTCATCGAGCGGCGTCGCTCCACGCCGCGTCTTTCGACGCCGCGCTTCATCGCGTCCACTCTCCACAAGCTGCGTGGGGGACCGCACGCTTCGTCGAACAGGAACGCTCCACGAGGCCTCTTTCGAGGCCCTGCTTCAACACGTCCTGCTCTCGGCAGTGCAATCCTCCGAGCACGCTGCATCATCGAGCGACGCTCTCCACAGGCGGCCGTTTCAGCCGGCTGCTTCACAGAGACGTGCCGATTGGATGCCGTTGCAGTATCTTCGATCGAAGCCGACCCGAAGGTCGACTTTCTTCTACGGGCTCGCGGTCGAAACCGCTGCCCACGATAGCTGTCCGTAACGACGGGCTCGCTGTCGATGACGCGGCCGAAGCCACGCTTCCTTACAGTCGAGCACCTTCGTCGACATCTTGGCGAGCCGTCGCAGCAGGCGAACCTGCACGCGCGTCTCGCGCAACATGCCGCATCCCGCCGTCCGGTCTTTCGACCGGTGCACGGGCGTCCTCATGCAGCCCAGAGTTTTCAGTCGCGTCAAGGAACGGTGCCGTCAGGCACTGGATCAATTATACCGTGAGACTGCGGGCGGGTCAAGGGACGACGCGGCGTATTATTCCACAAACCATTAACACAATATCCACAGTGGGACGGGACACGAAGACCGGCGGAATTCCCCTCGCCTGGCCGGAGACGTGCAAAAGGCCGCATGCCCACGCGTGACGGAGACGAAAAAGCTCGGCTTGCCCAGAGCCGAGCTTTTCGGGTGCCCACTTATCCGCGACTGAATCCTTCCCCTTGATGGTCTTCTTAAATGACCGGGGACTCCAGGCGGCATGAGGTGAACTCAAGATAGGCCATTAAGGGCCCTTTTGCAAGGGCAATAACGGTATTTTATCCACACTATCCTCCAAACAGGCTGAATCGGCCGATGTGCAATAACGGCCTATCGATCAGACCCCCAGTTGCCCGAGAAAAATTCCGAGTGCGCGCGGCTCGAGTACGAGGGTGAGTACCAAGCCTCCGACTGCTCCCCCGAGATGCGCTTCGTGCGCGATGCCGCCCGTCATGCCGGACGCCTGAGCCTGACGCATTGCATAGATCGACATAGCGACATAGGCCACCGCAAAGACGAGGGCCGGTATTGGGATCGGCAGGAAGAAGATGTATAGCTTGTGAAACGGATAAAAAAGACAGTACGCAAACACCACCCCGCTCACGGCGCCCGACGCCCCAACCGCCGCATAACTCGTCGTCTCTCGATGCAGCAGAAGCGACAGGCCGTGCGCCGCGAGCTCCGCGCCGAAGTACAGAAGCAAGAACTTGCCCGGCCCCAAAAGCCGCTCTAACTCCGGACCGAAGAAGTAGAGCGTGATCATGTTGAAGGCCAGATGCGCGACTCCGACGTGCACGAATCCTGCCGTGATCAGCCGCTGATACTCGCCGCCTTCGAGTATTTGCTTCGGCTTGAAGGCCAGCCGATCGACGAGGGTCTCGTCGAAAAACAGAGCGTAGGCGCTCACGAGAACGTTGATGAGCAGAAGAAGGATCGTGACCGGAGAATCCGCAAACATGCCGCGCCGTTGCTGATGAGAAGGGATCGCTGAAGGCGCTCTACGCGGCGACCTGGGCGAAATGATTCACGATCGACTGAAAGATTAACGCCCCGTCGCTGCTTCCCAGAACCGGCTCCGCGCAGCGATCCGGATGCGGCATCATGCCCAACACGTTGCGCCCTTCATTGACGATGCCCGCGACGTTGCGCGACGAGCCGTTCGGATTTGAAGCCTCCGTCACGCGGCCGTCTCTTTCGCAGTATCGAAAAACGACCTGATCCTGCTCTTCCAATCGGTCGAGAATCTCGGGCTCCGCGTAGTAATTCCCTTCTCCATGGGATATCGGAATCTGCACGACCTGACCTTCCGTCAGCGTGCGAGTGTACGGCGTCTCGGCGTTCTCCACCCGCAGGTACGTCTGCTTGCAGGCGAAGCGCAGTGAGGCATTCCGCATCAGCGCACCCGGCAACAATCCTGCTTCGCAGAGAATCTGGAATCCGTTGCAAATGCCGAAAACCAGGCCGCCCGCGTTCGCGAAGCGCACGACGTCCTGCATGATCGGCGAAAAGCGAGCGATGGCGCCGGACCGCAGGTAGTCACCGTACGAGAATCCGCCGGGAATGACGACGACGTCGACGTCTCCGAGACGTTCTTCCTTGTGCCAGATAAAGCGGGCGTCCTGCTCGAACACGTGCTTCGCCGCGTGGTAAGCATCGTGGTCGCAGTTCGATCCGGGAAAGTTGATGATGCCGAACGTGACGGGCATTCGTCTAATTTATCGTGGACTGGAACACGGATGGTGGCATCCTGATAACTTGCCGAGCATGCACGAGATCCGGATGCCGGAGATCTTCCCGATCCTCGTTATGTACGAACTCATTGTTATGTAAGAATTAATCAAAGCGTGGCATGAGATATCGACGATTCGGACGAACGAACTGGGACGTCAGCGAGATCGGCTACGGCATGTGGGGGATGGGTGGATGGAAAGGCTCGGACGACGATCAGTCCATTACGTCGCTCCAGCAGGCCGTCGATCGCGGCTGCAATTTCTTCGATACGGCGCTGGCTTACGGGGACGGCCACAGCGAGAAGCTCCTCGGCCGGCTCATGCGCGCCAACCGGGATCGGACTCTGTACACGGCCACCAAGGTCCCACCCAAAAATCGCCAGTGGCCGAGCCGGCGTGAGTTCGCCCTCGACGACGTCTTTCCACCGGAGCACCTCGAGTCGAGCGTCACCCAGAGTCTGGCAAACACCGGGCTCGACCGCATCGATCTGATGCAGCTGCACGTCTGGGAAGACGCGTGGATCGACGACGATCGATGGTATTCGAAACTCGACGATCTGCGGCGTCAAGGACTGATTCGGGCCATAGGAATCTCCATCAATCGATGGGAGCCGTGGAACGGGATCAAGGCCGTCGAGAGCGGGCTGATCGATTCGGTTCAGGTCATCTACAACGTATTCGACCAGGCGCCGGAGGACGAGCTCTTCGAGGCATGCGACAGGATGGACGTGGCCGTCATCGCCCGCGTGCCCTTCGACGAGGGCTCGCTCACCGGTAACCTCACCAAAGACACCACGTGGCCGAAAGGCGATTGGCGAAACACCTATTTCGTCCCCGAAAATCTCATCCCGAGCGTCGAGCGCGCCGACGCGCTTAAGAAAGTCTTACCGCAGGACATGGATCTGGCCGAAATGGCGCTGCGCTTTATTTTGTCGAACGAGAGCGTCTCCACGATCATCCCCGGAATGCGAAAAGCGCGGCACGTCGAGGCGAATATGGAGGCGAGCGACAAGGGCGCACTGACCGACGATCTCGTCGAAGCGTTGCGTTCCCATCGCTGGGACCGAGAACCGACCAAGTGGTCCCAGTAGCATCGACCTTCCGGCACGCACGGCGTCGGCGGAATAATCCCGCCGCGCGGGACGCGACGTCCGGTCTCTATCGTCTCTGCATGATTCCGAAAGAACTTTTCCGAAAGATCCGCCGCATCGAGATCCGCACCAAGGGGCTCGTCAACGACGTGTTCGGCGGCGAATACCATTCGGCCTTCAAGGGCAGGGGAATCGAGTTCTCCGAAGTACGACCGTATCAAATCGGGGACGACATCCGGACGATCGACTGGAACGTTTCGGCACGGACCGGCGAGGTCTTCGTCAAAATATTCGAGGAGGAACGTGAACAGACCCTCATGCTCATCGTGGACGTTTCCGGCTCCGAAGATTTCGGGTCGAGCAACAAGTTCAAGCGTGAGTTAGCGGCCGAGATCAGCTCCTTGATCGGATTCAGCGCCATCCAGAATAACGACAAAGTCGGCCTCCTGCTGTTCTCGGACCGCGTCGAACTCTTCGTCCCCCCGAAGAAGGGACGGAAGCACGTATTGCGCCTGCTCCGTGAGCTATTCGCACACGAGTCGCGCTCTCGCGGAACGAATCTGAGCGTCGCGTTGAACCACGTACTACACGTGTTGAAACGGCGATCGATCGTGCTGCTCGTCAGTGACTTTTTCGATGCCGGATTTATAAAGCCGCTTCGGGTGGTGGCTCGACGGCACGATGCCATCGCCGTTCACCTTCTGGATCCACGCGAACAGGAACTGCCGAACATGGGACTGGTTGATCTGACTGACGCCGAAACGGGGGAGACCGTCGTCGTCGATACCGGCGACCGGCGCACGCGCCGGTCGTTTGCCATGCATGCCGGCGCGCGACAGGCCGAAATCGCACATCTCTTTCGGCGCATCCGGATGGATTACGTCCCCATACGAACCGACGAAAGCTACGTGGAGCCCCTGATGCGATTCTTCCGCAAGAGAAACGAAGTGTCTCGATGACGAAAGTGTTCACGATCATGCGACCTCCGGCCGCTCTGGCGATCGCGATGTGGTTCGGCGCCTTCGCGCTTCCGCTCCATGGGCAGGACCTTCGCCTCCACGTTTCGGAAGACAGCGTCACCGTCGGCCAGCGATTCTTTGTCTCGATCGCCGCCGAACACGACTTTGCGGCCGATCCGGTTTTCCCCGAGCCCACGGACACACTCACGTTCGGCGATCTCGAAGTGCTGCGGCGACATGCGCGAAACAGCTTCACTCGAGAGGACATGCGGATTGATAGCGTCGTGTACGAAGTGGTGACGTTCGCACTCGACACGGCCACCGTGCTCCCCATTCCGGTCCTCTTCACCGCCGGAGAGGACACGTTTTCGGTATGGACCATGCCTGCGCACGTATCCGTGATCTCCCTCGTTCCGCCCGACGCGCAGGACGTCCGCGGCCTGGCTCCTCTCGTCGAATTTCCCCGCGCGATCTGGCCGTACGTCGCCGGCGGTGCCCTCTTACTGCTCTTGGCCGGACTGCTGGCCGTCTACCTGTGGAAACGCCGCGAACGGTCGGCGGCGGCCCCGCTCACACCGGCTGCGCCGGCCGAGCCCCCTGACGTCGAGGCCTTCAAGCGCCTTCGGGCCCTCGAAGGGGTAGACCTGACACGTCGAGAGGCCGTTCAGCCGTTTTATGTCGAACTCTCCGAGACGGTCCGTCATTATCTCGCCCGGCGCCTGCACGTCAATGCCATGGAGACGACGACGCGCGAGCTGATAGGAGACCTGTCGCGTCGCGACATACCTAACGCCGATACTAGAAGCGCGCTGCAAAGCGTTCTCACACTGGCCGATTACGTAAAATTCGCCGATGCGGTCTCTTCTCCGGAGGAAGGCCGTGCTGCACTCTCGACGGCCGGAAACGTCGTTGCGTCCATCGAGGAGGATCTTCGCCCGCCGGAACCCTCTTCCGAAGCCGCTTTCGTTCGAGATGACGACCATTCTGCATAGCTCGGAGCTCGTCTCCCGGCTCGCCCGGGCCCGGTCCGTGACCGTTTTGACGGGTGCCGGCATGAGTGCGGAGAGTGGGATCCCGACGTTTCGCGACGAAGGCGGGCTCTGGGACCGATTCAGACCCGAAGAGCTGGCGAACGTCAGGGCCTTTCTCGACAATCCGGAACTGGTGCAGAAGTGGTACGAGCATCGCCGCAAGGTGGCTCTTGAGACGCAGCCGAATCCGGGTCACCTCGCCCTGGCCCAGCTGGAAGGTCTCGTCGATGATTTCACGCTCGTGACGCAGAACGTCGATGATCTTCACCGCCGGGCCGGTAGTCGAGACGTCGTGGAACTGCACGGCAATATCACGCGAAGTTACTGCTTCGACTGTAAGCGGCCTGTGGGAGAGCAGGTAACGCAGTCGATTGCCGAAGGCGCTCGTGCGGTGTGCCCGGAATGCGGTGGTTTGATTCGTCCCGACGTGGTCTGGTTCGGTGAGATGCTGCCGGAAGGCGCGATGGAGCGAGCCTATGCCGCCGCCGAACGTGCCGACGTCTTCATCAGCGTGGGCACGAGCGCCGTGGTCTATCCCGCGGCCGGAATTCCCCTTCGAGCAAAAGAAGCAGGCGGTTACGTGGTCGAAGTCAACGTCGAACGAAGCGCCATCGCGGACGTGCTGGACGAGGTCGTGCTCGGCCGAGCGGGTGAAGTTCTACCGCAAGTCGTCGAAGCCGTCAAACGCAACAAAAACAAGGCATAACGGTTCAGGGTACTCCTTTTCTCGACATCCCACGGCGAGTAAACGAAGCGGCCGAAGTGGTCGCGCTCGCACTCCGCGACGTAACATGGAGTTTGCTCAACCATACTGGCTGTACCTGCTGGCACTCGTTCCGCTGCTCGCCGCGCTCGAATGGTGGCGCGGCCGCCGGCGCCGCGTCGGAATGCGGTACAGCACGGTCCAGCCTGCGAAAGCCTCTCCGAAAAGCGTGTGGACGCGTATTCGAGGATTGCCACTCGTCTTCCGGTACGGAGCGTTCGTTCTCGGCATCCTCGCCCTGGCGCGTCCTCAGGAGCACAACGTCGTCGAAGAGCGGTACGCGGAGGGCGTCGACATCATGCTCGTTCTCGACACGTCCACTTCGATGCGGGCGCAAGACTTCAGCCCGAACCGCTTCGAAGCCGCACGCGACGTGGCGGCGGATTTCGTTCGGGAGCGAACCTCCGACCGAGTCGGATTGGTCGTTTTCGCCGCGAAGGCCTATACGCAGACCCCGTTGACGCTCGACTATGATTTTTTACTTCGGATGCTCGACGAGGTCGAAGTCGGGATGATCGAGGACGGCACCGCCATTGGAACCGCGGTCGCCATGGCCGTCAATCGGCTCAAGGATAGTACCGCGGAGAGCAAGGTGCTCATCCTGTTGACCGACGGTCAGAACAACCGGGGCGAGATCGATCCGGTCACGGCATCGGAAGTGGCCGAGGCGATGGGCGTTCGCGTCTATGCGGTCGGGGTGGGTGCCTACGGCGAAGCACCATTTCTTTTTGACGATCCGTTCGGAGGACAGCGACGGCGGATGGTGCCGGTCGAGATCGACGAGGAGATGCTCGCGACGGTAGCCGAGAATACCGGCGGCCGGTATTTTCGCGCTACGAACAAGCAGGCGCTTCGTGAGATCTATCGAGAAATCGGGATGCTCGAGAAGACCAAAATCGAAGAGCGTATCTACACCAATTATCAGGAACGGTACGCCCTATTTTTGCTGCCGGCATTCGGTTTGCTGCTACTGGAGTTACTGCTTTCCAATACACGATTGAGGCGCTTTCCGTAATCCATGGAGTGGCTGAATCCCACGTTTCTCTGGACACTGATCGCCGTGCCCGCCGCCGTGGCCCTCTTTCTCTGGGCGGCATGGCGGCGACGCGAGAGCCTGCGACTTTTCGGCGACGGCGCGGCCGCCTCGAGGCTCGTTACCTCGGTGAGTGCGCGGCGACGGCGCTGGAAGGCGGCCGCCGTGGTAGGTGGAATTACCATGCTGGCGTTGGCCCTGGCGGGGCCGCGCTACGGGACCCAACTTCGTGAAGTGAATCGGGAGGGAATCGACCTTGTCATCGCTCTCGACGTATCGGCCTCCATGCTGGCCGAAGACGTGGCCCCGAATCGCCTCTCTCGAGCAAAAAACGAGCTTAAGAAACTCCTCGGTGAGCTCAAAGGCGACCGAGTCGGCCTCGTAATTTTCGCGGGGGACGCCTTCATCCAATGTCCCCTGACGTCCGATTACTCGGCCTTACGGCTCTTTCTGGACGTAGCAGGGCCCGGCATGATTCCTACACCGGGTACGGATTTCAGCGCGGCTCTCGAGACAGCCATGGCCGCATTCGAAAAGTCGTCCGAGCGGTCCAATGAACGAACCACGCGCGCGCTTCTCTTCGTTTCGGACGGTGAGAATCACGTCGCCGACGTCGAAGAAATGGCGGCAACGGCACGACGCGAGGGCATCGTCCTGTTTGCGGCCGGTGTGGGAGAAATCACGGGATCGCCGATCCCCCTGTATCACAACGGTCGCCAGGTAGGGTACAAGCAGGACGGCCAGGGGAAGATCGTGCAGACTCGGCTGGAGGAGTCGCCGCTACGCGAGCTTGCCTCGGAAGGCGGGTATTTCCGCATTGCGAGAACCTCGAGTTCCCTTTCCGGCATGTCCACGGCCCTTGGACGGCTCGAGAAACGGGAGCTCGCTCGAGAAGAATTCGAAGAATACGAAGAACGATTTCAGTGGCCGCTGGCCCTGGCGCTTCTGCTCCTTGGCGTCGAACGAGTCGTCAGTGATCGACGCGAGAAATCGCTGTAATCTCAAGAAACCCCATTCCGATGACCATTCGCATTTTCTCCATCCTCCTCGTTCTGGGCTTGTTCGCCGACGATGGTGAAAAGGAAGGCCGTCGCGGAAACGAGCTGTATTCGGAGGACAGATTTCGACCTGCGGTCGAGGCCTATCAGAGAGGCCTCGCATCCCTCGCGGAAGATGCTCCGCTCAGGCTTAGATACGGTCTCTTGAACAATCTCGGTGCGGCATTGCTCAGATCGGGCGATGCAGAGACAGCCGGCGAGACGTTCGCCCGCGCGCTCGACGTGGCACCTGAAAACGTCGACGTCGCCCGGACGTACTACAACGCGGGCAACGCAGCGTATGCCGCGAGCGATCTCGAGACGGCCCTGGCGCATTATCGGAAGAGCCTGCTTGCAAATTCCCACGACGAGGCGGCCAAGTTTAATTATGAGTTCGTCAAGCGACAGATCCAGCAGCAGCAACAAGAGCAGCAAGATCAGGGCGGTCGGCAGAACGAGGATCAGGACCGCCAGGATCGGGAGCAGGAGCAGCAGGGTGGAGATCAGGAGCAGGAGCAGCAGAATCAAGGACAAGCACAGGACGAGCAGGAGCACGGCGGCGCTCAAGACGAGCAGGAGTCCTCTTCGCGGCAAGACGAGGAAGGCGAATCACAAGCTGAAGCCGAGCCGTCTGGGACGGAATTGAGTGAGGAACAGGCCGAGCGCATCTTGCAGGCCCTCCAGAACGAAGAGGAAAAGCTCCTTCGGGAGGTGCAACGGCCGAAGTCCCGTCCTCGTCAGGTCGAGAAGGATTGGTGATGGCATGAAACGAGTTTGTCACATCGTGCTCGCCATTCTACTAGGCGGACTGACCGCTTCTCAGGTGGTACGCGCGCAGGCCGTCGAAGTGGTCGGGACCGTCAGCGAAACCACAGTGGGTTCTGAGGAGCACGTGGTATACAGCCTGGAAATAAAAGGGGCGTCGGTTGCTTCCATAGAGACGCCCGAGGCTCCGGCGACGCAGAACCTGGCGCTTCTTCAGCGAACGCCCAGCACCCAACGAAACATGACGATCGTCAACGGCAATCTCGAACAGAGTGTCGGCTTCCGGTGGACGTTCAGACCGATACAGGAAGGGGAGGCGCGGATCGATGCAGCCGAAGTGGTCGTGGGTGGAAAGAAGTACTCTACGCAGCCGATTCTCCTTAGCGTAGTTCCGCAGTCGCAGCGGCCCTCGCGGCCAAGAGCCTCCGGCCGGCAGCAGTGGCCTTTCACGTACCCTTCCCAGCGAGATCAGGGATCGGACGAGCGACGAGAGATCGAAAAAACGGATCTCTTCGTGCGCGCCGTCCCGAGCACGCGACAAGCCCTCCAGAATCAGCAGGTCACCATCGAATATCAGCTATTCTTCCGTGACGGAATTCAGCTGAGGCACAGCCGCCTTGCGGGATCGTGGGATGCCGAGGGGTTCTGGCGTGAGGAATTCGACGTCGACACGCGACCGATCCCGAGAAACGTGGTTGAGAACGGTCTGTTGTACCACATGATTGTCCTGAAGCGCGTGGCCGTTTTCCCGGCTCGCCGCGGAAGGCTTACCGTCGATCCACTCGAAATCGAGACCGAGGCCATCCTTCCGACCGGTTCATCGGATCCGTTTGAGCGTTTTTTCTCGCTCCGAAGCCAGTTCGAGACGGTCGAGCTTTCGTCCGAGCCCGTGCACGTCGACGTCGCCGCACTTCCGGGCGGTGCTCCGCCCTCCTTTAACGGCGCGGTGGGATCCTTCAGCATGGACGTGTCGCTCGACCGGGACGAGGTCGAAGTGGGCGAACCGGTGGAGGTCGAGATTACGGTCACCGGGGCCGGAAATCTCGCAACGCTGGAGTCTCCCGTATTTCACGCCCCCGGGATCTTCGAGCGATATGATCCGAACGTCGTCACCTCGATCGAGCGCGACGGCCAGATAATTCGGGGAAGCAAGACGTTCACCTATCTTCTCGTGCCCCGATCGAACGGGGAGTTCGGTCTGCCACCCGTCGAATTCGCCTACTTCGACCCGGCAGCGAACCGATATGCCACGACTCGCGCGGAGCTGGGATCGATTACGGTCACGGGAACGGCCGTGCCGCTGGCTGCGGGGAGCACCGCGGACGGCCTTCCTGTCGATGACATCGCAGACGTCATGACCGCGGCGTCCTGGCAACGGGTCGACGAAACGCCGCTTCACGAGAGGGCGTGGCCGTATCTCGTTCTCGTCGGCGTGCCCCTTGGACTGGTTGGATTGTACCTCGTCGAGCGTCGACGGCGTCGTTTCGCAACCGACACGCATTACGCCCGAAAACGAATGGCCCATCCGCTGGCCCGGAAGCACCTCAAGAAGGCCGAGACGCTCCTCAAAAGCGACGAGA
>CAZMXY010000004.1:14862-24936 GCA_964570345.1 uncultured Rhodothermales bacterium | reverse complement strand
CCGCTGGCCCGGAAGCACCTCAAGAAGGCCGAGACGCTCCTCAAAAGCGACGAGAGCCGCCTATTTTATGAGGAAATCGAGAGGGCCGTGGTCGGATTCATCGGAAACCGCCTCAACGTCGCCGAACTCGGGCTGACAAGATCTGATTTGAGCGCACGTCTGGCCGCAGTCGGAGTGACCGACGAGATACGAGAGTCGCTGAACCGGCTCCTCTTCGAATGCGATGAGGCTCGGTATGCACCGGTTCTTCCGGACCGTCCGGCCATGGAAAGCGCGCAGGAACGGGCTGCCGGCATCATCCTGGCGATCGAAGAAGCCGTCGAAAGTCAGGCTACCGTCGAGGCGTGATCTATGCTCGAAGTACGCCGCCCCATCGTTCTGCCTTTTCTGCTCATCGTCCTCGCGGTCGGCCCGACAGCGGCCCAGGGCGTGGGGGACGCGGTGCGCCATTTCGACGAGGGAAACTTGCGCTATCGGCAGGGCGATCATCGAGGCGCGCTGGAGAGCTACGACCGAGCCGTCGACACGGGATTCGTCAGCGGCGCCGTGTTTTTCAACATGGGAAACGCCTATTATCGACTCGACGAAACCGGCCAGGCCATTCGATACTATGAGAAGGCCTTCGAATTGATGCCCGAGAGCTCCGAACTCCGACACAACCTGGCCCTCGCCCGTGCGCTGACGACGGATCAATTCTCGCGCCTACCCAGGCCTTTTTGGGTGTCCTGGTGGCGGGGAATCGTACAGGCGTTCGGTGCCGTGCCCCTCTTTGGCGCTGGCGTCGTTTTCTACTTCATTGCCGCCGGAATGCTGACGCTCCGAATCCGAGGCGCCCGCGGACCGTGGATCCGACGCGGTTTCACTACGGCCGCCGTACTCGCCGTCGTCCTCGTCATGGCCGGACTGACCGCTTCGATCGAAGAACACACGACGCGGCGCGCAGTCGTGCTGACGAGCCGGGTGACGCTTCTGGAGGCTCCCGACGGTGCTCGATCGGATCTGAACATTCACGAAGGCCTCGTTCTGGACGTCGTATCCGAAGACGCGGGCTGGGTCGAAGTCAGGCTTCCCAACGGCGCCGCGGGTTGGATGCGCGCGGAAGCACTGGGAGTAATTTGACGCGCGCGCAGGACGGGGCCGTTACGGCCCGGGACGCGTTCGACGTTCGGCGGCGATAGGCGGAGACATAATCGATGGAGCCTTTCATCCTAAACAAGTCGAATGAGCGGGGTTGGATCGAGCTCATCTGCGGCTCGATGTTCAGCGGAAAGACGGAGGAACTCATCCGCCGGCTACGCCGCGCGCGAATCGCTCGGCAGCGCATCGAGATATTCAAACCATCTATTGAGACGCGATTCAGCAAAGACGAGGTCGTCTCGCATGATGAGAACGCCATCCATTCGACGTCGGTCAAGTCCGCGCGCGACGTTCTTCGACTCGGCAGCGAGGCGGACGTAATCGGGATCGACGAAGCCCAATTTTTTGATCTGGATCTCGTCGCGGTGTGTGACAAGCTGGCCCGGACGGGAAAACGCGTCATCGTAGCGGGGCTTGATCAGGACTATCTGGGCAGGCCGTTCGAGCCCGTTCCTCAGTTGATGTCGATCGCAGAGCACGTCACCAAGCTCCACGCCGTGTGCGTGGTCTGCAGTGCGCCGGCCAACCATTCGCAGCGCATCGCCGTGAGTCATGAACGCGTCTTGCTCGGTGCAGGCGAGGCCTACGAGCCGCGCTGTCGCCACTGCTTCGAGCCACACGTCATTCCGAAGGCCGCTCAAACGGAGATCGATTGGGCCGCGGCCAGGGCACTTGCCTCCCGCTCAGACCGGGCCTGAGCGACTTTCGGCCGCGGTCCGGGATCTTGCAGATCTGCCGATGGTCTGCTATGTTGAGCCGTCGAGATCCCTGGCTGTGGGGGATTGTCTTCCGTATGCCGGGCGGCCGTGACTGCCGACACCCGGCGGCGTTCCATGCGCTATCCTGCCCGCTCTCCTCGTCGTAACGCGTTTCCAGATGTCCGCACAGAGATACCTCGTTACCGCTCGAAAATATAGGCCTCAGCGCTTCGAGGATTTGGTCGCTCAAGAGCACGTGACGGAAACGCTCAAGAACGCCATCCGCTTCGATCGCCTCGCGCACGCCTATCTATTCAGTGGCCCGCGCGGCGTCGGAAAGACGACCGTCGCGCGCATCCTCGCGAAGGCCATAAACTGCACGACGGCGCTGGAGGACCGGCCGGGCAACGCGGAACCCTGCCGCACGTGCGAGTCGTGCCGCACGTTCGAGGAGGGGCGCAGTCTCAACATCATCGAAATCGACGCCGCGTCGAACAACAAGGTCGACGACGTCCGCGAGCTTCGCGACACGGTGCGGATTCATCCGCAAGGGGGCAAAAAGAAAGTCTACATCGTCGACGAAGTCCACATGCTTTCGACGGCGGCGTTCAACGCCCTCCTCAAGACACTGGAAGAACCCCCACCGTACGTCCTCTTCATTTTCGCCACGACGGAGCCGCACAAGGTGCTTCCGACGATCCTTTCGCGCTGCCAGCGGTTCGATTTTCGTCGCATCGCCGTGCCTGAAATCATCTCGCGCCTCCAAGAGATCTGCGGCGAGGAAGACGTGACCGCAGACGAAGCGTCCTTGATGTTGATCGCTCGCAAGGGTGACGGCGCGCTTCGTGACGCCCTCTCTATTTTCGACCAGGCCGTGTCTCTCTGCGGCAGTGACCTGCGGTACGGTGAGCTTGCGCAGGCGCTGGGCGTCGTGGACGTCGATCTGTATTTCGAGGTAACGCACTTCATCGCCGAACGAGACTCCGCACGGATGCTGCACTTGGTCGACGGGGTCGTGAGGTCGGGCTACGATCTTCAGGAATTTCTCGTCGGCCTCGCCGAGCACCTCCGCAATCTCCTCGTCGCTCGTTCGACGGAGGACACGTCCTTGATCGAAGATACGGACGAGGCGCGGGAGCGATACGAAGCCGAGGCAATCCGATTTACCGAAGCGGATCTGCTGCGCCTGTTGACGCTCGTGGCCGATGCCGAGGATTCCATGAAAAGCAGCGCGCGGCCGCGACTGAACCTCGAGACGGCGTTGCTGAAGATGGCTTCGATCTCACTGGCTGCCGATCTGCGGAAGGCCATCGAACAGATCGAGCGCCTCGAGTCGATGGCTCGCGAAGGGAAACTGACGCACGCGGAACCGGAAGAGCAAGCCGAATCCCTTTCGGAAGCACCGGACCGGCTTCGACCGGAATCCCGCACGAACGCGCGGCCCCTGGGGCAGCCGTCGGAACGTTCGGAACGGGCTTCGTCCTCGACTGCCTCGAAGGCGAAAGACGGTGGGGACCGGACCGCAAGCAGAGACGCCGCGAGTACGTCGGGCACGACGCCGTCGAAAGAGATTTTCGGTGAGCCTGCGATCAAACGGCGGACCCCACCCCCGACCGACGCCGCTACGCAGGCGACGGTCGACGGCGATGCCGTCGCGGTCGTTGAGGATGTCGAGGCATCGGACGCCGGTCTGCTCGAGCAGATCTGGAACGAACTCCTCGCGGACGTCAAAGCAGACAAAATCCACGTCGGTTCACTGCTGCAGCACAGTCGCCCGGAGGATTTTCGCGACGCGACGGCCGTCATCGGCGTGCCGGATGAATTTCACCACCGACTCCTTACGCATCAGCAAGAGTACCTGACCGAGCGAATTCGGCCGCTCCTCTCCGCGCCACTGCGCTCCGTTCGATTCGTCGTTTGCGACGACGTCGAAGTCCCCGACGCGCAAGAAACCGCTTCGGATTTCGATCCGTACGAATATATGCAGCGGAAGCGGCAGGAAAACCCCGTCATTCGTGCCATTTTCGACCAATTCGGCGGCGAGCTCGTCTGGTAGGCGGACTCGGCGTCGAATCGCGGCCACGTCCGGCGACCTTTCCCCACGTGCGGACGGAATCGGTCAAGCGCTTCCAGACGTTAACCTTTCTATTGACATCCAGAATACATTCGGTGGACGACGATGACGGAAGGCACGAATATGGCCGACATGTTCGGCAAGATCATGGAGATGCAGAAGAAGATGAACGAGGTTCAGGAGAACCTGGCCTCCAAGACGGTCACGGCCGATGCGGGCGGCGGCATGGTTAGAGTGACGGCCAACGGCGCTCAGCGCATTACGGCGATCAAGATCGATCCGGACGCCGTAGATCCCGACGATCTCGAGCTGTTGGAGGACCTCGTCATCGCCGGCGTAAACAAGGCGCTCGAAGAGGCGCAGGACGTAGCACGCCGCGAAATGCAGGGCGCCGCCGGCGGCATGCTTCCACCCGGGATGGATCTCTCGTCGCTCGGACTGTAAATCGGCCTCTCGAGCATCTTCCCATGCATTATTCCTCGGAGAGCGTCGAGGCGTTGGTCGAGCAGTTCATGAAGCTGCCCACGATCGGCCGAAAGACGGCGCAGCGACTGGTGTCCTACGTGCTGAAGATGCCGCGGTCGGAGGTCGCCGAAATCGCGAAGGCATTGATCGCCGTCAAGGACCGCGTAAAGCAGTGTTCGATCTGTTACAACGTCACTGATGACGACCCCTGCCCCATCTGTGTCTCGCCCCGACGCGATCATTCGGTGATCTGCGTCGTCGAGGACGCCAATGACGTGATGGCGCTCGAACGGACGAACGAGTACCGCGGAATCTACCACGTGCTGGGCGGCGTCATCTCCCCGCTCGACGGAATCGGACCGGAAGACTTGAACATCCGGCCGCTGGTGACGCGTATCGATCCCGAGTTCCGGAAAATCTCGTCCGAACACGGCAATGGGCGAGAGGCCGACTCGACCGGCTCCGTCGCGGATGGACCGGCCGAATACGAGCACGCCACGCCCGTCGCCGAAGTCATTCTCGCGCTCAACCCCACGGTTGAGGGCGACACGACGGCCTATTACATCTCACAGCTTCTCAAACCGCACGGCGTTCGTCTCACCAGAATTGCCCGCGGGCTGCCCATCGGCGGCGACCTCGAGTATGCGGATGAGGCGACGCTCTCGCGCGCCCTCGAAGGAAGAAGCACGCTCTGATGCTCGGCCGTCGCGGCAGCCTCTACCTCGCCCTGCCGGTCCTATTCGTCCTTGCGGCGTACGTCCTCTACCCGAGTCTCCGGACGTTCGTCATGGGTATGACGCCGGAAAACTACGCCGTCCTCTTTTCGTCGTGGAGCTCCGCCAACGTCCGTGCTCTCGTCAATTCCGTGATGATCTCCATTTTCACGGTACTCGGCGCCGGCATTCTCGGCACGGCGCTCGCATACTTCTTCCATCGATATCTATTCCCGCTTCGAAACACCCTGATGACGGTTGCGGTGCTTCCGCTCGCGCTGCCTCCGCTCGTCGGCGTGTTGGCCTTTCTCTTTCTGTACGGCGAATCCGGGATGCTCCCGCGCGGCCTGCAACGTATTTTCGGGCTCGACGGGGTGCCGTTTTCCTTTGAGGGATTGTGGGCCGTGTGGCTCGTTCACGTCTACACCATGTACGTGTACTTCTATCTCTTCGTCATGTCGGCGCTCGGTGGAATGGACCGGAGTCTGCTGGAGGCATCGGCCGACCTCGGAGGAGGCGGTCCGACCACATTCCGCCGCGTGGTGCTGCCGGAGCTTCGTCCGGCTCTCGTAGGCGCCGCTCTGCTCGTATTCATGATCTCGATGGCCTCCTTCACGGCCCCGCTCTTATTTGCGGGCACCGAAAATTTCCTCACCCTCCAAATCTACAACTACAAGACGAACGGCAATCTCGAATTGTCGGCGGCCGTCTCGTCGGTGCTCACGCTGATCTGCCTCGGATTTCTCGTGATGCTCGAATTCGGTGAACAGCGGCGTCGCACGGGCACGGCGGCGAAAGGCGTGGCGGCAGCCGCTCGCGCGGTTACGGGTGGATGGGCCCGCGCCGCCGCCGTGGGAGTGGCCCTGGTCGTTCTCGTCCTGCTCCTGCTGCCCATCGCCACCGTCGTCCTGATCTCATTCGCGCAGGAAGGTTCGTGGACCTATCAGATCCTCCCATCCGAATACACCCTCGAGAACTATACCTCCCTGTTCCGCGACCCGAACGTATTCGAGCCCATCTCAAACAGCCTTCGAATGGCGGGGCTGGCCACCGCCGCAAACCTCGTCTTCGGCGTGGCCGCCGCGCTGTTCGTCGCCAAAGGGCAAATTCCGGGGCGCGGTCTTACGCGCCTCCTGACGGCGCTACCGTTCGCGATACCCGGCACGGTCATCGCCGTGAACCTGATCGTCACCTTCGACAGGCCGACGCCCCTCGTCCTCAATTCCGTGCTGATCGGTAGTTTCTGGATTCTTCCACTCGCCTACTTCATCCGAAACATTCCGTTGATCGTACGCTCCACGACGGCGGCACTCGAGAGGTACGACGATCGCCTTTCCGAGGCCTCCGCCGACCTCGGCGCTCGATTCTCGACGACGTTCCGTCGTGTCATGCTTCCGATCATCGCACCCGGAATCGCCGCCGGCATGCTGCTTACTTTCGTGGCGGCTCTCGGGGAATTCGTCTCGTCCATCATGCTTTACGTCTACGGCAACCGCCCGATCAGCGTCGAGATACTCGCGCAGCTCAGGATTTACGATTTCGGCTCGGCGGCGGCCTACAGCGTGTTTCTCATGATCATGATCGGGCTGTCGACGCTGCTCGTGCGCGCCGTAGGACGAGAGGGGACGGCGGTCGGGCAGGCGTTCTAACCCGATTCGTCGACGTCGAAACCTCCGACTCGGCCCTCGAACACGCGAGGGAGGTTTCATCTTATCTTCTCGGAGCGGTCCGCTAATTTGCTGACATACTCAGAGGCTCGTGCCGTCGGAATCATACGCCTGCCGAACACAGGACGCTGACACGGATATCATCCCTTCAATTGCATGAGAATTACGGTCATTGGAGCCGGCGCGGTAGGCTCGGCCGTCGCGCATGAGCTGCATGAACGGGCCGCGGTGCAGCAGATCCAGATCTGCGATGCCCGCTCGCGCTCCCTCCAGGAGCTTCACGACAGGATGACGGGCTCGAAGCTTCGCTCCTTTCAGGTAGACGTTCGGGACGTGAACGTTCTCGAACCCATTCTCAGGGGCAGCGATTGCGTGATCGGTTGTGCCGCCCCCGAGGTGAATCCGATTCTCGCCGAGATCTGCCTCGAGCTCGGGATTCACTACTGCGATCTGGGCGGCAACGAAGGGATCGTGCGCAAGGAGCTCGAGCTGGACGAGCGGGCTCGTCGAAAGTCCGTATGGATCGTACCGAACTGCGGCCTTGCCCCGGGTCTCGTCAACATCCTTTGCATGCACGGCGTCGAGCAATTCGACACGGTCGACGAAGCACACCTGCGCGTGGGCGACGTCCCCTTACACCCCGAGCGGCCGTTCAATTTCCGCATCTCGTGGTCCGCGGAGAAGATCATCGACGACTATACCCATCCCGTATACCTGATCGAGCAGGGCAAGATCAAGGTCATGGATCCGCTGTCCCTCGAAGAACCGATCTGCTTTCCGGAGCCGTTCGACACGATGGAGTCGTTCTGCACCGCCGGTGGGCTGTCGACGTTGACCGAGCAGCTGGCCGGCAAGGTGAAATCGCTCGATCACAAAACGATCCGCTGGCCGGGACACGCGAATCAGATGCGATTTCTGCTGGGCCTGGGTTTCGGAGAAAAACGCAGCATCGACGTCCGAACGCACCTGACCTATCGGGACGTGCTGATTCGCCGCATGCGCCAGCGCCTCGGCGGCTCGCACGAGGATGCCGTGCTGCTTCGCGTCCTGCTCAAAGGAAGAATTGGGAAAAGGAAACGTACGCTCGTCTACGAGCTCATCGACCGCTTCGACGTCGCGCGGGGGATGACGGCGATCCAGCGATGCACGAGCGTCCCGACGGCCACGGTCGCCCAGCTCATCGCGGCACGAGAAGTACCAGGCGGCGGAGCCAGCCCACCGGAAAACGTGATTCCGAAAGACCGTTTCCTGGCGATTCTCTCCGAGCGCGGTCTCGACATCTCGACGAAATGGTACAACGGCTACGTCGGCGTTCGAAATCCGGATGCGGATTCCGTATGAGTCGCCACATGAGCATCCAACCTCATATAGTGGACGCTCTCACCCGTGAGTCCGAGCGATGCGTCGTTCTTCATCCGTAAGCCCGCAGCGTGGCGCCGTTCAAGGCACGGCCCGTTCGGGTGACGAGAGAGTGGCATAGTTCGACGACGTCTTCCACGGCGACGCCGTCTCCGTCCGTGTCGTAGCGGATGATCGAGGGTGCGATGGCGTGCGCCGTCACGCCCGAATCGCGCAATTCGGCGGCGACCGACTCAACCAGCCGCACGACGCCGGCTTTTGCGGCCGAATAACCCGCCTGCCGCGCCGCGCCGGCGTCGGCTCCCTGACCGGAGGCAATTCCCACGAGATGACCCCCTCGCCCAACCATCAGTCGTGCCGCCTCGCGGAAACACAGGAAGGTCGAGGTCAAGTTCAAGTGCACGATCCGCTCGAAATCCGCCACGGACGTCTCGAGGAAGGGCTTCGCTTCCCATCCGCCGACCGTGTGGATGAGAGCATGGATCTCTGCGAACTGTTGACCGATCTGATCGAAACACACCTGCAAGAGTTTTTCGTTCGTAACGTCGACCGGAAACGCCCATCCTTCCGCGTCCTGAGGAAAGGGGATGCTTCGAGCCTCCTCCTCACTGCGAACGATCGCCACGATGGTAGCGCCTTCGTTCGCGAATCGCTCGACGACGTGTCGGCCGAGACGGCCGGCGGCGCCCGTGATAACGACGACTTTGGAGCTCAGACTAGCCATGATCCTGATCGGTATCGATTATTCCGTTTCCCGTGCGGCCGTCATTCCGGAGGACGTATGGTCGTAGACAATCCGCCAACCTTCCGGCCGATTCTCGAACAGGAGCGTGAAGAGTCCGCCCGCATCCGAAGCAGTGCCGGTGCGTGAAAGTCGCCAGCGCCCGAACACGATCGCGCGATCGGACGAGAGCACGTCGACGTCGAGTTCGTCGAAGGACAGTGTTCCCATCGCAGCCGCGTCGGCAAAGCTTTCCCGGTACCGCTGGAGGGTCCGTTCCCATCCGTACCACACGTCGCCTCCGGAAGCGAATCGCAGCGAGTCGGTCCGTGCATAGCCGTCCATGAATCGGAGGATGCTTCCCTCATTCCAGGCATCGACCTGCTCGTCGAGCACTCCCCGCACTTCGCTTTCAACGTCCGACGCATTCGCCGCGTACCCTCCTGTTCCGGCCGGCCCTTCCGCGCCCGGCGCCCCACAGCCCGGCGTCATCATCGAAGCAAGGATCAGACCAAACGCGACATTCCGGCACGGCGATTGCATTCTAGTCATTTGCGGTTCATGGTGTGTATGATGCTCCCGCGTTTCGACGCTGCTTCGCGGCTTCAGTACAAATTCGGGCATTTCCAGAACAAAACGAAATGCCTCCGGTACTACGACGGCGAGTAAAATCCGGGGACGAGCCTCGGGAAGCAAGGCCCTAATTTCTAGCTGTTTAACTCGACCTGGCGGGACGTTTTTCCACCTTGAAGCCGTCCTGTGAACGACGTACTTTTGTCCCGCGTCAGTCGTTCGTTCAACCACGAGCCGCCGCGCCACGTTGAACGTAACGAAGGTAGTGCTTCAAACGGCGCAGCATCGACGTCATTCCCATCCATCTTCCTGTTCTGAGACCAAACGAGAGATCGCGTATAGGCACTTCTTGCTACAGCTATCTCGCACGCGGAGAATGGCGCTGCATGCAGACCCCGTAAACGGGGGCAGCGCCATTTCAAGCGATCGTTAATTACTCGGATTCAGAACAGTCTCGGTGCTTCCGGAGTCGGCAGCCATAGAAGCATGCGTCCGCGTGCCACGTTCGCCTCGGCATCCGATGCGGACACTGTCCGCCCTGGTCGGTGGAGCAGTTGCCGCAGCCGTCGTGCTCGTAAGCATGTCGGCAACGGGCCAGGCTCCTGACCGGCATCTCGGACTCAGTCGGTGGTACGTCGCCGCCGACACGGATTCTGTCGCCGTCGAC
>CAZMXY010000004.1:1924-14762 GCA_964570345.1 uncultured Rhodothermales bacterium | reverse complement strand
CGCCGTCGACTCGGCACTCGCGCTACGTGACAGCCTCGCCTCGGATACGACGGACACACTCCACACGCCCCGAGCCGATTTTTACATTCCTTCACGCCGGCGGGACGGCTGGGCCGCCTCACCGGTTCAGCGGAAGAGACGGCCGTTCTACCCGGGCCTCGGTACTTACTGGAAGCACGACGTCGCCCTCGACTCCACGGAACACAAATTCCGGATCCGAGAGTACGTGGGCGATTCGCCGGTCCGTTATCCCCTCACGCTCGACTATCAGCGATACCGCCAGGAACGTATGAAGGCGGATCTCGACGAAGGATGGCACGAGCTTATCGACCTCCAGAAGCGCCAGCGCGCTATGAATCGTCGCGGGGGTCTGGGGTTCAACATTGTCGTTCCCGGCGGACAACAGAGTGCGTTCACGACCATTTTCGGCAAGCCCGAAGTCGACCTGCGCGTCAACGGTCTGGCGGACGTCAGGGCCGGCTTCGACTATCGCAAGAGCGACCAGCAGGTAAGTTTCACGGGGAAGGCGGCGCAGCTCGACCCGGATTTCAAGCAGGACCTCCAGCTCGGGATCACCGGCTCGATCGGAGACAAGCTTCAGGTCGACGTCAACTGGGACACGAACAACCAGTTCGAATTCCAGAACCAGCTTCGGCTTCAGTACCGGGGCTACGAGGACGAAATCATTCAGAGCATCGAGGCGGGAAACGTCTATCTCTCGACGCCGTCACGCCTGATTCGAGGCGGTCAAAGCCTTTTCGGGATCAAGAGCGAGCTTCAGATGGGCGGGCTGCGGCTCACTACGGTTGCCAGCCAGCAAGAGGGGCAGTCCAATACGCTTGATATCTCAGGCGGATCGGAAACGACCGAATTCGAGCTCAAGCCGACGCAGTATGACGACAATACCCACTATTTCCTGGGGTACTATTTCCGGAATCGGTGGGAAGACGCCCTCTCACAGCCTCCAAACTTCGTTCTTGCCAACGGATTCGACGGCATTGTCGACGTCGAAGTGTGGAAGCTCGAACCCATCAGCTCCGAAGAGGAAAACGCCCGACAGGTCGTGGCGATGGTAGACCTCGGAGAGCCGCCGGAGCTCATCGAGCTGGCCGATGGGTACACGAACGACGGCCTCGGAGCCCTGCCTGAGAACAGTCTCGACCGCTACGACGACGTCGTTCTGGAAAATCAACTTCGGAACGGAAACGCGAACCCAAGCGACTATCTCACGAGTGCCGGGCTCCGGGACGACGACTTCCAGGTGGGAAAATTTAAGAAGCTGGTCCGAAATCGCGACTACAGGATCCATGACGCTCTAGGCTACGTCTCGCTCGAACAACGACTCAGCGAAAGCGAAGCGCTGGCCGTTTCGTACACGTTTAATGCCAACGGCCGGGTCCACAAAGTCGGCGACCTGTCAACGGAGACCGGCGGCTCGACCGGAGGCCAGAATGAAAAACGCCTGGCTCTCAAGCTGCTCAAGCCGGTCCAGCTCCGCCAACCGGCACTCGACCAGAATTTCAATCCCGCCGCGTGGTATCTCGAGCTCCGAAACGTTTATCGGATTCCCGGTCGCGGTTTCAATCCCAGCGACTTTGAATTGCAGATTGAACACCGTCCACCCGGAAGGCCCGGCTCGAAGACCGTTCCGGAGATCGCCGGTCGTCGGACGCTGCTGGACGTTCTAGGCCTCGACCGGCTGAACGTGGACGGGGCACTAGGGGCGGACGACCGATTCGATTATCTCATCAATTATACGATCGAACCGTCGACCGGGAAGCTCATCTTCCCGTATCTACAACCCTTCGGCAGTCGCATCGAACGGACCATCGACGCACAGGAGATCGACGACACCGAAAAGCAGCGACGAAAGAATTTGTACGTCTTCGAACGGCTTTACACGCACAAGAAGAACCAGGCCGAGAAAGAAACCCAGTTCGACGTCTATCGCATCGCAGGCGGGTACAAAGGCGCCGTTCAAGACTATTACGACCTGAAAGCCTTCGCGGGACTCGTCGAGGGATCCGTCCGCGTGACGTCGGGCGGAAGCCGGCTCGCGGAGGGCCAGGATTACGTCGTCGATTATACGGGCGGCACCGTGACGATCACGAATCCCGCGTATCTCAGCGCGGGCCGCAACATCGAGATATCGTACGAACAGAATTCCTTCTTCAATCTCCAGAAGAAGACGTTGTTGGGTGCGCGTGCAGACTACGTCTTCGGGCCGAAACTTGCCCTGGGCGGCACGATCTTCAATCTGAACCAGAAATCACCGATCGACAAATTCCGGATCGGCGAGGAGCCGATCTCTAATACGATCTGGGGCGTCGACGGGGCATTGGACCTCCAGCCGACGTGGCTCACCCGTGCGATCGACGCACTGCCTTTTATTCAGACGAGAGCGCCGAGCTCCATTCAGATCACCGGTGAGTTCGCACAGCTCCGTCCGGGTGCGAGCGAGACGGTTGCGTTCGAACGCACACAAAGTCGATTGCGTCGAGACGGGCGAAATTTCAAGTCCGACGAGCTTCAAGGCATTTCGTACCTCGACGATTTTGAGGGCTTTAAGAATACGTATTCGCTGAAGCAGCCCGGTGCGTGGCGGATCGCCGCAGCTCCCGATTCGATCGGACGCGACGTACCCGTCGAAAGCGCCAACCCCGACTCGCTTCGCACGAACTGGCGAGGCACGATCGGATGGTACACGATCAATCAGAACGTACTGCAAGACCTGGGACAGAAGCCCTCCGCGCACGTCTACGACCCCGCGTCGATCGGTCGCGTTCGCATCACCGACGTCTTTCCCAATCGAGATACGCGCGGCGAGGTCGATCCCTTCATTCAGACATTCGACCTGTACTACCACCCACGGCAGCGAGGACCGTACAACTACACAACCGACCTGAAGGAATTTTTGAACTATCCGAGGGATACCTGGGGTGGAATCACGCAGCGAATACCGGAAGGGTATACCGACTTTGGAGACAAGAATATCGAGTTCATCGAATTCGTTTTTCGGCCGTTTCCCGAGAATGAGCCGTCGGACGCGGGACGCGAGGCGAAACTGTACGTCGACATCGGGTCGATTTCCGAAGACGTAATTCCGAACGGCAAGTTAAACACGGAGGACGGCCTTTCGCTGTCGAGCGTGAGTGCCGGCGATCTGGACGTCTGGAGCCGGCTGTCGCGGGGAACGCAGAATAGTGCCATCGACGTAGACGACGTCCTGAGGCGAACGGAGGACCTCGGCCTCGATGGGCTCGCCTCCTACGACACGACCCGTTACGACCCGCTCATGGTGGAGCACAATCACTTCCGCCATTTCCTGAACGCCCTGGACCCTGACGATCCGGATCCCCGATACCGAGCAGAGCGGGCCAAGGCGTTTCTCGATCCTTCGGGAGACGACTATTTCTTCTTCCTGTCGGATTTCTTCGACGACCCCACGATGTTTCCGAACGGCGCATCCATTCAGGAACGGTTCACGCGGTACTTCGCCGGGACGGAGATTAACTCTTACGAGGCCCAGAATACCGTTGCTCCGAGCCTTTACGGCAAGCGGGGTAACTCCCGACTGCCGGATTCGGAAGATCTGAATTTGAATTCGACGGTCGACACGGACAACAGCTATTTCCAGTACGAGCTACCCTTGTCGAAGGCCGTGCTCGATTCCATGGCCGTGCCGGAGAGGGTTAACGATTACGTCGTCACGGAAATTACCGGCGAAGACGGCCGAACGACCGGCTGGTATCAGGTACGGATTCCGGTAAGAGATTATTCCCGCAGGGTGGGCAGCATACAGGACTTTAGTCTGATCGAGTCCATTCGAATGTGGACGACGGGCAACGAGGTACCGATCACGCTGCGATTCGCTTCACTCGAGCTCGTCGGGGCGCAGTGGCAAAAATCGGATGCCGTCACGCTCGAGCGCGAGCTGCCGAGCGACACGCTTCTAAACGATACCCGCCTTTCCGTCTCCAGCGTGAACACACATGAGAACAGCGATACGTACCGCACGCCGATCGGTACGATCATCAGCCAGAATCGCCTGGCTAACGGCCAGATTCAGGAAGCGCGCGAGCAGGCCATGGCCCTTCGCGTCGAAAACCTGTTCCCGGGGGATCAACGGGCCATCTTCAAAACGTACAGCCAGGGACTCGATCTCCTGAAGTACTCGAACCTCCGCATGTTTTCGCACATGCACGGCCTGACCGGCGACGGACAGGAGATCCAGTCCCGCGACAAAGTCTCCCTGTTCATTCGTCTGGGAGCGAATGAGACGAACGACTACTACGAATACGAGATGGCGCTTACGCCGAGCTCGATCACGTCTGGCAATCCGGATGAGCTCTGGCAAACGAATCGGACGTTCAACGGGGAGACCATAGACCTCAACTCGATGAATCTCGAGCTCAGCGCGCTGAATCAGCTCAAGGTGTCTCGGGACGAGCGAGCGTTCCCGACCGATTCAGTGTACTGGACGGACCGCCACGACGTACCGCTGAGTCCGGCGATCGATGACTTTGCCCCCCCGGGCACCCGCCTCGGAATCAAAGGATCGCCGTCTCTCGCCCGGGTCAATACCATCGTGATCGGTGTCCGCAATCTCGCCGACTCGACGTTCGGGGGCGCCCCGAATCGCCGACCCGAAGACATTCTCGAGGACGTCTCCGTGTGGGTGAACGAGATGCGCGTCAGCGGATACGACGAGACGAACGGCTGGGCGGCCATGGCGAATGCCGACATCCGACTCGCCGATCTCGGTCAGATAAGGGCCAGCTTCCAGGCGCAAACCGACGGCTTTGGCGGTCTTGAAAGCACGCTCGGCCAGCGTGAGCAAAAGAATCTCAACAACTGGAGCGTCACGACGGACCTCAACCTGGACAAATTCATTCCGGAACGCTTCGGTTGGACGATCCCGGTCTCCGTCCAGGTCCAGTCCAACACGACGACGCCGCGTTTCGCACCGAACCGCGGGGACATTCGCCTCGAGGAGCTGATCGCGCAGATCGAGGAAGACGTGACACTTACCGAGGCGGAACGGTCGACGAAGAAGCAGGAGGCGGTTGAGGCGGCCCAGACGTCGATCCGGTCTCAGTCCTTCAATACGCGCCTCCAGAAAGCGGGCTCGGATTCGCGATTGCTCCGCAATACGATCGACGGGCTGTCTTTCAATTATTCACTTTCGAACAGCGCCGCAAGCAATCCGTCGCAACGGATGAATGACAACTGGCGATGGACGACGACGCTCAATTATCGACTCAACGTTCGGAGGCCGCGGACGATCAAGCCGTTCTGGTTCCTGGACTTCATTCCCGTTCTCGGTGCACTGGGCGACCTTCAATTCAACTATGTGCCGCAGTCCGTTACGACGTCGGCCACCGCGGCGCGCAATTTCTCCGAATCGCAGGACCGCCCGCGCCTCGTGGCAGGACAACAAGAATCCGAGCTGCCCGACCTCGTGGAACATCCGCTCCGGCAGCAGCACGTGCTCTCGCATCGCCGCAATTTCGCGATGCAGTACAATCCGTTTCAGTTTTTGAATCTGTCGTTCGACGCCAATACCAATCAGAGTTTGAATGCACTGGGCGTGGACACCCTTTTCAGTGTGATCGTCCGAGACGAGGATTTGACCGAGACGCTGTACCAGAATACGTCCAGGCAGCAGGCCATCGACCAGGGCCTGGTGGCCGACTCGCTCTTCGGCGTGTCGGCGTTTGAGATCGACGAGCTGAACGTCGTCTCGAGCGACAAGATCGTGAATCGCATCTTTTCGGGAGCACAAGGCCTGCGAAGCGAGCGACATGATTCACGCGTGACGGCCAGCTTTCGTCCGAATATCTCGAGCTACCGCGCCTTGAATTGGATCAGTTTGCAGGACGTGGTGTACGGCAGCCAGTTCGGATGGCAAAACGGTCCCGTCGGTCGAAATCAGGGAGCCAACGTGAACAACGCCGTCGAGATTCGGGGCGGCGTCACGCTGAAGCCGCAGGAGTTGTTTCGCAAGCTCCCCTTCTATCGCTCGGTCGAGGAAGCGGACAAACTGGCGGCGCAAGAACGAGAGACACAGCGTCGCGAGGCGGAACAGGAGCGCCGACGGCGGGAACAGGAGAGGGAACGACAACGCGAGGCGGAGCGCGCGCAGGCGGCCGAAGACGGCGAGGCGGCACCCGCCGATACGATCGCAGTCGAGAACGGCATCGAGGAGGAGGAGGACGAGGAGGACGGCGGCGGATTCAAGCTTCCGCTTCCTGATCCCGTTTCCTTACTCAGAAAGACGCTGCTGGCCGTTACGGGAATCAGGGACCTGACCATCACCTACTCGGCCAATCGTTCCGCCACCTCCACCAATGTGGGCACGCTCGTCGACGACGGGCAGATCACGAGCGTGGAAACCGCCTACGGTCTTCTTGACGCTCTGCGCGGAAACGGACCCTCTATCGGATACCGGTTGGGATTCGATCGGAATATCGACCTCGACCGGCGAATTCTCGATCCTACGCTTCAAGTGACGGACATCCGACAAAACACGAACCGGTTACAAGGCCGCACGTCTCTGAATCCCACGCAGAGTCTTCAGATCAATCTCACGTGGACTGCCGACTGGAATGACGCCTCCAATTATACGTTTCGACCGAATACGGTCGGCGGTGTAGAGACCACCGTCACGTCCAACGGATCGAACAGGGCGTCCGTCTGGGCTTTCAGTGCCAACTATCTCGATCTCTTCGAGCGACAGCTCGACACGTATTTTGCGGACGCCAACCGCGCGCCGGGCGACGGTACGGCATTCGGTGACGAGAATCGCGACGGCCGGGTCGTCCTCACGAATGCATCGATCGTGCAGGACTTCCGCGAGACGTTTTTATCGGGTTTCGGCACGGTGGACGAACGAGGATTCCTTCCCTTCCCCATGCCCACCTGGCAGGTCACGTACTCCGGCATCACGAAATGGCCGCTTATCCGCGCACTCGTTCAAAGCGCGAGCCTGCGCCACGGATACAGCTCCGACTATACGACCGACTTTCGGCAAAACCCGCTGTCCGCCGATTCTTCGCGCACCTTTGATCTCGGGAGCCGTCGCATCAGTTTCGTCTTGCCGCGGGACGAGGTGGGGAGCATGCGGATCAACGAGCGCTTTCAGCCGGTGGTCGGGCTGGACCTCAGCTTCAAGGGTCGGCTTCAGACGAACGTCGCCTGGAATAAGAGCACGTCCTATTCACTCAGCACGTCGAACTTCGAAGTCTCGCAGAATGAAACCAGCGAAATCACGTTGACGACGAGCTACCAGCGGCAGGGCATGACGCTGCCGTTTTTCGGTAAGAAGTTGAATAATCGCGTTAGTCTGAGCCTCACGTTATCGCGGACGTCGCTCACCGACCAGCGTTTCTCCCTCCGCCGCGGACTCATTGACGCCATCACCAGCCCGGATTTCGCGTTGCCCGATGCCCTCCGAGGCGACAACGTGTCGATCGTGACCGCGTCGACGCGATTCACCGTCGTTCCGCGCATCTCGTACCAGTTCTCGAATCGCGTAAGCGCGGACTTCACCATGCGGTACGAGAACTTCCAGAGTGAGGACAGCCGCCAGCCGTCGGCTACCACGCTGAACGGAGGGTTCAACATCCGGGTGAGCATAGCGAACTAGCGAGGGGCGCGGAGAAAGGAGCATCGACGGCGGCGCGGCGTACGGTATCCATGCATGCGATTTCACGAGAGCGAATCGTCGTCTGCGATCTCGGCCGGACGGACTACCTACCCGCCTGGGATCTGCAGCGTCGAGTGCAGCAGCGCCTCATTCGCGCAAAACGAGGCGATCCGCCGGAATCGATTCCGCACGTCCTTCTCCTCGTCGAGCATCCACCTGTGTACACGTTGGGCAAGAGCGGCGACGAATCCAATCTACTCCTCTCCGAGGACGCACTCGTCCGCCATGGGGCGAGTTTTCATCGCATCGATCGTGGCGGCGACGTCACGTTTCACGGTCCCGGCCAGATCGTTGGTTATCCTCTCCTGGATCTCGAACGGTTCTTCACGGACGTCCACCGCTATCTACGCATGCTCGAGGAGACGATCATCCGAACGTGTGCCGAATACGGTGTGAAGGGAGGTCGCGTCGGGGGTCGCACCGGCGTGTGGATCGGCCCGGACGATCGCGGCCCGGAGCGGAAAATCTGCGCGATGGGCATTCGATGCAGCCGCTGGGTCACGATGCACGGTTTTGCGTTGAACGTAAATACGGACCTCGGTTATTTTTCCCACATCGTTCCGTGTGGTATCACCGACCGCGATGCGACCTCGCTTTCCCGTGAGGTCGGTCGCGAGATCGACGAAGGCGAGGTCGGCGACGTTGCCGTAAGGCATTTCGGCCGGTGCTTCGATGCAGAAATCGACCGGTTGCCTCGAGGCGAAGCGCCGGCCTTTCTCGAACGATTCGTCGGCGGCGAGCTGCCGATCCAGGACCCCGCGTAAGGCCACTCGGATCGAGACCGGCTTGCGTCAGGCAAAGCGCGCCGAGCGGGATCATCTACCACCCAAACAGATTTAGAATCTCCTGTCACCCACTACGTCTGCTCATAACGCTTTCATCCTATGAAACCATTCAATCTCGAGCACTTCACCCGACGCCTGCTCGCAGAAACGCTTTTTTACGACGAGGAGTTCGGAGCGATCGGTAGCCTCAGCCTCGTCGACGTAAATGCCGCGAAGGAGCGATACATCGCCTCGTTCATGCCCGACGACGGATCGTTCATTATCGAGGAAGCCATTGAATGGGAGAATGCGGCCGCGGAGGACGATGACATCGGGTACGTGCTGGCCGTCGATAGTAAAGAGTATGCTTCCTATCAGACGCCTGAGGAAGCGGCGGACGCCTTGCTCCGCCTGGCGAATCAGCACAGCCTGATGCCGAGCATCACGTTGCTGTTCGAAGAGGACGAGGTCGCGTGATTGCCTAGCGCACTCCGCCGACGGCGGCCCAGAGAAAGAAGATCCATCCGGCGATGAGCGAGAGGCCGCCGATCGGCGTGACCGCACCGAGCCAGGGCGTGTCGGTCAGCACGAGCAGATACAAGCTCCCGGAGAAGACGAGGATTCCCGCGATGAGTAAGTAGCCTGACCAGGCCAGCTGCCACGCCGGCCATTCGGAATAGACCCACGCCAGAATGAGCAGTCCAAGGGCATGATACATCTGATATCGCACGCCCGTCTCGAAGACCTCTAGCCGCTCCGGCATCACGCGGCTCTCGAGCGTGTGGGCTCCGAATGCCCCGAGCACGACCCCGAGGCCGGCGAAGAGTGCACCTGCAGAGAGGAATAATCTCACCATCCGCTTGAAGATCCAACTTGGTGGACGGCGAGACTACCCTGCCGGCCGCATGCGTATCGCGAACGGGAAAACGCGTTCATTGAGTTTCAGCGTGTAGTGGCCCTCTTCGAACAGCCCATCGAGGCGAAGATAAAACCGGTACGGCCTCATCACGCGCGTGCAGACCGATCCCTGCGGCCGCCGCATCCGGACGTTCAGGTGAATGATGTGTCCGAAGCGTTCTTGTGACACCTCGTGCAATTCCGTGCACCCGTCGGGCAATGAACCCTTCACGAGAATCTCGACCGGCACTTCACTCGCCATCTCGAGATTCGATCCGAATAGTGCCGGACGTACGTGGACGGTGTCGAGTACCACCGGATAGTAAAAATAGCTTACCGCGCTGTCAGGGGGTAAGATAGCAATGGTTCGTCGGCCTTCCGGCCCCTGCTCGTCGAATCGGTGGCCGAATCGATCGTCAGGCGGTCTCTCGACGTCTTTCGATCCGGCGCATCCGGCAAGCACGAGTCCAAGGACGACGCAAGCCGAAAGCCCACGGACGGTCCACCGGCGGCTGCGTGGCGACGTCGCGTGCTCGTTCCGCGGCGGTCGTCCGGCCGACAATGGTCGTCTCAGGGCAACCGAAAGGCGACCTCCGTCACCCGCAACGTTTCCTTTGCCCTGAGCGATCACCGACGGCCTCTCGTTTTCTCGGACCTGCCGGAATCGTCGGCTGCTTTACGAAGAAGCGCGACGTCATCCGAAGAACCCTCATCCGGAATTCTCTCCTTCGGTGCGTCCCCCCAC
This sequence comes from uncultured Rhodothermales bacterium, assembly GCA_964570345.1. Classification (GTDB taxonomy): domain Bacteria; phylum Bacteroidota; class Rhodothermia; order Rhodothermales; family VXPQ01; genus CAZMXY01. Next base: position 4,648 of record CAZMXY010000004.1, on the reverse strand, counting down.
AACCGTTCGAGGTCATAGAAACTGCGCCGCTCTAAATCGAAAATGTGCGCGACGACGTCGACGTAGTCGAGCAGTACCCACTGGTGATGGTTTGTGCCTTCCGAATGCCAGGGCCTCTCCTGGCATTCGCGTCGGATACGTTCCCGTATCTCGTCGGCAATCGCTTTGATCTGCACGTCCGACTCGCCCGTACAGATCACGAAGTAATCCGCCACGCCGCTCACCTTGCGCATGTCCATGACGGTGACGTCACGCCCTTTTTTTTCCAGCATCGCATCGACGGCATGAGCGGCCAGTACTCGAGCCGGATTTGGAGTTGTTCTTTTCTTCGTCGTTCGTGTGGAGGAAATTTGCTTCTCGAGTGAATTCATAAAGTAGTAAGATGTACGACGTTTGGTGAAAATTGGAAATCCGTGCCCGAACGTTCGGCGATCGAACGTCGTCGAAGCACCTTCGATTCGCCTGGACGACTACTCCTCGTCAACGAACGGCCGTAACGACTCATAATCCTTGCCGATGACGACCGACGCATCGAGGAAATAGTCGGGCCGGATCTCTTGTCTGATTCGATCTTCAGGAATCCCGAGCACGTTTGCGACTTTGGTCGCCGACTCAAGATCTCCGACCCGATCGATGACCATCGAGCGCTCCTCGTCAAAAGACGTATGATCCCCGACCTCGACGACGTCGAATCCGTGCCGTCGGAGGTACATCGTGGTCCGTCCGGCCAGGCCCGCGATGCCACACCCATTTCGAACTTCGACCTGTATGATCTCGCCGATCAGCTGGGCAGGATTCATTTCCCGATTCGGATCGACGCGCGGCGCGGTGATACGTGTCACCAGGCCGTACACGAGCAATATCGCCGCGACACCCAACACGACCAACACGACGTTCATCGCAATGCCGGACCATCGGTAGCGACCGCTGCCCATCGTAAATCGGAGCCATATGGATCAAACGAAAAGCGCGGCGCACCGGTATCCCGGCGAGCCGCGCTCAAAATCAGTTGCTGCCGGTTCGTTCAACGCAGATCGTCGTTCCAGAAGAGATCGTCGCCACGGTCGCCGAATCCGAACAGGGAATGATGCGCCGCATGGCGTCCGTAGCCGTAGTATCCGTATGGATTCATGTATGATCCGTACGGACTCTGGCGAACGGAGAAATGCAGCCGGACGCTTTCGGACGGGCGATAGGCGAACTCGGCGTTTCGCAGGAATAACTGCCCTCGATTCGACTCGGGACCGAAGGCGTTGCTAGACCCGAACGGCGAGTGGGCGAAACTCACGTCTACACGTGCGGCCAGCTTGTCGTTAAACTGGAACATCATCGAATTCGTGTACATCCCCAACGACGACGTCTGCCTCCCGAACGAACCGAAACTCATTTCGTACGAATGGCTCATTCTGAAATGCTCCGGGCTAAAAAGCCGATTCAGAGCGAACATCGGTCCGTCGGATCCGTAGAGACGCGCCTCCGCCTGACGGCTCTGCACGTGGTCACGAAGCTGCGCCTGCGCAGGAAGCGTCACTCCCAGAAACACTACGAGAAAAACCAGTGATAGTAGATTCCGCATGGGGGTACGATCGTTGAAATCCGCGTCAGAACTCGATACACACGTGACGTTCCATGATAGAGCGTCCAACGGCCTTTGTCAATAACTAAACCGGTGCCCTATTGTTCTGCGCGACCGGTTCACGGCTGCAATTTGTCTCTCAAAACGCACAGGGGCTAAGTCAAAGTAGAACAAGGCTTCTCGCCATGCATCCGAACACACTGCCGGGCTCATCCATCGTCCTGGGAATCGAGAGTTCGTGTGACGATACCGCCGCGGCCGTGGTTCGAGACGGGCGTGTGGTTTCTTCGGTGATCTCCTCTCAGCATGTCCACGCCCAGTTCGGTGGGGTCGTTCCGGAGCTTGCATCGCGTGCGCACGAGCGTCTGATCGTACCGATCGTGCGGGAAGCACTCGGCGAAGCCGGAGTAGAAAGGAGCGACCTTACGGGCATTGCCGTGACGCACGGGCCCGGGCTGGCGGGGTCACTGCTCGTCGGGCTGAGTTTCGGAAAGGCGTACGCGCTCGGCCTGGGAGTTCCCTTCATCGGCGTAAATCACCTCGAAGGTCACGTCTATTCGGTCTTCCTCGGTGACGATCCTCCCGGGTTTCCCTATCTCTGTCTGGTCGTCTCGGGAGGCCACACGCAGATCGTGCACGTGGATGACGGCTTCGACCACCGTGTCTTAGGATCGACGCTCGATGACGCCGCCGGAGAAGCATTCGACAAAGTGGCCAAGCTGTTCGGCCTCGAGTACCCGGGTGGCCCCGCCGTCGACCGACTCGCAAAGGAAGGAAATCCTGCGTTCCACACGTTTCCGAGATCGCGCCCCGGCGGTTTTGATTTCTCCTTCAGCGGATTGAAGACCTCCGTACTCTACTACCTCAACGTCTTTTCGGATGATGAACGAGCCGAGTTGATCGCGAATCATCTGCCGGATCTGTGTGCGTCGTTCCAGCAGGCGATCGTCGACGTACTCGTCGATGCCCTCGATCGAGCCGTGGACGAGACGGGCGTCGATCACGTGGCCCTCGTCGGCGGCGTGTCCGCAAACTCCGCTCTACGGCGTGATGCCTCCGTGCTCGCCCGGCGACGGAGCGTATCGCTGCACGTGCCGGATCCGATTCACTGCATGGACAACGGCGCTATGATCGCCATGACCGGTTAT
>CAZMXY010000004.1:0-1824 GCA_964570345.1 uncultured Rhodothermales bacterium | reverse complement strand
GCCGGATCCGATTCACTGCATGGACAACGGCGCTATGATCGCCATGACCGGTTATCTGAAGTTGAGAGCTGGTTTTACGAGTCCGCTCACCCTTACGGCGCAGCCAGGCCTCGAATTCTAGCGGCAGAGTGGGAATCTTAGCCCCGTCGGAACGGACAGCGACGGATTCGCCGGATTCAGAGACCATTGATTCCGTACCCGATCTTCACGTACACTTCGACGCGCAACCGGCCGTGCAGGCGTGCGGGTGCACGAGGACGTGCCGAGTATCTTAGATGATCCTAGATCAAAAATGACCAGGCCGCCGGACATGCTAATCGAGGCCGTGCGTGAGTTGATGGACCAGTTCGGATCCGAACTCCCGCACTTGCCGGAGGAACCGTGCGAGGACGACATGGACCCCTGGCGTGACCGAATCGACCTCCTCGACCGTGCCATGCTTCAGATCATGAACGAGCGCGTCAAATGCGCCAACGTCATCGGCGCGATCAAAAAGAAGCTCGGCATGCCGGTCTACGTTCCAAGTCGGGAAGAGGAAGTGCTGCGCAACGTGACCGCGGTAAATGCCGGCCCGCTGTCCGACGCCGCGGTGCGCCGCCTTTTTGAACGAGTGATAGATGAGACGCGGTCGCTCGAGCGGCACAAATACCAGGAGGACGAGTAGTGTAGTCGCCGTTCCCCGTGACCGGGCGCCACATCGGTAGACGTCCCTTCCGCACGCATGAGTCGCAAAATAACAATCAGTCTTCTCGTTCTGGTCGGGATTGTCGGTCTCGCCGCCCTCGCAGGGTACTGGGCCGTATTCGGGCCAAATACACAGGTATACGAAGGAGAGCGAAGCATCGGCATCGTGCCCGGTTCGGAGCTCTCGCAGGTCGTCGATACGATGACGGCGCGTGGAATTCTCCTGTCGGCCGAGACGTTCTCTCTGTTCGCCCGCGTAACCGGATGGGGCGATCAGATTAAAGCCGGCCACTACCTGTTCGAGAGCGGCGCCTCCAACTACGACATGTTACAGAAGCTGCGGCGCGGTCTGCAGGAGCCCGTGCGTCTGACCATTCCTCCGGGCACACGCCCGGAAGTAATCGCGGCGGTGGCAGGGCGCGACATGTTCTTCGATCCGGCCGAATTCCTGGACGCGCTTCGTGACGTCGAGCTTGCTGAAACGCTGGCGACGGACACCTCCTCCCTTTTCGCATACATGCTTCCGGAGACGTACTATTTCTACTGGTTGACGAGCGCACCTACGACCGTCATCAAGATCAAGGAGGAATTCGATCGCTTCTGGGAGAACGAACTCAAAACAGGAGCCGACAGCCTCGGTTTCTCGAAGCAAGACGTCGTAACCCTGGCGAGCATCGTCGAGTGGGAAACCGGCCTGGCCGAAGAGAAGCCGGCCGTGGCGGCCGTGTACGTGAATCGACTACGACGGGGTATGAAGTTGGATGCTGACCCCACCGTTCAGTTCGCCGTCATGGAATCTGAGGGCGCGAAGCGGCGCTTGCTCTACGACGACTATCGCGTCGCCCATCCCTACAACACTTACGTCCGCGGAGGTCTCCCTCCCGGACCGATTACGAATCCGTCTCCCTCATCGCTCCGCGCGGTCGTTAATCCGGCGCGGCACGACTTCCTCTATTTCGTAGCCAGGGGCGACGGCTCACACGTCTTCAGCCGAACGCTCACCGAACACAACCGCGCGGCGAGTCAATATCATGAGTTGATGCGCCACCGTCGAGCCGAGCAGGATTCGGGGAAAGGGTCGTAATCTTCCGTTACGCATGCGCGTCAGAATCCAAACAGTCCGACAAGCCGGCATCGCGG
>CAZMXY010000003.1:81749-84109 GCA_964570345.1 uncultured Rhodothermales bacterium | reverse complement strand
GGCTGCGCGTCCGGAGAAATTTATGGCTGAAGACCAGCAGAAAACGAAGCAGACCGAAGCAGTCGAAGAAGAAGAATCAAATCAAGAAGAAGCCGCAGCTTCCACGGAGGCGAAGGCCACCGAGCCGAACGGCAAATCCAAAGAAAATGGCTCGGACACGACCGAATCGGAGGAAGCAGCAGAACCAAAGGCCGATGCGGTCGACGTCGAGTCTGCCTCGAAGGAAGCGGACGAAGACGCCGACGAATTAACGGCACGATCTGAAGGCACGGATGTCGGAAAATCGGCCGAAGATGCCGAAGAATTCGTTGCAGAGACGGGCGAAGGCGACGACGAACGCGTCGGCGACGAGGAAGTATCGAAGGGGCGCCTCCTAGAAGAGGCGGTCGCGGCCGCCGCGTCGGAGTTGGACGTTCCGGTCGCGGCCGAGGCCGGCGTTTCGAAGACCGAGGGTCCTATCCTAACCTCCCTCTCAGGCGCCGAAACCCTCGAGCCGACCGGCCGAGTAGGCTACACCGGGGAGATCGTCGGTAGAGTGATCAAGTTGGAGGATCTCGAAGGCGAGGACGAGGAAGATCAAACCTCCACGGCGAGCTATGAACAGCTCATGAAGCTCGTTGATCAGTCCTTCACCCAGGTATCCGAGCAAGAAATCGTCCATGGTCGCGTCGTCAGCGTCGGTGAGAAGGACGTCGTCATCGACATAGGATTCAAGAGCGACGGCGTCGTCTCACTGAATGAATTCGGGCGTGAGCTCAAGGCCGGCGACGAAGTCGAAGTATTTATCGATCGGCTCGAAGACTACCACGGACAACTCGTGCTGTCGAAGACGAGAGCCGATCAGGTCCGTCGCTGGCAGCGAGTTGAGGAAGCGTACGAAAACGAACAGGTGCTCGACGGTACGATCGTGCGCAGAATCAAGGGCGGTATGATCGTCGAGCTGTTCGACTCCATGGAGGCCTTTCTCCCGGGATCGCAGATCGACGTGCGACCAGTGCGAGACTTCGACGCCTATCTGGGCACCAAGATGGAGTTCAAGATCGTCAAGCTCAATCCGGCAAACGAGAACATCGTCGTCTCGCACAAGGCGCTCATCGAGAAGGAACTCGAAGCGCAGCGCACGAGCATCCTTTCGACGATGGAAAGCGGACAGATTCTCGAAGGCATCGTCAAGAACATAACGGACTTCGGCGTCTTCATCGATCTGGGCGGCGTCGACGGCCTTCTTCACATTACGGATCTCTCGTGGGGCCGCGTCTCGCATCCCTCCGAGCTCGTCGACCTCGATCAGAAGCTCAACGTCGTGGTTCTCGACTATGACAAGGAGCGCCAGCGTATCTCGCTCGGCTTGAAACAGCTTCAGCCGCATCCGTGGGAGGACATCAAAGAGAAGTACACGGAAGACGAGACGGTCGAGGGCAAGGTCGTCTCGATCACGGATTACGGAGCGTTCGTCGAGCTCGAGAAGGGCATCGAAGGCCTCGTCCACATTTCCGAAATGAGTTGGACTGAGCATATTCGTCATCCTAGTCAGATGGTGTCGCTCGGGCAGCTCGTCAAGGTCAAGATCCTGAACATCGACAAGGAGGGGAAGAAGATTTCCCTCGGAATGAAGCAGCTCGAGCCCGATCCGTGGACGGGCATCTCGGAGCGCTATCCTCCGGGCACCGTCCTCCGCGGGAAGGTGCGTAACATCACCAATTTCGGTGTCTTCGTCGAGATCGAACCGGGGATCGACGGCCTCGTGCATATTTCGGATCTGTCATGGACGAAGAAGATTCGCCACCCCAGCGAAATGATCAAGAAGGGCCAGGACCTGGACGTCGTAATCCTCAACGTGGACGAGGAAGCGCGCCGGATCTCGCTCGGCCACAAGCAGGTCGAGACGAATCCCTGGAATCAGTTCGCCAAGATGTATGCCGAAGGCGTAGACACGACGGCCAAAGTCGTTCGCTCAAACGAGGGCGGACTCGTCGTCGAATTACCGCTCGAGGTAGAGGCGTTCGTCCCGGCGAGCGAGCTGAAGAACGGCCCCCAGAACTTCCAGGAATTCTATCAAGAAAATCAGGAGCTGGAGCTTCGGGTCATCAAGTTCGATCCCAATCAGAAAGAGATCGTGCTCAGCGAGTCGGCCAAGGATCGCGCCGACGAGCGGGCGGATCGCCGCGAGCAGGAACGTGAGCGCCGGGAGGAGCGGCAGCGCGAGCGTCGCGAAGTCAGTGATTTCAAGAAAGGCGCCGATGCTTCCGGACCCACGACGCTGGGCGAGCTCAGCGGCCTGGCGGATTTAAAGGCGCAGATCGAGGAGGCCGAAGGGGCCGCCGGAGACATAACGAGTCTCGAGACGGAGGCGAAGGGGC
>CAZMXY010000003.1:49904-81649 GCA_964570345.1 uncultured Rhodothermales bacterium | reverse complement strand
CGTGACAGCGCGTAGTTTGGCGAAGGATTGCGCGAGAACGAACGAGCCGACGGTCAGATGAGTCGTACGTTTCAGGTTACGAGTGCGAGCAACGCGGTCAGCCTGCGCCTCAAGTTGGAGAACACGCCCGGCACGTTGGCTCGGGCGACGGCAGCGATCGGTGAAGCAGGCGGAAACATTGGTTCCATCGACATCGTGCGCGTCGATCGCAATCACCTCGTCCGCGACATCACCATCAACACGGCGGGCGAAGAACACGTCCGCGACATTATTACCCGCCTCTCGGCGATCGACGGCGTCGAGATCGTGGAAACGTCTGATCGCACGTTTTCACTGCACGCCGGTGGGAAAATCGAGGTGCGAAGCAAAACGAGGATTCGAACGCGGGATCAACTCTCTATGGCCTATACGCCCGGAGTCGCGCGCGTCTGCAAGGCAATCGAATACGACCCGGCAAGGGTCTATGACCTGACAGTTAAGGGCAACACGGTCGCGATCGTAACGGACGGTACTGCCGTCCTCGGATTGGGCGACATCGGGCCGGAAGCGGCTCTGCCCGTCATGGAGGGCAAAGCTCAGCTTTTCAAGGAATTCGGGCAGGTAAATGCCTTTCCGATCTGTCTTTCGACGACCGACGTCGACGAGATCATTGAAACCGTCCGGCGTATCGCACCCGTATTCGGCGGCATCAATCTCGAGGACGTCTCGGCTCCTCGCTGTTTCGAGATCGAACGGCGCCTCAAAAAGGAGCTTGACATTCCCGTCTTTCACGACGATCAGCATGGAACCGCCGTCGTCACGACGGCCGCGCTCATCAACGCCTTGCGTCTGGTGAACAAGAAGCCGGAGGACTTGAAAGTCGTGGTCGTCGGGATCGGCGCCGCCGGCACGGCCTGTACGGAGATGTTTTTGAATCTCGGCGTTAAGAACGTGATAGGATTCGATCGCGAGGGGGCTATAAGTCGTGACCGCCCGGATTTGAACCCCGAAAAGCGGCGCTTTGCGGAATTGACGAACCCCAACGACGAAAAGGGCTCGCTGAAGACGATCATCAAGGGCGCGGACGTTTTCGTGGGCGTATCCGGTCCCGGCGTGTTGGACGTAGAGGACGTCAAAAACATGGCCAGGGATCCGATCGTGTTCGCGATGGCGAATCCCGAGCCCGAAATCCGTCCGGAAGACGCGTACGATTACGTGGCGGTGATGGCCACGGGACGAAGCGACTACCCGAATCAGATCAACAACGTGCTCTGCTTCCCCGGCATTTTCAAAGGAGCACTTCGGTGCAGGGCGAGCGACATTAACGAAGAAATGAAGCTGGCCGCTGCGCACGCGATTGCCGAAACGTGTGAGCCGTCCGCGCTTTCTCCCGAATACATCGTTCCCAGCGTCTTCGACAAGTCCGTCGCCGGGCGCGTCAGCGAAGCGGTCCAGCGCGCGGCGCGGCGCACGGGCATCGCGCGCGGATGAACGTAACGAGGCCGGCAGACGTGCCGGCGTGCGACACGCGGGTGCGTTGTTCGCTCACGTGTCGATCTGTGCTCTCTGAAGGCGGCCGGAGTAATCGACGTAGAGCGTCTTCGTTTCCGTGTAAAAATCGAACACCTCCCAGCCGCCTTCTCGGTGCCCGTTACCCGTCTCCTTCACACCCCCGAACGGCATGTGTGCCTCGGCACCGATCGTCGGACCGTTAACGTACGTAATGCCGGCCTCGATGTCGTGAATGGCGCGAAAGGCTCGATTTACGTCCTGCGTGTAGATACTCGATGACAAGCCGTAACGCGTGTCGTTCGCGACCGCAACGGCTTCGTCGTACGAAGCGACCTTGAATACGGAAAGGACAGGCCCGAAAATCTCTTCCTGAGCGATCCGCATGTCGGGTTTCACGTCCGTGAAAACCGTCGGCTCGAAGAAGTATCCTTCGTCGAGTCCCTCGCCCGACGCACGAGAACCGCCCAGCACGAGTTTCGCACCCTCATCACGGCCGATTTCGACGTAGCGCATGACCTTCTGCAGCGCAGCTTCGTGGATCAGAGGGCCGACGTCGACGTCCTCGTCGTTTCCGTACCCGAGTCGAAGGTTGCTTGCACGCTCGACGACGCGCTCGACGACGTCGTCGTGAATCGTCTCGTGAAGAATGAGCCGGCTCGTCGCCGTACAGCGCTGGCCGGTGGTACCGAACGCACCCCAGAGCACGCCTTCCACGGCCAGGTCCAGATCGGCGTCGTCCATCACGATCTGGGGATTCTTTCCGCCCATCTCCATCGAGAATCGCTTGTGCATTCGTCCGCACACCTCCCCGATCCGCGACCCCGTCTCGGTCGAGCCGGTGAACGTCACGACATTCACGCCGGCATGAGACACCAGGGCGGCACCGACGTTTCCCTTGCCCTGGACGAGATTGACGACTCCGTCCGGCACGCCCGCGTCGATGAGTACGTGGACGAGAAGCATGCCGCTGTGCGGTGCGTCTTCGCTCGGCTTGAAGACGACCGTGTTACCCGCTGCGAGAGCGGGGAAGATCTTCCACGTCGGCACGGCGACCGGAAAATTCCATGCCGTAATGACGCCGACGACGCCGATCGGGCGCCGGACGCTCATGTTGAACTTGCTCGGCAGCTCGCTGGGCACCGTGTGACCGAATAACCGGCGCGTTTCGGACGCGGCATAGTACGCCGTGTCGATGGCCTCCTGCACGTCGCCGCGGGTTTCCGTGAACGGCTTGCCCATCTCGCGCGTCATCTCGAACGCAATGTCGTCCTTCCGCTGCGTGAGAAGGTCGCCGATACGACGGAGGACGTCACCACGCTGCGGCGCGGGCGTGTTGCTCCAGGAGGCGAAGGCGCCGCGGGCCGCCCTCACCGCCGCATCTACGTCCTCCGAGCCCGATGCGGGGAAGTGTCCGATCACGTCGCTCGTACGTGCCGGATTCACGTCGTCAAACGTCTCACCCGAGTCGGCGTCTGCCCATGACCCTCCGACGTAATTCTGAAATCGTTCGGTCATCTAGTCGTTTTCTCAAGTTGGGTGTAGGTGTTGGGAATTCGATACCGTGCGCAAGCCGTCGCGGATCCACGACGACGGGAAAAGGTATGGTCGGATGCGGGGATACCGCTATATTTCAACCACGCGAGTGTAACTCGATCTCTACGTACGACAACGTCTTCCCGGATCGTCTTCGCTGCCTCATGCCCGACACCACGACCGCCTCCATTGATCTGAACGCTCGGCTTTCCGAACGTGCCCGCACGGTGCCTCCCAGCGGGATCCGTCGCTTCTTCGAGATCGCCGCGACGATGGAGAACGTGATCTCACTGGGCATTGGCGAGCCGGATTTCGTCTCGCCACAGCCGGTGATCGATGCGGCCGTGCGCTCGTTGCATGAAGGAAAGACGGGCTATACCGCTAACGCCGGTCTTCTCCAGTTGCGTGAACTCATTTCCGGCGAGCTCGATCGGCTTTATGGAGTGCACTACGATCCCTCCCGACAGATCATCGTTACGGTCGGTGCCAGTGAGGCGATGCAGATCGCGATGCTGGCGCTGCTCGATCCCGGTGACGAGATCCTCATCCCGGAACCCTGTTTCGTCTCCTACGGGCCGACCGCGCAGTTCGCCGGGGCGCGCGTCGTCTACGTGCCGACACGCGTCGACACGAATTTTCAGGTTACCGCCGACGACGTCGCATCACGCATCACGCCCCGATCGAAGGTACTCTTTCTCGGCTATCCGAATAACCCGACCGGAGCCGTCCTTCGCCGCGAGACGCTCGAGGAGATTGCGGACGTAGTCGTGGAAAACGACCTGCTCGTCATATCGGACGAAATCTACGACAGGCTCGTCTACGGCGAAGCGTACGAGCGGGGCCACGTCTGCCTGCCGTCCATCGAAGCGCTCTACGAGCGGACGGTCCTATTGGGCGGGTTCTCGAAAAACTATGCCATGACCGGGTGGCGCATCGGTTACGCCTGTGCGCCGGAGCCGATCTATAATGCGATGTACAAGGTGCATCAATACGTGGTGATGAGTGCCCCGACGATGGGCCAAATCGGAGCGGTGGCGGCGATCGAAGAATCCCAGAGCGACGTCGAGCACATGAGGCGGTCGTACGATGAACGGCGCCGGACGATCGTCGACGGACTGCGAGCGGCCGGTTTGCCGACGTTCGAGCCCGAAGGCGCCTTCTACTGCTTCCCCGACGTGACGTCTACCGGGCTGAGTTCCGAGAAAGTGGCTCAACGAATGCTAAAGGAAGAGAGCGTGGCCTGTGTGCCCGGTGACGCGTTTGGTCCGAGTGGAGCAGGCTATTTGCGCTGCTCGTACGCGACCTCGCTCGACAAGATCGAAGAGGCCGTCCGGCGCATTACGCGTTTCGTCAACCGGCGCAAAGAGATGAATCGAACGAGGTGAACTACCCGGCGAAGGTGATAACTTGCGCCGCCGCAGCGTTTCTTCTCCATCTACTCCTTGGCTGGGCGTGGACCCTCGGCGCCGGCGTCGGAGCGGGCCTGTGGCACGGGCGGGGAGGATGGCTTCTCGGTGCAACCGCGGTCGCCGTCGACTGGACCGCGTGGCTGGTGTACGATTATTCGGTAAACGCCAGAGCGGTTCACCTGATGACTCAGACCATGGGCGACGTTCTCGGAAACATGCCGTTTTTCGTCGTCGTTGCCTTGACCCTTTCGATCGGAGTCGCGCTGGGCGGATTGGGCGGGGCCGTCGGAACGCAAGTACGCCGCGTTCTAGATCGAACTCGTAACGTGCCCGCGTGAGTACGGCTCAAACTTTTATCATGAAACAGGACGAAGATGCCGCATACGCAAGATGACATTCAAAGACTGTTAGAGCGTGTCCACACGCTCGGAGGGTATCTTTGACGTCGAACGACGCGAAGCGACCGTCGAGGAGCTGAATCAGAGGCGGGTCGATCCCGAGTTTTGGAACGATCCCGAAGAGGCCAGGACCGTCGAGAAGCGAATTTCTGCCGAAAAGGAGTGGCTCGATTCGTGGGAGACGCTGAAGAGACAGGCAGAGGACGTCGAGACGCTCCTGCTTTTGTCCGACGAGGAAGATGCGGATCTCTCGAACGAGATCGAGGCAGAGGTGTCTGGTTTGGAGGCGAACCTCGAAGCGCTCGAATTTCGCAACATGCTGAGCGATCCCGACGACGTCCGCGACGCCATCCTGACGATCCATCCGGGCGCGGGTGGGACCGAGAGTCAGGATTGGGCTGAGATGCTGCTTCGGATGTATACACGCTGGGGCGAGAATCACGGCTTCAAGGTCGAGCTGCTGGAACATCAACCCGGCGACGTGGCGGGAATCAAGAGTGCGAGTCTGCGACTGGAGGGATCGTACGCATACGGTTACCTGCGCTCGGAGACCGGCGTACACAGGCTCGTTCGGATATCGCCCTTCGATTCGAGCGGAAGGCGCCACACGTCATTCGCGAGCGTGTTTGTGTATCCGGAAGTCGACGAAAGCATCGAGATTGAGATCGGCGCCGACGAAATCGAGTTGCAGACCTTCCGATCCGGAGGCAAGGGCGGTCAGAACGTCAACAAAGTGGAGACGGGCGTCCGTTTGATCTGGGAGGGGATGCTCTCGAACGGCGAGCAAGCGCGTGTCGTCGCCGAATGCACGGAGGAGCGCAGCCAGCTTCAAAATCGCGAGCGCGCCATGATGATGCTCAAGAGCCGTATTTACCAGCTCGAGCTCGACATTCAGGATGCCGAGAAGAATCGTGTCGAGGGGACGAAAAAGAAGATCGAGTGGGGAAGCCAGATTCGTTCGTACGTGTTTCAGCCTTACACGATGGTAAACGACCACCGCACGGAGACGAAAGTGACGGACGTGCAAGCGGTAATGGATGGCGACCTCGAGCCTTTCATCAAGGCCTTTCTGATGCAGCAGGCAAGCGTATAGCGCGCACGACCATCACGGACGTACCGGCAAAAGGGTACGGAAATGCATCGGCCGATCGGCTATCCAACGCGAGGCGTGAGAACCCCGGCCGGCATTTTCTTTGAATCGACATGCATAAATTCGATTTTCTCGTCATCGGCTCGGGCGTTGCCGGCCTCTCGTATGCGCTGAAGGTGGCGGAGCACGGCACCGTCGCCGTCATTACGAAGAAGGAGACGGTCGAATCGAACACGAACTACGCTCAGGGCGGCATCGCGGCCGTAATGGCGCCCGAGGACAGTTACGATAGCCACGTCGAAGACACGCTCGAGGCCGGCGCAGGGTTGTGCGATCGCGAGATCGTCGAGATCGTCGTAAGGGAGGGTCCCGATCGCGTCCGGGAATTGATCTCCTTCGGCGCCGAATTCACGAGACAGAACGGTCAGTTGCATCTCGGTCGAGAAGGCGGCCATTCAGCGGATCGGATCGTCCACGCCGCCGACACGACGGGCCGAGAAGTCGAACGAACCCTCCTCGAAAAGGCACGGTCCCATCCGAACGTACAAATCTACGAGTATCATTTCGCCGTCGACCTGATCACGGAGCACCATCTCGGACAATACGTGTCGCGTCTTCGGCCCGACGTCCATTGTTTCGGTGCCTACGTCTACGACACGCAGACCGACGTCGTCGAGACCTTCCTCGCGAAGTCGAACCTTTTGGCCAGTGGAGGATCGGGCCAGGTCTATCTTCACACGACGAATCCGGAAGTTGCAACGGGAGACGGCGTCGCCATGGTCTACCGCGCCAAAGGGCGCGTGGCCAACATGGAATTCGTTCAGTTTCATCCGACCACGCTTTTTCATCCCGACGGTAATTCCTTCCTGATTTCGGAGGCGGTCCGCGGCGCGGGAGGCCGATTGGTGAATCAAGGTGGGGAGCGATTCATGTCGGCGTACGACGCTCGCGGGGAGTTAGCCCCTCGGGACGTCGTCGCGCGAGCGATCGACGACCAACTCAAGCAACGAGGCGACGAGTACGTCCTACTCGACGTCTCGCACCGGCCCGCCGAGGAAATACGCAGGCACTTCCCTCACATCCTGGAGACGTGCCTGGGCTACGGCATCGACATTATGCAGCAACCTATTCCGGTCGTCCCCGCCGCTCACTACCAGTGCGGGGGCGTACGCACGGATCACCTGGCGCGAACGTCGATCAACGGATTATTCGCGTGCGGCGAGGTGGCGTGCACCGGATTGCACGGGGCGAACCGCCTGGCAAGCAACTCGTTGCTGGAAGCTCTCGTCTTCAGTGAGCGGGCCGTACGGTCGTCCGTCGATTACGCGAAAACGGCTCGCCATCGAGACGAAGTACCCGAGTGGGACGATAGCGGAACCCAACGTCCCAACGAATGGGTGCTCGTCTCGCACAATCGGGAAGAGTTGCGGCGGGTGATGTGGGACTACGTCGGCATCGTACGTTCGAGCCTTCGCCTCGAACGGGCCTTTCGGCGCACGCGCATGCTCGACGACGAGACCGAAGCGTTCTATCGTGACTCGAGGGTCTCGGCCGGGCTCTGCGAGCTGCGCAATATGATCTCCGTGGCTTATTTGATTATCAGAAGCGCGCAGATGCGCCGAGAAAGCAGGGGTCTTCACTTCATGCTCGACTATCCGGAGCAGGTGGAAGAAGAGAAACGAACCACGCTCGTTTAGAAGCGGATCGTACGGAACTGCCCAAACCCCGTCGCGTTTATGATGCCTGCGGAGGAGTGTTTGCCTGGGCGCCTCCAGCCGTCCTTTTTTCGTATGTGGAAGGGGGGCCTCACGGAGCCGCCCTTTTTTCGTTGGCGTAATCGCGTTGGCGCCCGCCCCGACATTCGGGACCGGGCGCTTTTTGCAACATGGAAGTGTGATGAACGAGAGCGTGGATCAAACGGCCCTCGAAACGACGCGGCGAGTCGCAGAACTCGTCGAGGAAGTCATCGCCGGCACCGACGTTTTCGTCGTCGAGGTGGACGTGCGAGGATCAGGCGGGTCCCGCGTCGTCGACGTATTCATAGACAGCGACGAAAATCTCGACGTGCGAAAGCTTGCCGAAATAAACCGGGAGATTGGATTTCTTCTCGAAATGGAGGATTTGATTCCCGGCCGATACGATCTGAACGTGTCGTCGCCCGGTCTTGACCGACCGCTGCGACTTCCACGGCAATACCGCAAAAACGTCGGCCGTCCCTTGCGAGTACATTATCGAAAGGCGGACGGGTCCGGTACGACCGAACTGGAGGGCACGCTGGCCGGCGTTCGCGACGATGCGATCGAACTGGATGCGGGCGAAGACGTTCGAAGTATTCCGTTCGAGGACGTCGTTTGGGCGAAGATTCGGCTCCCCTGGTAGGTGCGCCGAAGTGTATCTGCCCCAAAAGGGTTTTATACGTAAAAAGAGAACATATGCAGAGCACGACCCTAGTTTCCTCTTTTGCGGAGATCGCCCGCGAGAAAGGCATCGACCGCGACTCCTTACAGATGATCGTCGAGGACGTCTTCAGAGCGATGATTCGCAAACGCTACGGTGCGGACGACTCGTTCGAAATCATCTTCAATCCTGACCACGGTGACATTCAGATCATCCACGTCCAGGAGGTCGTCCCGAATCTCGATCTGGAAGATCCCGTCACCCAGATCGAATTGAATGACGCCAAGGGAGTGGACGAGGATTTCGAGATCGGCGACGAAGTGGCCAGCGAGGTGAATGTCGCCGATTTCGGGCGCCGGGCGGTGATGACCGCCCGTCAGACCTTCAGTCAGCGGATTCGCGACATCGAGAAGGAGAACGTCTACCATGATTACACCGAACTCATCGGTGAAATCGTGGTGGGTGAGATCTATCAGACGCGCCGGCGTGAAGTGCTGGTCATCCACAATAAGGTCGAGCTCGTTCTCCCCCGAAACGAACAGATATATAAGGACCGGTATCGAAAGGGCGACATGATTCGGGCCGTGGTGAAGGAAGTACGGCGCGATGCGGGGAGCAATCCGCAGGTAATCATCAGCCGCGCCGATCCGATCTTCATGGAGCGGCTCTTCGAGCTCGAGGTGCCTGAGATCTATGACGGCATTGTCGAGATCAAACGGATCGTTCGAGAACCGGGCGAACGTGCCAAGGTAGCCGTCGTCAGTCATGACGAGCGTATCGATCCCGTCGGGGCGTGCGTCGGCGTGAAGGGCGTGCGCATCCACGCCGTGGTCCGCGAACTGGGTAACGAGAACATCGACGTGCTCGAATTTTCGGACGATCCGCACAAGCTGATCGGACGGGCGCTGTCGCCGGCAACGCCGCTATCGGCAAACATAAACGACGAGCTCGATCCGCCGAGAGCAAAAGTGGTCGTCAAGGCTGACGAAGTAAGCCAGGCGATCGGTCGCGGTGGGATCAACATCCGACTCGCCTCTCGATTGACGGGCTATGAAATCGACGTCTACCGCGAAATCGCCGCCGACGAAGAGGATATTGAGATCGATGAGTTTTCCGACGCGTTCACGCCGGACACGCTCGAGAAGCTGCACAACATCGGATGCGACACGGCCAAGCAAGTGCTCGAGCTTTCGATCGACGAGCTGATAAGGCGTTCCGGTTTGGAACACGAAACGGCTCAGCACGTGTTGGACACCATCAAGCTGGAGTTCGAAGACGAGGAAGAGGAAGAATTGGAAGGTTGATTAAGGCTTAGAGTGAATTGAGCCGGAATGTCGAGCGGGCGGTCTGCCTCTGTAGCGTCGTTGCAAGGTGCGTGTTGATTGAAAAAGTGTCGTTCATGGCGAAGAAATTTAAAAAAGTAAGACTCTTTAGGATCTCGAAGGAGCTCAACGTAGCGGTCGATACGCTCGTACAGCATCTGCAGGACGAGGGCTTTGGTTCCGCGCTCGACGGCAAAGGACTAAATGCCTCCGTCGTCGACGAAGATGCATACGACGAGTTGTTGAACGCTTTTGCGGCCGACATGGCCGTAGCGACTCGCGTAAAGGAGAAGCGCGCCGCACGTCGGGCCGAGGTAGAGGACGGCCATGAGGAAGGGACTGCCCCCGTAGCCCTCGAAGAAGGGGAAGTAAACGGGGTAGACGTCGATGCGGACGTCCCAGCCGCCCCTCCGAAAAAGACGCAGGCCGAAGACGAGGAAGAGGCCGAGGATGAGGTCGTGGAGGAAACGATTGCCGTAGGAGAGACGGAAGCCTCCGAGACCGCCCGAGAGAAAGAGGCCGAGCCCGACACGGTAGATCTGCCCCGGGCTGCCGGCGACGTTCCCGCTGCCGACGTTCACGCCGAACGGGAAGAGCCGGTTGCCGAAGTGGAAGAGGAGACGGAGGTCCACGTTCCGGAAGAGGACGTCGTTGCGGCGACGATCGCGGATGGGCCTGAGGACGACGGCGAGGCGAGCGACACATCGGTGAAAACGGATGTGCCGACGTTGGAGCCGGACATTGAGGATGAGGTCGACGCTCTCGAAGAGGAGCACGTCCTGTCCGCCAAGAGGTACCAGCTTGCCGGTACCAAAGTCCTCGGTAGGGTCGATCTTTCCGAGATCGAGGACGACAAGCCCAAGAAGCGCAAGCGGAAGAGAAAACGGAAAAAGAAGGCCGCTTCCACCGACGAAGGGACCGTTAAGATCTCTGACGACGCGGCGAAGACGGGACGACAGAAGAAGAGCAGAAGGAAGCGCGGTCCGTCGGTCGACGAAGAAGACGTGGAGCAGACCCTGCAACAGACGCTTCGTGAGCTCGAAATGGGCGCGAGTCGGGCACGGCAGCGTCGGCGTCGCAGCCGTCGCGAGCGCCATGCCGAGAAGCGCGAACTGCAGCTCGGAGAACGCGAGCAGCAGGAGGGCATCCTGCGCTTGACCGAATTCGTGTCAACCGGTGAGCTCGCCAATCTGATGGACGTCCCCGTGAACGAGGTCATTCAGACCCTGTTCAAGTCCGGGATGATCGTGTCGATCAATCAGCGGCTCGACGCCGACACCATCTCCTTCGTCGCCGATGAGTACGACTTCGACGTCGAGTTCATCACGGAATTCGGCACGGACGACGTCATTCTCGCACCTGACCGCCCCGAAGATCTGCAGCCACGCGCCCCGATCGTAACGGTCATGGGCCACGTCGACCATGGTAAAACGTCGCTGCTTGACTACATCCGGAGCGCGAACGTCGTGGCAGGTGAGGCTGGTGGCATTACGCAGCACATCGGCGCCTATCGAGTGGAAGTGTCTGACGGACGCGAAATTACGTTCCTGGATACGCCTGGTCACGAAGCCTTTACGGCCATGCGCGCCCGAGGCGCGAAAGTGACGGACGTCGTCATCCTGGTCGTAGCCGCGGACGACGCCGTCATGCCGCAGACGATTGAAGCCATCAACCACGCGCGCGCAGCGGAAGTACCCCTGCTCGTCGCGATCAATAAGATTGACAAAGTCGATGCCAATCCGGAACGGGTCATGCAGCAGCTGGCCGACCAAAACGTGCTCGTAGAGCAGTATGGTGGGAAAACCCAGCATGCCCTCGTGTCCGCCATCACGGGCGAGGGCGTGGACGACCTTCTCGAAAAAGTACTCCTCGAAGCCGAACTTCTCGAAGTTCAGGCGAACCCGGTACGAAACGCCGACGGCGTCATCATCGAGGCTCGGCTGGAGAAAGGCCGCGGCAACGTCGCGACCGTGCTCGTACGTAACGGTTCGCTGCGCGTAGGCGACCCGTTCATCGCCGGCATCCACAGCGGACGCGTTCGTGCCATGTTCGACGAGCGTGACAACCGACTGGACGAAGCCGGTCCATCGCAGCCGGCACTCGTGCTGGGATTCGACGGAGCCCCGGAAGCGGGTGATCAGTTCATCGTCCTCGATGACGAAAAGGAGACGAAGGAGATATCGGCTCGACGACAGCAGATACACCGCGAACAGGCGCTCCGCCAGAAGAAACACATCACGCTCGACGAGATCGGCCGACGATTGGCGCTCGGCGACTTCCAGGAGCTCAATTTGATCATCAAAGGAGACGTGGGTGGATCGGTCGAGGCGCTCTCGGACTCGCTGCAAAAGCTAAGCAGCGATGAAGTAGCACTGAACATCATTCACAGCGGCGTGGGTGCCATCAACGAGAGTGACGTTATGCTCGCATCCGCATCCGACGCGGTCATTATCGGCTTTCAGGTCAGACCCGATCCCGGTGCGCGGCAACTGGCCGAGCGGGAAGAGATAGACATACGGACGTATTCGGTCATCTATGACGCCATAGAAGACGTTCACGACGCACTCGAAGGTCTGCTATCACCGGCAGAAAAAGAGATTACGCTCGGCACCGCCGAAGTCCGAGACATCTTCAAAGTGCCGAAAGTCGGCACCGTGGCGGGCTCCTATGTCGTCGAGGGTAAGATTCGGCGAAATGACAGCATCCGCGTCATCCGCGACGGCGTCGTAATCTACGACGGCGAGATCTCGTCGCTGAAACGCTTTAAGGACGACGTTCGCGAGGTACAGAACGGCTACGAGTGCGGTATTTCGATCGAGAATTTCAACGACATCAAAGTCGGCGACCATCTCGAAGGCTTCGAGATCGTCGAAGAGAAACGAACGCTTGAGGTGCGCTAACGGTCCGAGGCCTCGTTCTGAGGCAGCGCCGTGCCGTAACGGAGTCGCCAGGCCCCGAGAGCTGCGATTCGTGATCACGCAAATCCGGAAAGACATCCCATGAGCATTCGCACCGAGCGCATCTCCAAGCTGCTGCAGCGGGAGATCGCCGACGTTCTGCAGACTGAATTCGGAGCTCAGCTTCCTGCATTGTTCACGGTGACGAACGTGCGGGTGACGAAGGATCTGTCCATCGCGTACGTGGACGTCAGCGTATTCGGCGAGGAACTCTCGCAGCGCCAGGCCGCCTTTCGACACCTCGAAGAGTTGACTACGCCCATTCGCACGTCGCTGGCGAACCGAATCAGACATCAGGTGCGGATCATACCTGAAGTCAGGTTCTTCCTCGACGAATCCATTCACGAGGCGAAGCGGATGGAGGACCTCTTCGACCGTATTCGAGCGGAACGCGAACGCCGCGACACGAACGTCTGAAAGTCGCCGAATGGGCAGCACTCACATACGAGATATCCCCCTGGACGACGTCGTTTGGCCCCCGCCTTGTCTGCCCCATTCCCTCGAGCGCGTCGTTCTTCCGGTCGACAAACCGTATGGATGGACGTCGTTCGACGTCCTTCGTCGTCTCCGGCGGGTCCTTGGCGTCCGTAAGATGGGCCATGCCGGTACGCTCGATCCGATGGCCACCGGACTCTTGATCGTTCTCGTCGGGCGAGCCACAAAGCTGCACGATCGCTTTCTGAGCCTGAACAAAGAGTACGCAGGGGTGCTGCGGCTTGGCGAGATCACGGCGTCCTACGACGCGGAAACCGAGGTTCACGAAAAACACGACTGGTCCGAGGTGTCGGACGACGACTTAGAGCGGACGCGACGGCAATTCGTCGGTTCGATCGTCCAGCAGGCGCCCGCATACTCCGCCGTAAAGGTAGGAGGGGAACGTCTGTACAAGAAGGCGCGGCGAGGCGAAGACGTCGTGCCGCCAACCCGAATGGTCACGATCGTGGGCTTCGAGATCACGAATCGAGACGGCGCCGACGTCTCGTTTATCCTTCGGTGTTCGAAAGGCACCTACGTCCGCAGCCTCGCTCACGAATTCGGGCTCAAACTGGGTGTTGGCGCACATCTATCGGCGCTGAGGCGAACGGCCATCGGCAAATTCCGTGTGGAGGACGCCTGGCGGGTGTCCGACGTTGAATCCGCCGCGGCGAAGGCCTCCGTTCAACGCTGAATGATTCGTCCCATCGCATGAAGCGACAGTACGGCCTCGATCAGATTCAACGGGACACCTCTTCCGTCATTACCGTCGGCACCTTCGACGGCGTGCACGTCGGGCATCGGGCCATCATCCGATATCTCGTACGTAGAGCCAAGGATCGAGACGGGACGAGCGTCGTGCTCAGTTTCAGTCCGCATCCGCGCGAGGTCGTCCACGGAGAAGAAGTGCCCTTGTTGATGACCATCGACGAGCGGGCAGAGGCGATGGAGAGTCTGGGCATCGACCGTTTTATCGTCATCCCGTTCACGGATGAGTTTTCGCGACTGCAGGCGGAAGACTTCGTACAGGACGTTCTCGTCCGTCGAATCGGACTCCAGGAGATCGTCATCGGATACGACCATGCCTTTGGCCGAGATCGTCGCGGCGATGCGAGCCTCCTCGAGCAACTCGGCCGCCAGCATGGATACACGGTCGACGTCATCCCGGCTCAGGTCGTCGAAGAACACGTCGTCTCGTCGACCGAAATCCGCGAAGCCCTTACCGAACAGGGAGACGTCAGACTTGCGGGTGAGCTGCTCGGCCGACCGTACAGTCTTTCGGGCCAGGTCGTCCGAGGGGAGGGGCGCGGCCGTCGGATCGGTTTTCCGACCGCGAACCTCGTCGTCAACCATCCACGCAAAGTCGTGCCGGCAAACGGCGTTTATGCCGTGCTCGTTCAGATCGTCACGACGCAAGACGGCTCCCGAGTGCCGGAGCGATACGACGGGATGATGAACATCGGACGCCGGCCGACTTTTGGCGGCCGCGAAGCCACGCTGGAAGTGCATCTCCTCGAATTCGAGGACGATCTCTACGGGCAAGATCTTCGCATAGAATTCGTCGAAAGAATGCGCGACGAGCGGAAGTTTGATTCCGTTGAGGCGCTCGTCGAGCAACTTTCTCGAGATAGGGCGCGTTGCAAGGAACTGCTCGGCACGACCGGCTAGCAAGCATCTCGTGCGGTCTCAGGTTTCGAGTTTCACGTGTCAGGTTGCCAGGATCGAGCAATGGAAGCGCCAAGAACGTGGAGTCTGAGACGGGTATCCTCGAACAATCCCTGTTCTTCTTTACGATGGCATAATCTAAAGAGGATCTTACATGATCACGAAGGACGGAAAACAAGAGTTGGTGGCGAAGTTCGGCAAGAACGGTAATGATACCGGAGCGCCGGAAGTCCAAATCGCCATCTTCTCGGCTCGCATCAACGAGCTGACGGAACATCTGAAAAATCATCCGAAAGACCATTCCACGAGGCGCGGGCTGTTGAAGCTCGTCGGAAAACGCCGTCGCCTGTTGAATTACCTGATGGATCAGGACATCGAACGGTATCGATCCATCATCGCGGAACTGGGAATTCGAAAATAGCGTTGATCGAACGCCGCACGGCATCCTTCGGCTCGGGGGATGCCGTTGCGTTATTTGTCCCTCGACTGAAACGAGAATAGGGACGGAAGACACGTCATTCGAGCGAAAATAGACTTGAAATCGGAACGCAAGCTTCCGTGACCCCAGGCGAGTACCGGTCGTCCCCCGCATTCGACGGCTCGTTCCGCCGGCATACGAGGGGCATCGCGCAATGAGCTGCTGTGTAGAGCGAAGAAATCACTAGTTCCTGTTTACTGAGAAAGAGAGCGAAATGTCAGAACCAACCATTCGGGAGATTGAAATTGCACCCGGCAAGACGGTGTCGCTGGAGACAGGTCGTCTTGCAAAGCAAGCCGGGGGATCGGTCGTCGTACGACAGGGCGACACGATGGTGTTGTGCACGGCCGTCCTATCGAAGGACGTCCGAACAGACCAGAATTTTTTCCCTTTGACGGTCGATTATCGAGAGAAATTTTCAGCCGGCGGCAAGATTCCAGGCGGCTTCATAAAGCGCGAAGGGAGGCCGACGGACAAAGAGGTCCTTTCGTCCCGGCTGATCGACCGGGCCATCCGGCCGCTCTTCCCCGACGGGTTTTTCCACGAGGTTCAGATCATCGCGTTCGTGATCTCGGCCGATGAGGAGTACGATGCGGACGTCCTGGCCGGCCTCGGCGCATCCGCGGCCCTCATGTTTGCCGGCGCGCCGTTCGACGGGCCCATCGCCGAGGTCCGCGTCGGCCGGGTCGACGGCCGGTTCATCGTCAATCCGACGATGGCCGAGACCGATCAGTCCGACATCGACCTCGTCGTGGCGGGCAAAGAAGACGCCATCGTCATGGTCGAGGGCGAAATGAAGGAAATCAGCGAGGAGGACCTTCTCGAAGCGCTCGATCTCGCGCACGACGCGATAAAGAAGCTGTGCCGGGCGCAGCACGATCTCGTAAGTGGTTACGGAAAGACCGTTCCGTTCGAATACGAGCTCGTTACCCTGCCGGACGGCATCCTTGAGCGGGTTCGCGCGCAGCTTCGCGGCCGAATCAAAGAGCACCTCCGCCTGCCCTACGACAAGGAAACGTTCTATGGCGGGATCCGCGACCTGAAGGAGCAGGTCGTCACCGAACTGCTCGGAGAGGACAACCCGGAATTGGGGCAGGTCCGAGCCGAAGCGACAGAAGAGGGTTACACCGAAGCGCAAATCCGTCAAGCCGTCGCCGCGATCGAGAAGCAGGAGATGCGCGAGATGATCTTAGACGAGAAGAAGCGTCTCGACGGCCGCGGGCTCGACGAGATTCGCGACATCTGGACGGAAGTCGGGTATCTACCTCGCGTCCATGGATCGGCCATCTTCACGCGAGGCGAGACGCAAGTCCTCGCCTCCGTGACGCTGGGTACCGGCCGCGACGTGCAGGCCGTCGATCAGATCTTCGACGACGAAGACAAACGATTCTTCCTGCATTATCTCTTTCCGCCGTTCTCGGTCGGCGAAGCCAGGTTTCTACGGGGTGCAAGCCGCCGAGAAATCGGCCATGGAATGCTGGCTGAGCGTGCACTCTCCCCGAGCCTGCCGGCGTATGAATCGTTCCCCTATACCATCCGTCTCAATGCCGACGTGCTCGAGTCGAACGGGTCGTCATCCATGGCCTCGGTTTGTTCGGGATCGCTCGCTCTCATGGATGCCGGCGTCCCGCTCAAGATGCCGGTCGCGGGGATCGCGATGGGCCTCATTAGCGAGGGAGACCGAACGGCCGTTTTGACCGACATCCTCGGGACGGAGGATCATCTCGGAGACATGGATTTCAAGTTGGCCGGCACGCGTGACGGCATTACGGCATGTCAGATGGACATCAAGATGGCCGGGCTGACACGCGACGTTATGCGCACGGCACTCGAACGAGCCCGTGACGCGCGGCTGCACATCTTGGACGTCATGGATCAAACGCTGGCCGAACCTCGACCCGAGCTGTCGCCCTTCGCGCCGCGACTCACACAGCTGGCCATCGACGCCGAATTCATCGGCGCCGTCATCGGTCCGGGTGGTAAAATCATCCAGGGTATCCAGCGCGATACGAACACGTCGGTCGAGATCGAAGAGCGAGAGGGCAAAGGGTACATCACGATCGCGGCAACCAACCAGGTAGACGCGGAAGCGGCGATCACGATCATTAGAGGCATCGTCACCGTGCCCGAGGCCGGCGAGGTATACGAGGGCACCGTCAAGAACATTCAGAGTTTCGGAGCCATCATCGAGATTCTTCCCGGCAAGGAAGGTCTTCTGCATATTTCGGAGCTGGATCACGGATACGTTGAGCGCGTGGAGGATTATCTCCAGGTGGGCGACAAAGTCAAGGTGCAGCTCATTGAAGTGCGGGACGACGGTCGACTTCGACTCAGCCGTAAACCGTTTCTCCCTGCGCCCGAAAACGGCCAGCCGGAAAGTCGCGGCGGCGACGGAGGTCGTGGTGGCGATCGGGGTCGTGGCCGAAATGGCGGCGGTCGGGGCGGAAGCCGCGGAGGACGCGGCCGTGACGGAAACCGGGGCGGTCGGAGGTAGGCGGCGCCTACCACGTCCCCCTCATATTATCGAGGATCGAGGATAGAGGATCGATAGAGCGACCCAAAAGGCGCTCTATCTTCGATTCCCCATCTTCGGTCCTCGTTTTTGTATACCGCGGATGGAAATAATGAGTGCAGCCCACACCTATCCTCGCGTCGGCAGGACGACGCTCGAGAACGGCGTCCGCGTTATAAGCGAGACCATACCGTCGGTCAGGTCCATCTCCGTCGGCGTATGGATCTTTACGGGCAGCCGAGACGAGCGCGAAGAGGAATGCGGCATCAGCCACTTCATCGAACACATGGTGTTCAAAGGTACGTCGAAGCGGCGTATGCACCACATCGCTCAGCGCATGGAAGCGGTCGGTGGATACCTCAACGCGTTCACCAGCAAGGAATACACGTGCTATTATGCGCGCTCGCTCGACGAGCATCTCGAACGCGCCGTCGATATGGTCTGCGACCTCGTCCTGTCGCCGAATTTTCCCGAAAAAGAACTGGAGAAGGAGAAAGACGTCGTCCTCGAAGAGATGAAAATGTATGAGGACAATCCGGAAGAGCTGATTTTCGACCGGTTCGAGTCGGTCATCTACGATCGACATGAGCTCGGTCATCCTGTCATCGGCCTGCCGCAAACCGTCACGGCTTTTTCGCGTGACCAACTCGTCGACTACATGTATCGGCGATACACACCGGATCGCATCGTCCTGGCCGTGGCCGGAAATGCCGAGCACGACGACGTAGTACGGTATGCCAGGAAAGCGTTCGCGGCGTCACGATCCCATGCGCGTCGCACCCGTCGCACGCCCATCAATGGATACGAGCCGCGACACGTCGAGGAGAAACGTCCCATTCAACAGGCACACCTCGTCGTCGGGACGCGAGGCCTGGACATACACGACGAGGATCGTGTCGGACTCACCGTGCTGAATACGATTCTCGGTGGCGGTATGTCGAGCCGTCTGAATCAGCACATTCGGGAAAGGTACGGCTACTGTTATAGCGTCTACTCCTTTATGAACATGCATTCAGATACCGGAGATTTCGGTGTCTACATGGGAACGGACGCTAACAAAATCGAGCGGGCGAAAAAGCTCATCTTCAAAGAACTCCAAAAGGTCGCCAACGAGCCCGTCAGCAGCCGCACGTTGAGTCAGGCGAAGAGCCAGGTCAAGGGGTCCGTGATGCTTGGCCTCGAAAGCATGAGTAATCGCATGATGCGAATCGGCCGCCAGGAGTTGTATTTCAAGCGCTACATCACGCTGGATGAAATCAACGCGGACGTCGAGAAGACGAGCGTCGAAGACGTACGGCGCGTGGCACGGCGGCTATTTGAGCGGGACGATTTCTCGAGTGTCGTTTTGCTGCCTCAGAATTGAGGCGTGCCCGCACTGCAAACGAGGAATGGACGTCGATTCGGCGCTATGGTCACGCGTTGCATGCACCGAACGGCTCTTCGGGGATTTTTTGAAAGTTCGTTTCCACCTTTGCGCAAGACCGGTTATCATCCGATGCCCGTCGTCCGGGGACGAGCATCGACCGATCCATCGCCGAAGCGTGATCATATCTGACCGAAATGAAAATTCTCATCACTGGAGGGGCAGGATTTATCGGATCCCACGTGGCCGACGCGCTCGTGGCCCGAGCATACGAAGTGCACGTAATGGACGATTTGTCGAGCGGCAAGAAGGAAAACGTTCCGGCGGGAGCCGTATTTCACGAGATGGACGTCCGTTCCCGCTCCGTAGTCCCGCTCTTCGAACGCGAGCGGTACGAGGTCCTCGTTCATCATGCCGCCCAAATGGACGTCCGGCGATCGGTGGCGGATCCGAGATTCGATGCCGACGTCAACGTAATCGGATTCCTGAACTTGATGGAGGCGGGTAAGGAGCATGGGCTGCAAAAGGTCGTTTTCGCGTCTACGGGAGGTGCCATCTACGGCGAACCGGAATATGCCCCGCAGGACGAATCCCACCCGCTAAGGCCGTTGTCTCCGTACGGAATTACGAAACTTTGTACCGAACGGTACCTGTACTACTACGATCAGGCGTTCGACGTATCCTACGTTGCGCTTCGTTACGCGAACGTCTACGGGCCGCGTCAGAATCCGCATGGGGAAGCAGGTGTCGTCGCCATCTTCACCGAGCGGATGCTCGAGGGCAAACAGCCGGTCATCTATGGCGACGGGCGACAAACGCGAGACTACGTCTTCGTGGAGGACGTCGTTCGGGCGAACCTGCGGGCGTTGGAGTACGATCGCTCTGGTACGTTCAACGTGGGGACGTCGCAGGAAACCGACGTGATCGAACTATTTCGGGCAATCCGCTCCCACGTCGACGACTCCGCTGAAGAGGTGCATGAGGCGGGTCGTCCGGGCGAACAGCGCCGAAGCGTGCTCGATTACTCATATTCGAAACGCGAGCTGGGATGGGAACCGTCGGTCGCGCTCGAGGCCGGGTTGGCCCGGACGGTCGAGTGGTTTCGTACCAGGTCGTAGGACGATTATGTACCGCATTCGAATCGAGGACTTCGAAGGTCCTCTCGATCTACTGCTCTATTTCATACGCCGGGACGAACTCGACGTATTCGACATACCGATAGCGCAGATCGCAGACGAATATCTGGAATACGTCCGGCTTCTCGAGCGCGTCGATCTGGACAGCGTAGGCGACTTCCTGTACATGGCGGCCTTGCTGATCCACATCAAGGCGCGCATGCTTTTGCCGAAGCAGGCCGTGGACGACGAGGGGGATGCGATCGATCCCCGTCGTGAGCTCGTCGAACGCCTGCTCGAATACGTACGATTCAAAGAGGCATCGGCGAATTTGACCGATCTCCACGAGAATCGATCCGATCGATTTACCCGAGGACATGCGTCCTCGGAACGGC
Source organism: uncultured Rhodothermales bacterium (assembly GCA_964570345.1). Taxonomy (GTDB): domain Bacteria; phylum Bacteroidota; class Rhodothermia; order Rhodothermales; family VXPQ01; genus CAZMXY01. The sequence continues at coordinate 61,050 of CAZMXY010000003.1, read as the reverse complement.
CGCGCTGGGAAGGTCAGGTGGAGGTGTCCTACGACGCGTCGGTCTTCGATCTGATCTCGGCGCTGCGCCGTATTCTCACGGAGGCGCCCGAGGAGCCTTCGCATGCCGTCGTGCGTGAAGAGTACACCATAGAGGAACAGCAGAAATTCATTTTGGGCATCCTTGCGAAACAAACGACGGTTTCGTTTGCTTCCGCCGTGAGCGGACGCTCGAAGTCGTTCATCATCGCAGCATTTCTCGGGATTCTCGAACTGGTGCGGCAGCAGCGTGTATGGGTCGCCGTTTCGGATGGCGAGCCGATTGACTTCCATCTGGAAGCTCGAGAACCCGATCAGGCCGAGAAATTGAACTAATTTTTACGTGGCTTCGATTCACGAATTGATGGAACGAGGGCTTCAGCGGGTAGCTGAGGCACTCATATTCGCAGCCGATACCCCGGTCGCGCCGGAAGCGATCGCCGACGTTTACGTGGAGGTTACGAACGAGGATCGACCCGACGAATCCCAGATCCGCCAGGCCGTGGACCGCCTCAATAGGAGCTACGAGGAGACGGAGCGCACCTTCAGGATCGAGACCTGGGCGGAAGGATACCGAATGGCGACGATATCCTCCGTCGCTCCGTTCCTGAAGTCTTACTTTAACCGAGAGCAGGAACAGCGCCTCTCACGTTCGCTCATGGAGACGCTATCCATCGTAGCGTATAAACAACCTTGTACGAAGCCGGAGATCGACTTCGTTCGCGGCGTAGACTCAGGATACGCCGTAAACAAACTCTTAGAAAAAGGCATGCTGGACGTCATTGGACGCAGTGACTCTCTAGGCCGCCCCCTTCTCTATGGGACCACTCGATTCTTTCTCGAGCAATTCGGCCTCAACAGTCTGGATCATTTGCCGGACCTTCGAGAAATCGAGGAAATCCTTGATGATCCCGCGTTCAACAAGGAGCGTGCCCAGCTCCTCCGGCTCGAGGAAGAGAAGGCCGTCGGTGACGTTGGCGAGCCGGATCCGATCGACGAATCGACGGAGTCGGACGTTTACGAGCATTCCGGTCGCGAAGAGGTCGAGAATGCGCGGCCGGCCGGCGACGATCAATAGATAACCGCACCCAGCTCGATGACCGTCGCGCTTAAAATACTCTACGTGGGCGCCGCCCTCCTTGCGGTCGTCGCGCTGTTGCTGGGGAGCTACGATTATTTCTTCGAAAGGGAAGGGAAGGGGAATCTCCTCGTTGACGTCATCCTTCCCCTCGGCATGTTGGTCGTCGTCGTGCTCCTTTATCGCCGCCGAAAGCGTGAGCTGGAAGCCGGCTGATCGGCTCGCTTCGGGCGGTACATTTTTGGCGAACGTCAGAACTCGAGAGTTCGTTGCACGTTCATCCCACAACTCTTCGGGCACCTGCCTCGCTTACCGGGCTCAGCCTTCTGGCGATGCCGGCGCCGTTCTTCGATTGCGCGTTCGATGCCAAGGAATTCATCATATTCAGGCCGCGATGCCTCGCGCGGAACCACAGGGGATGGGAACGTTGGCGCGCGTGCGCGCCGTCAGCGGAACGGGCCGCCGACGGGCGTCTCAGCCGACGGGTCCGATTTCATTCGTCTCAACAAGTTTATCGCGCGGGCCGGCGTATGCTCGCGTCGGAAGGCCGACGCTCTAATCGAGCAGGGCCGCGTCATCGTGAACGGAGACGTCGTCACCGAGTTGGGCTCACGGGTACGCGAATCGGATGACGTACGAGTGAACGGTCGCTCGATCTCACCAACTCGACACGTCTACATCCTCCTAAACAAGCCCAGGGACACGATCACGACGACCGACGATCCTCGGGACCGCGATACCGTGATGGATTTGATCGCGCTGGAGGACGAGGAAAAGCGTGGCCTGTTTCCCGTTGGTCGACTCGACCGCGAGACGACGGGCGTGCTGCTTGTAACGAACGATGGGGAGCTCGCACACCGGCTGATGCACCCGAGCTACGAGATCGACAAGCTCTATCGTGTTAAGACGAAAGAACCGGTCAAACCGCATGAACTCGATCAGTTGCGGAAGGGTGTGCTGCTCGAGGATGGGGAGGTTGCCGTCGACAAGGCGGCCTACGTCGCTCCTCCCGATCAGCGCGACATCGGCTTGAGTATTCATGAGGGGCGAAACCGACAGATTCGGCGAATGCTCGCGGCCCTCGGGCACGACGTCGTGGACCTGGAGCGGGTGAACTATGCCGGTCTTACCGTCGAGGGAGTGCGACGAGGGAGATGGCGCCGGTTGTCGGATCACGAGGTAAGACGGCTCCGACGGCAGGTGAGCCTGAACTGAAGCCGGTCGACGGACGCCTTGACGTCGTCGGCGCCGATCGGGCAACGATCCGCATCGAGCGGTGCGTCTTTTCACTTAGATAGACTGCCGACATGATTACCGACAGCAGAACCATAGAGCGAATCAGGACGGAGGGGTTGACCTATGACGACGTTCTGCTCGTTCCGCAGCGATCTAGCGTCATGCCTCGAGACGTTTCGACTAAAACGTGGCTCACGCCGCGCATCGAACTGAACGTCCCGCTGCTTTCCGCCGCCATGGATACCGTTACCGAGGCGGAAATGGCGATCGCAGTGGCGCGCGAGGGCGGTGTAGGCGTGCTCCACAAAAACATGTCGATCGAACGACAGGCGGCCGAAGCACGGCGCGTCAAACGTTCAGAGAGCGGCATGATCCTCGATCCCATTACGCTCCATCCGGAGGACACGGTTGCCGACGCGCGATCGATGATGGCGCGATTCCACATCGGGGGAATTCCCATCGTCGATGCCGATCATCGCTTGACCGGCATCGTAACGAATCGCGATCTCCGATTTCAGCGGGACGGAAAAGAGGAGTTGCGCTCGATGATGACGCAGGGGAAACTGATTACGGCGCCGGTGGGGACGACCCTGGAACTGGCGGAGGCCATCCTTCAGGAACACAAGATCGAAAAGCTTCCCGTCGTTGACGAACAAGGATACTTGAAGGGCCTGATCACGTTCAAAGACCTGGAGAAGAAGCGGAAGCATCCGCACGCGTGCAAGGACGAGCACGGTCGACTCCGCGTAGGCGCTGCCGTCGGGGTGACGGCCGACGTGCTCGATCGTGTGAGCGCACTCATCGAGGCCGGCATCGATTTCGTCGTCGTCGATACCGCACACGGGCATTCGGAAGGCGTCCTGCGCACCGTCGAGAAGGTCAAGAACTTTTCGGACGAACTTGACGTGATCGCCGGAAACGTCGGTACGGCGGAGGCGACGGAGGATCTCATTTCGGCCGGCGCCGACGCCGTCAAAGTCGGTATCGGTCCGGGATCGATTTGTACGACACGCGTCGTAGCCGGAGTCGGCGTTCCGCAGCTGACGGCGATCATGGAGTGCACGGCGGTGGCACGTGCGCTGGGCGTTCCCGTCATCGCCGACGGCGGCATAAAACAGACCGGCGACATTCCGAAAGCGATCGCGGCCGGCGCGAACGCCGTGATGATAGGGGGGCTCTTCGCCCGTGTCGAGGAAAGTCCCGGTGAGACGATTCTTTACGAGGGCCGTAAATATAAGAGCTACCGGGGAATGGGTTCGGTAGGCGCCATGGAGGCCGGCTCCAAGGATCGGTATTTTCAGGATGCAGAAGACGACCTGGAAAAGCTCGTACCCGAAGGCATCGAAGGCCGCGTACCATACGGCGGGTACCTGAGCGAGGTCGTCTATCAGATGCTGGGAGGACTGCGTGCGGCGATGGGCTATTGCGGCGCCGCTTCACTGCCCGAATTGCACGAGCGTGCTCAATTCATTCGAGTGACCGGCGCGGCGCAGCGCGAAAGCCATCCGCACGACGTGTTCATCACGAAAGAGGCGCCGAACTATAGTACGCGAAGCTAGGTGCCCCGCCGGCGGCGACCTCGTGCGCATCTTCACGTCGAATCGTTCGTAGAGCGTGTTTTGCTCAGGGGCGAACACGACGTAAAGACATGAATCTCACGAGACGGATCGATCTTATCGGGTATCTCCACGTCGCCTACGGAATCGTGCTGGTCGGGGTCGCGACGTTCATGCTTCTCACCGTTACGGCCGGTGCGTTTCTGTTTCCCTTAATTGCCGCGTGGGCGGTCGGGATGGGAGCGAGCGGCACTGCCGCACTCATACTCCTGGGCATCGGCTTCCCCTCGATCTTTGCCGGAATCGGGCTCATTCGGCGTTTTTCCTGGGCGCGCACGATGACGATCGTACTCGCGGTGATCGATCTCTTTAGCTTTCCGATCGGAACCGCCCTCGGCGCCTTCTCGCTCTGGGTCCTGCTCAAATACCAAGCGACGTTTGAATTCAAATGAGGCAATCGAGGTCGAGTACCTGTATGGACACGGTGCAAGATCACCTCGAGCGACTCGACGTCGACGCGATTCTTCTCACTTCCATATCCGACGTTGAGTGGGCGTGCGGATTCTCGGGATCGAACGGACTGCTGCTGGTTCGGAACGACGGCGCCGTCTTCCTCACGGATGGGCGCTACGAAACGCAAGCGAAGCGCGAAGTTCAGGGTGCCCGCGTAATCATGGGCGGCCACGACTTGCTGGGTCACGTCGCAGAAGCCGGCCTCCTCGCTGGTTGCCGCCGCGCAGCGTTCCAGTCCGATGACGTCTCCGTTGCGACCTACGAGTCGCTGACGAAGCAATTCACCGACATAGAATGGATCGGCGCGAAGGAGCTTCTCGCACCGGACGTCGCACCGAAATGCGACGAAGCCGTCGATCGCATGCGCGCGGCGCAGCGACTTTCCGAAACGGTCTTAGAAGACGTCCTGGAGTGGATTCGACCCGGAACCTCCGAGAAGGAGATCGCAGCAGAGATAGTCTGCCGCCATCTTCGCCTCGGAGCCGAGAAGATGTCATTCGAACCCATTGTCGCTTCGGGACCCCACTCAGCGCTGCCGCACGGTCAACCCACCAATCGAAACGTCGGGAAGGGTGACGTGCTCCTGCTCGACTTCGGATGCGTTGTCGACGGCTATGCATCGGACATGACGAGGACGATCGCGATAGGCGAACCCGACGACGACGTACGCGAAGTATATGAAGTCGTCCGCCTCGCCCAACGACGCGCCATTTCGGCGGCTCGCTCGAATATGCGGTCGTCCGACCTGGACGCCGTGGCGCGAGACGTGATCAAGAAAGCGGGATATGGTGAGTTTTTCTCACACGGTCTCGGTCACGGAGTAGGGCGCCGAGTTCATGAGTGGCCCCGCGTGTCGTACACCACGGATTATGCTTTACCCGACCGATGCGTCGTAACTATCGAGCCGGGCGTCTATTTGCCGGATCGGTTCGGAATTCGAATCGAGGACATGGTTCAACTGCGTTCGACCGGCTGCGACAATTTGACGAATGCGACGACGGAGCTCGTCGTGATCTAGTCTACGACGAGGGTATCTGACGGCGATCCGGGTCGTGCCTGTAGAGCGCGGTCCCGGCAATAGTCGTCGATTCCTACTCCATCCGGGCCTCCGATCATCGCCCCGTTGCGGTCGAGCTCACCTTTAGGTTTCGAGACGTAACAAACGCGTTGCTGTCCGAATTGAGGAGCCGCGGTAAGATGACATCCTCCCTAACGAAAAGGTAGAAGCGGAGCTAGAAACACATGGCTGATCGCACAAACGGAAGCGGAAGCAACACGGCGATCGTTGCAATCGTGGTGCTCGTGTTGATTGCCGTGGTCGTATTTCTGTTCTTTTTTCGTCCGTCCGATTCCCCCCGGCCCGATGAGGATGGTCCGGACATTGAATTGGAGGTCAATCCGCCCGAACAGGGAGGAGGCGGCGAAGCCGGTCACGAGGGTGGTGATACGGAGGGCGGTGCTTGATCGCTCGAGGACGCGGATCTACTCCTGCCGCCTATCTCTTCGGCGCCTGTCATCCAGGGGTCCGTTCAGCGCCACATTTCCGTGCATCTTCATGGCTGTCGTGAACGTCTCGTCGGGATTCAAAGGCGCATTGTTGGCCTTTCTTCTGCACGTCTCTACCGCCGAAGCCGCAGCGGGAATCACCTCCATTCGTACGGAACGCATCCTGATCATCGTCAACGAATCTTACGGCACGGGCGCACCGTCTCGAAGCGTGGATTCAAGCCGAGTCCGTATTTTTCGCTGGATGGTCAAGGACGTCGGAGCGCTCGCTTGTTCTGTCTGGAATCCGCGTTTCGCGCTGTATTCGGCCGGACTGCTCGGAGGAACGTTTGCCGTTGCATGGACGGACGATGACGTTTCCGAACAGATGCATCAGATCTATACCGGTGAGTTCCGCGAGGTTCTCGAGGTATTAGACTATCTGGGCGGTCCGAAGATCAACGTTCCGGTGATCGCGATAGCCGGTGCCTCGATGCTGACGAAGGACGTTAAACTTCAGGACGCCGCGTTCACTTCCCTGCAGACGCTCGTATACGCCGGAGTGCTGGGCTATCTTCTCAAGGGTCTATTCGGGCGGGCGCGCCCGGAGTGGACCGATCCGTACGATCCCTACGCTTTTTTCGATCGCACCGGAAAGAATCCGCTCTCGCATGAAGGTAACTCGTCGTACCCATCCGGCCACGCGATCGCTTCGTTCGGTATCATCACTCCGTGGGTTCTTTATTATCCGAGCGTATTCACGTACGCACTTTACGTGATTCCAACGGGCACGGCACTCTCAAGACTCGCGGTCGACAAGCACTGGATGACGGATCTGGCCGTCGGAGCCGCAATCGGCATCTCCATGGGGCGATGGCTCACGAATCGACATCGACGAGCGGCCTCGTCGTCCGACCGCATGCGCCTCAGTGTAGCAGAGGACGGGAAAATATTCTCTCTCCGCGTGCGCTTGGATTGACCGGCGACCACCTCGTTGAGCGGCACGTCTCATCTCCGTTCGCAAGTCTGCTCGTTGGTGTTTACAATGCTCATGGTCACCCTCGCAAGATCACGCCGGCCGTATACGTCGATCATCCTGTTATGGCTTTACTAGAAGTTGCGTCCTATCTGGTGATCGGCACGGCGGTAGGAATCGGCATGGTGATCTACGTCCGCAAGATGCCGGAGCCGGAACGCCGCGCTATGCTTGCGCAGGCCCTCGTCGTTGCCACATTCGTCTACGTGGCTTTCGCCATGGCCGCGATGGAAGACGCTTGGCTCATGGTCGAGATCGGCGGGGTGCTCCTGTTTGTTGGTATCGCTTACCTCGGATACCGCCATTCCTTATGGTGGCTCGCGGCCGGTTGGTTCGCACACGTCCTCTGGGACGTGGCGCTCCATGTCGCGGTGGACGTAGACTTCGTACCCCTCTGGTATCCCGTAGCATGTATCGGTTTCGACGTCATAGTAGGCGTCTCGATAGGTCGAACGCTCGTCGTCGCGCGATCCCCAAAAGGTGCAGCAGCCTGAGGATGATCGGTCGTCGACGGAGTGATTGCGGCCCGTGGCTCGTTCTCGTTACGACTTTCGTCGTCGGAACCGCAACGGCGCAGGAGCCGGGAATCTCGTGCCGGTACGCCGGTGAGGTAGACGGCATGCATTTTCCCGATCTTTATTGTATCGACCTGATTCCGGCTCGTGGGCTCCACGACCTCAGCGGCAGGGCCCGCCTCGTTTCGCCGAACACCCCTTTCGGAACCGCGGTGACGCGCGACGGCGTGCCGCGATATACGATAGAGATCGAAGCGAGAGGCCTTCCCGCGCCTGCTGATCTCGGTCCGTACGGTGTATACGTAGCCTGGGCGACCCCACCGAATCTGCACCCGTACGTCCGCTTGGGGCGGATCGAAAATGGCACGTCCCTTCTCGGCGAGGTGTCGCTTAACAAGTTTACGCTGATGGTCACCGCGGAGGCCTCGGCGGCAATCGAGACGCCCGCAGGCCGGATCGTAATGCGCGGAAGGTCTCCCAGCAGCCTCCTTCAACCTCACGACTTATTGAGCCTCTCACCGCTTGCGGCTTTCTCGCGGGCGGAGGAGATGGAGGGCAGGGAGCACGCCCATGGGCACGGCAACTGGTCGATGCCGCCCATGCATCCTCTCATACCGATGGCCCCTGGAATGGTCGGTGTCACTCCTCTGGAAGATCCATATCTGCCCTCGCCCGACGACCTAAATGACGTGCCGTTCGCTCGACGGCGAACCCTCGTCGAACTGTCCGATGGCGATTCGCTCGTGCTGGTAGCCGGAATGGTCCGGAGGACGATCAAGGGGCGAACGCTGATCATGTATGCCTTCAATGAGCAGTACCCTGGACCGCTTCTGTACGTGTCGGAGGCCGCGACCATTCATGTGACACTTGAGAATAAGCTCGACCATCCGACCGCCGTTCACTGGCACGGAGTCCGGCTCGACAATCGCTTCGACGGCGTTCCCGGTGTGACTCAGGATCCGGTCCTTCCCGGCGAGTCATTCGACTATACGGTTCACTTTCCGGACGCGGGCGTGTACTGGTATCATCCGCATTCTCGGGAAGACGTCCAGCAGGACCTGGGTTTGTACGGCAACATGCTCGTGCAGTCCGGCGATTCCAACTATCTAGCGCCCGTGAATCGAGAGGAAGTCCTCATGTTGGATGATCTGCTTCTGGGTGAGGAGGGCCTCGTGCCGTACGGCAAAGGTTCGTCGAACTACATGTTGATGGGTCGTTTCGGGAACGTTCTCTTGGTCAACGGAGAGCCGGACTACGCGCTCGCCGCGCGACGTGGTGAGGTGGTCCGTTTCTACCTGACGAATGTCGCGAACACGAGGCCTTTCAACCTAAGTTTCGAGGGTGTCTCGATGAAAGCCGTCGCGTCCGATTTAGGCAAGTATGAAAGAGAGTCCATAGTAGAATCCGTCGTGATCTCACCGGCGGAGCGCTATATTGTCGACGTTCACTTCCCCGATGCGGGCACGTTTCATCTGGTGAATCGCGTTCAAGGACTGAATCATCGCACCGGCGCGTTCTTCGCAGAGGTTGACACGCTCGGTGTCGTCTCCGTCACGGACGAGCTTGTAGCTGAGAGCCATCGAAAGGCCTTTTTCGATCTTCGAAGGAATGCGGACGTCGCGGAGGACGTCGCGCGCTACCGCTCGGAATTCGCGAGACCACCCGACAAAAAGCTTCAGTTGACGATGGACGTCGACGGCTTGCCGGAAGTCGTTCGCCAGATGATGCGACTCGATCCGATCTATTTCAATCCGGTTGAATGGGTCGACACGATGCCCATGATGAATTGGATTACGACCGGCAACGAGGTGAGCTGGAAACTTCGAGATCTCGAGACCGGCAAGGAAAACATGGAGATCGACTGGACGTTCTCGCGCGGCGACGTGGTCAAAGTGGTCGTTTCGAACGACCGAAATGCGTTTCATGCGATGCAGCATCCGCTTCATGTTCACGGCCAGCGCTTCCTCGTGCTCTCGACGGACGGCGTGCCGAACGATAATCTGGTCTGGAAGGATACGGTGCTCTTGCCCGTGGGCTCTGAGGCCGAACTCTTGCTTGATCTTTCGAATCCGGGAAAATGGATGGTCCACTGCCACATCGCCGAGCACCTCGACTCGGGTATGATGATGGTGGTCGACGTCGTCGAGTGAACCTCCGAGAGATGAGCCCCGAACCCGATATACGCAACGTGCACGTGGACATGACCGACGGTGCGTCCGCTTGCCAGCGAATACATGGAGGAACTGAACATGCATAACCCGCTTCGGAAGTGCTGTCGCGTACTGTCGCTTTTACTCGTGTCCACCCTGGCAGCGGCGGCTACGTTGGGTCAGACGGCGGTGAGTCCGCAGGTTCAGCAGTATCTGCGCGTCGACGCGCCCATCGTCTTGCTGAGGAACGTACGCGTCGTTGACGGGACCGGCGCCCCACCGAAGGAGGATCAAGCCGTGCTCATCCGGAACGGCCGCATTCAGGCAATCGCAGCCGCTGACGACGTAGAGGCGCCGGTGAACGCCGAGGTGCTTGATCTCGACGGCAGCACTGTCATTCCGGGCTTCGTGGGATTGCACAATCATACGTTTTACATGACGTCGATGCGCAGCATTCAGCTGAATCACAGCGCGCCCATACTGTATCTGGCCTCGGGCGTCACGACCGTCCGAACGACGGGCAGCATGTCGCCGTACGCCGAACTGAATCTCAGCGCCGCCATCGATCGCGGTGACGTGCCCGGTCCGAAAACGTTTGCCGCCGGGCCGTACGTCACCGGAGGCTCCGGCGTAAGCGGAATGAGCCGCGTTTACGATGAGGAGGACGCACGCCGGCTGGCTTCTTACTGGGCAGAGGAGGGGGTGACCTGGCTGAAGGCATACACGGACATCGGCCGAGACGAGCTCGAGTACTTGATAGACGAAGCGCACAAGCATGGTGTGAAGGTGACCGCGCATCTTTGCTCCGTGACCTATCGCGAAGCGATCGAGCGCGGCATAGACAACCTGGAGCACGGCCTCTTCGCGAGCTCCGACTTTCATCCGAACAAATCGCCCGATCAATGCCCGCCCGACCATTTCGATCGGCTTGCCGAAGTCGACGTCGACGGACCCGAGGTACAGAAAATCATCGACATGATGATCGAAAACGGCGTCGGCATGACCTCCACCCAAGCGGTCTACGAAATGTTCGTGCCGAATCGTCCGCCACTGGAGGATCGCGTACTAGAAGCCATGTCCGACGAAGTGCGAAAAGAGTACTTGAATACGCGAGAATCGATCTCCGACCCTGCGAATGAGCGGATCTTTCGCGTGAGCACGGATCTCTTCAAGAAGAGTCAACAGTTCGAGTTGAAGTTCGTACGATCAGGAGGCCTCCTCGCGGCAGGTGTCGATCCTACCGGATACGGCGGCGCGCTTCCGGGCTACGGAGATCAGCGTAACTTCGAGTTGCTCCTCGAGACGGGATTCACTCCCGTCGAGGCCATCCAGATTATGACGCTCAACGGTGCTCGTATTCTCGGAATCGACGACGACGTGGGTTCGATTGAGGTGGGCAAGACAGCCGATCTAGTCGTCATTTCCGGTGACCCTGTCGCCCGACCGGCGGAGATTCGCAACGTGGACGTCGTGTTCAAGAATGGCCTGGGTTACGACTCGGCCCGGTTGATTGAATCCGTGAATGGAATGGTGGGCGTTCGATAGGTGAAGGCGTGATCC